>NZ_CP166625.1:1479375-1831250 GCF_041320595.1 Pleomorphomonas sp. PLEO
TCGCCTCGGCGATGCCGGCAAGCGGCTGCTCGTCGCCGGCCTTGCCATCGGTGAGGATCCAGACCGAGGGCAGGATCATGGCGCGGTGTCCATCAGGCGACGGTAGGCGGAAAACTCCTGCTCCAGCATGCGGGCCGTGGTGTAATTTTCCATCACGAAAGCGCGGCCGGCCCGGCCCATCTCCTTGAGCCGTTCGGGAGCGGACAGGGCTTCACCAATGGCGGCCGCCATGGCGTCGGCGTCGCCGGGCGCCACCAGCCAGCCGGTCCGGCCGGGCAGCACGGTTTCGCGGCTGCCGCCGTGATCGGTGGCGATCACCGGCGTTTGCATCGCCTCGGCCTCGATGGCGGCGCGGCCGAACGCCTCCGGCCTGGTGGAGGCGGAGAAGGCAAGATCGGCGGCGGCGAGCAGGATGGGCACGTCGCGCCGACTGCCGGTGAGGATGATCCGCTGGGATAGGCCATGGCCGTCGATGCGCGCCTTGAGATCGGCGATCACCCCGTCATTGCCGCTGCCGACCAGAACGAGGCGCCAGGGCCGATCGGCCTGCCGGGCGAGCGCGTCGACCAGCACGGCGTGGCCCTTCCAGCCGGTGACGCGGCCGACCATGATCAGTATCGGCTCGCCGTCGACCATGCCGAATTCGTGGCGGATGGCGGCCCGCTGATCGTCGGTTACGTGGGCGGGGTCGAACAGCGCCGGCTCTATGCCACGCGCCGCCACCACGATGCGGTCAGCCGGATAGCCGTAGATGGTCTCGATGTGGTCGCGGATGAACTGAGAGTTGGCGACCACCAGCGGTCCGCGCAGCATGACCCGATTGTAGAGACGCTTCAGCGCGTTGCCATGGCCGTAGACGCCGTGGAAAGTGGTGAGGAAGCGGCAGGGGCGGCGGGCAAATCGCGTCGCCAGCCATCCCGCCCAGGCGGGCGCCCGGCTGCGGGCGTGGACGATGTCGATCGCTTCGCGATCGATCAGCTTGGCGACGGCGAAGGCGTTGCCGATGATGGACCAGGGGGCTTTGCGGCCGACCGGAATGGCGAGGTGCTTGGCGCCACCGGCCTCGACGGCCGTTACCAGATCGCCGCCGCCGCTCGCCACGAAGTTGACGATGCCCTTGTCGCGGAGATAGCCGACCATCTCGACGGTGGAGCGCTCGACCCCGCCGTCGCCGAGCGCGGGGAGAAGCTGCAGGATGCGGGGCGGGCTGGACATGCTGTCTTTTAGGCCGGTCGTCGCCGGCAAATCCATGACCTCTGCTGCCGGTGAAGGCAGGTATTCGCCGAGCTTCTGCGCCCAGGTCTGCGAGCGGGCGTGGATTTGCGCCGCTGTTCCAAGGCGGGTTCGGAGATCGGCGTCGGACAAGAGCCGCGCCAGCGCGGATGCCACCTGTTCGCCCTTGGCGCCATCGCAGAGCAGGCCGGTCTCGCCGTCCTTGATGGCATCGGCGGCGCCACCGTCGGTGCCGCCCAGCGAGGGTTTGCCGTACCAGCCGGCCTCCAGATAGACGATGCCAAAGCCCTCGACCGACGCGCCTTCGCGCCGGCTCGGCATGGCGAACACGTCGCAGACGGTGAAAAGCGCCGCCTTGTCCCGATCGTCGATGCGTCCGAGAAAATGGATGTTGCCGGCGGCCGGCGATGACCGCGCAATCTCCTCAAGGCGCGCTCGATCGGGGCCATCGCCGGCGATCAGCAGGCGCGCCGCCGCCAGGGCAGGGTGGGCCGACATGGCTTCGATCAACCGGTCGATGCCCTTGCGTGGTTCGAGGCGGCACAGCGAGGCGATGATGGGGCCGGGGCCAAACCTGTTTGCGAATTCCGCGACGGCGATCGGGTCGGCGGTCGGCTGCGGCTGGATCGGTGGCGTCACCACGGACAAGCGCCGGGCGTCGACATAGGGCGCCGCCAGCGACGCCGTATAGCGAGAATTGGCGATCACCCGCGAAGCCTTGGCCAGGGCGACGCTGATACGGGCGGCCTTGGCCGCCGTCGGTTTGGGCGGGAACTCCATGCCATGGGCCAGGCAGATGACCTGACAGCCGGATGGCTGGAAGCGCTCGAGGCTTTTCCAGCTGTCGGCAAACACCGTATCCACCTTGCCCGCGCGGACCACCCGCTCGGCGGCTTTGGCCTTCAACCAGCGCCGGAGCGGCTTGAAGCCGCGATAGCGACGGATCCGATAGCCCGGCGCCGCCGACGGATCGGGCTCGCCGTCGGCCAGCACCAGCAGCTCGGCGCCGGAAGCTGCGATCGTTTCCGCCAGCCCGCCCATCATGTTTTCGATCCCCCCGAACTTTGGCGGGAAACACTGCGTCAGCATCAAGTGCATCGGATACTCCTCGCAGGATGGCAGCGTGCGGCACGATGGCTAATTGACTTACAGCATTGAGCTTTCGGAAAAAAGCACCGTTCATCGCCATCAGCCGGCCAGTTCCGCCGGCCGACGGTGCGTGCTAGGACAGACGTGGAATGGCTACTCGAGGGACCACGCATGTCACCGCTACCGCTCTCCGTCTTCGTAATCTGCAAGGATGAAGCCGATCGGCTCGATCTGGTGCTGGAGGCTCTCGACGGATTGACGGACGACCTGGTGATCGTCGACAGCGGCTCGACCGACGGCACCCTCGATATCGCCCGTCGCCATACCTCGCGCGTCTATCACCGCGACTGGACCGGCTTCGGCGAACAGAAGGTTTATGCCGAAAGCCTTTGCCAGCACGATTGGGTGCTCAACCTCGACGCCGACGAAGTGCTGCTCGATGATGTCAAGGCGTCGATACGGGCGGTGTTTGCGATGCCGGAAGAAGCGCGCGCCGCCGCCTATTCGCTCCGGATCCGCCATGTCAGTCGCCTGGCGCCCAGCCTTCAGCCCGGCCTTTTCAACCCGACCAACGTCACGCCCCGTCTTTACGATCGGCGGCGTGCCGGCTTCAAGTCGAGCGCCGTCCACGACAAGGTGGAGATCCGCGACGGCAGCAAGCCGGTGACGCTCAAGGGCGACGTCTCCCATATCTCCATGAAGTCCTTCGCTCACATGTGGGACAAGATCCGCAGCTACAGCGAGCTGTCGGCCCGCGACTGGGCCCAGAAGGGGCGCAACCCCTCAATCTTCAGGTTGATCGCCGATCCCATCTGGTTTTTCGTGAAGAACTATTTCATCCGCCGTCTGTTCGCCGTCGGTGCCGAAGGCTTCGTGATCGCCGTCAGCCTCAGCGCCGGCCGGGCCCTGAGGATCGCCATGGCGTGGGAGGAGAGGCGGAGGCTGGGAACTCGATAGTCATCCATGTCGGAGCCAGATCGGGGCAGGCTCTGACGAGGGGCGTCATGTCTTCCGTGAGATCCTGAACAAGCCCATTGCTCGCCAGGCAAGTTGCCTCAACACATATCGGGTCAACTGAAGCCCCTTCATGAAGCGGCGTGGGGTCAGCAGCCGATTTTGTCTTTCACGTATTTGGGTCACTTCGTTGGTGGTTAGCCGGCGAAAGTCATGCGCAACTTGGAGCGCATCGATTTGCTCAGGATCGGCTCGCCAAAGACGAACTGGAAATAGATCGTAGATGAAGCGGGGGTCCTCAAGGGGCGTCAGATTAATATCCGGTCGCTGACAGGGATTGAAGCCACCGATCAGCGGCATGTAGATGCGTTTCGCATCGGAGAGCCAAGCGGCGAGCCAGCCAAAGGTACTGGTGCTGATGACGATATTCTTCGAGTTTCTCATCACCTGAAAATCTTTGATAGGCGACGAAGGCGGGACAAAAAGCGCATCTGGGAACGCGTTCCTCAGCATGTTGCTATAATAATCGTCCGATAGCTGCCCTAGGAATACGGGCTTCAATCCGCTTTCTTCGAGAATGCTCTTGTAATATTCAATCGGAATTGGGCCGTAATCAGGGTGTCCACCCTGCAGAGCGTCTTCGGCGCGGACGTGTATCACGATGTGATTTTCATCAAATCCTTTCGCGTCGTCTTCCGCGAGGGGGTGGAACAGGGATGCTGCCTCTCCTTTTGACGGGAACCAGCTATAGTCCAGATGCACTGACCTCATGAAGACGTAGTTCGTAAGTCCAAGCTTGCAGAAAGCGGCAACAATACCAAGTGGGGCTTCCATCCAGACGAGCACTGGGAATCGGCGGTCAAAGGTGCCCGCGGGGCGAGACAGCCGCCATTCCGGCATTTGGTAGCCGCAAACTTCGAAATCGGCGAGGTCTTTTGTTATCGTATTTGCAACCATTAACTGCATCATTTGGTTTCCCAAACGACCGCCTCCGGCCTCGACAACAAACTTTTTCTTCATGACGACACCAACGCTCAAAATTTATAGTTGCGGCGGATTTGAACCAACATAGGCGCGGACTCGGATGGCGTGAATAGCGCTGTTGGGTTTGCCACGGCCATGATGGGGAACAAAGCCTTTCACGACCAGTCGCGGTGGACGGTCATTCCGGGGGAGGTTTTCGGTTCGTGTTTCTTTGCGCGGTCTTTGTCCGGCTTGTCCGTTCTCGCCGGCTCATTGTCAAGTTTCCGGCCCAGATCCCGACTGGCCGCGAAAACGTGATCAAGCAAGCAAACCTGCATAGGTATAGGGGCTAGATGACGCTGGCGTTCCGGCTATGGCGATCCACCAGCCCCCGTGCTAGCCATGGCTAGGTTATGACGAGTTGGCGTGATCCGGTAGTCGAGACGAGATGCTGAAAACAGTAAGACACCTTGGGGACGATCTTCTTAACGCGTTTTATATGAAGCGTCGCCGTCGGATGACTATAGTGACGGGAGCCGATTTTACCCATGGCGCGTCGCTCCTCCAATTCCTGAAAAGTGCCTGCCGCTTCGAGCCAACGTCTCGGATCATCGCATTCGATCTTGGCCTTCGGGATGATCAGCTTTCAGCCATATCCAAGCTGCCCTGTCCGGTAGAGGTTCGGCCCTTCTTGTTTGGCGAATACCCTGAGTGGATGAACATCCGCGTCGCCGCTGGCGAGTATGCGTGGAAGCCAACCATCATTGGTATGGTTATTCAGGAGTGTGATGGTCCTTTGTTATGGATGGATGCGGGGGACGTCATCACGTGTAAGCTGAACCGGACTTATGCCGAAATTGCTCGCCGCGGCTTCTTCTCGCCAAGCTCTTCTGGCGATCTCGCCAAGTGGACACACGAGAAGACCCTTGAATTCTTCGGCTGCGACAAATCATGGGCGCAGGGGCTCAGAAACGTCAACGCAGCCTGTGTCGGTTTTGATCCTAGGCACAAAAAAGCAATGCAATTGGCGAAGGCATGGTTTGCCGGAGCGCGTGATAAAAACGTTATCGCGCCGGAGGGCTCGTCGAGATCCAACCACCGTCAAGATCAGGCCCTGCTTGGGGTACTCGCGCATCTTCAGGGCATGGCGGGCGGAGCGACCTCGTTCAGAGGCGAGATCCGAACGCATTGTGACGTCGACCAAGCGGACTTGGCGGCTGGGCAGTGAGGATCTGATCCGAGCGCTTCCCGATTTTGGGTCCGCGACGGCTAGGGCTCAGGGTCGGCGGGGCGCCGATGACAGAAACGCCAAGTAGGCGTCGGCGATGGCTTTGCGGGAATGGCTCAATTCCAGCTTGGTATTGGCGGCCTCCACGAGGCGTGGCCCAAGGGTGGGATCGGCGATCAGCCGGCCGAATGCGGCGGAGACCGCCGCGTGATCGTCGATCGGGGCGAGCAGGCCGTTGACGCCGTCTTCGATCAGCCAGCTCGGGCCTTCGCTGGCCGTGGCGACCACCGGCTTGCCAGCCGCCCAGGCTTCAAGCACCACGTTGCCGAGCGGTTCGTGGCGTGATGGGATGGAGAGCGCATCGGCGGCGGCGAGATAGGGGCCGGGATCCATGCTCCAGCCGAGGAAGCGCACCCGGTCGGCGCAGCCGAGATCGGCGGCGAGTTGACGCAGCTTGTCCTCCTCAGGGCCTTCACCAACCAGCCACAGCACGGCGCCCGGCAGTGGCGCCACGGCCTTGATCAGCGTGTCGAAGCCCTTGCGGTCGACGAAGCGGCCCATGCCAAGGATGACGAAGGCGCCTTCCGGCGTGTCGAGCTTGGCGCGATCAATGGGAGCTACCCGGCGCACGTCGGTGAAGTTGGAGATGACGCGGGTGCGCGCGATATCCCAGCCGATGCCGGCGGCGGCGCGGGCGATGTCCGGCGTGTTGCAGATTAGGTAGTCGCAGTTGACGAAATAGTCGAGCCGTTCGGGATAGTCGCCGAGGCGGGCGGCTGTCAGGATGTTGGGATCGTTCGGAATCCAGCGCGTCGCCTGCGGCATCCACGACATCATGGCGTGCGGGCGGAAACGATTATTGATCTTGGCAATCCGCCTGTTGGTGAAGAAGCGGGCGATGTGGGAACGGCTGAACCCCATCTCCTCGATGCCGCAGACCGCCTCGATATCCTTCTTCCAGACGCGGTCGGGGAAGATCAGCGCCTTCTGCTCGACGCCACGCTCGGCCAGCGCGTTGACGAGGCTGACGAAGAAGCGCTCGGCGCCGCCCTTGATCCCCAGGTGGACGTGCACCACCCGCAACGTTTCGCCTTCAGGGACCATCAGTTGCCATCCACCGTATTGTAATAGTTGGGAAGGATCGTGAAGAGGCCCCGATAGATGCCGAGGCCACGGGCGAGCCGCAGTCGGCCGCGATAATAGCTGTTGGTCGGCTTCTCCCAGCCCAAGCCCTTGCCCGGCCAGAACAGGGCGCACTGGAACGCGCCGCTGACGAGACGGCGGATACCCTTGAGGGCAAACTTTGCGACCGTAGGGACGTCGCCATGCCGGATCTTGGCGGCGAGGACTTGGGCGGCGGCCGTCGAGTGCACCCTGGCAATCAGCCGTTCCGGCTGTACGCGGCTCGCCGGTATCGTCTCCTCGACGAAGGCGTCCGGCGACCAGACGATGCGGAAGCCGAGCTTGTAGGCGCGGGAGAAGAAGTCGATGTCCTCATAGCCGAAGGTCAGGGCTTCGGCAAAGCGCAGGGCACCGCCGTCAGGACGGATCAGTTTGGCACTCAATAGCGTGTTGTTGGTCGGCGCCTCGTCAAGCGGCATGCCGGCGGGGCCGACGATGGGCTTCAGCAGCTTCCACCACTTGGGCGGCGGCGCCTCATAGCTGCGGCGAACCGGGCCGGAGACCACGTCGGCGCCGTGCTCGATCGCCGTCCGCATCAGACAGGCGAGCCAGGTGGGGTCGGCGCGCTCGTCGTCGTCGATCAGCACGATCCAGTCGTAGCCGTTGGCAAGGCCGACCTCGAGCGTCTTGTTGCGGGCGAAGGGGATGCCGCGACGCGGCTCCTGATAGTAGCGAACCTTCACCGGCGAAGACGTCGGCATGGTTTCGACGACGCCACGCGAGTTTGGTGTCGCGTCATTCTCGACGACGCAGACCTCGACCTGCCAATCGTCCGCCAGTTGTTGGGCGAGCAGTGACTCGACGCAATCGCGCAGCATGCGCGGCCGCTGGGCCGTACAGACCATGATGCCGATCCGAGTCAGTGTTTCGCTCATATTGTCATGCCCTCATCCTGTTGCGGACGCTGCAGTAAAGGCCAATAAAGTTTAAATCGAGGTTTGCCCACCGCTCTGATTCATTCACTCGCATCGACCGCCCGTCCCGCAACTTTTCGTGAGGATGCCGCCGCGTAGATATCGTCGAGCCGGGCAGCCGAGCCTTCGATGGCGAAGGCGGTTTCCACTCTTTTTCGTCCCATTTCGGCAAGGCGGTGGCGCAGCGCTTCATCGTTGACGAGGCGGGTGATCGCGCCGGCGATGGAGGCGGGGTCGTCCGGGTCGATTTCGAGCGACACACCCTCGGCGGTCTCTTTGAGGCCACCCCGCAGCGAACAGATCAGCGCGGCGCCACCGGCCATGGCCTCGATGGCGGTGCGGCCGAACGGCTCCTCGAAGCGTGAGGGGACCAGCGCGATGGCGGCGTCGCGGAAGGCTTCGCGCACGGCCGCGTGCGGCAAATCGCGCTGCACTTCGGCGCGGTCGCCGAGCGGGCGCAACGTGTCGGTGACTTCGGCTGCGTAAGGAGCGTTGCCGTCGAGACCGCTGAGGATGAAGCGGATGTGCCAGTCGGGTGCCCGCTCAAGCGCCGACACGGCGGCACGCGCGGCTTCCAGCACACCCTTTTCCGGCACGGCCCGGCCGACGAACAGAATTTCCCGGTGCTTGGTGGCGGTGATGGGCCATTCGCTGAGATCGAGCCCGTTGTGCACCACGTGGCATTTGGCGGAGAGGCTTGGGAAATAGGCGATGAGGCGATCGCGCGTGAAGGCGCTGATCACGATGATCCGGGCAAAGGGCGCGTATTTCCGCCTCTC
The DNA here is from genome assembly GCF_041320595.1 of Pleomorphomonas sp. PLEO. NCBI lineage: Bacteria > Pseudomonadati > Pseudomonadota > Alphaproteobacteria > Hyphomicrobiales > Pleomorphomonadaceae > Pleomorphomonas > Pleomorphomonas sp. PLEO. The sequence continues at coordinate 1,487,718 of NZ_CP166625.1, forward strand.
CATCCAGCGGCCGAGAAAGCCTTTCGGCCTCTTTGGATTGTTGTGGCGATGCAGCAGCACCGGGCGGTCGCCAAAGCGACTGGCGATGCGCCGTGCCGAGGGGATGTGTTGGTGCACCACCACGACGTCGGGCCGCTCGGCCGCCGCGGCGGCGGCCAGTGCGTCGGAAAAGGAAGCCTGGCTCTGGCCCGATCGCCTGGGCACGCCAATGAAGCGCACGTCGTCGAAGGGCCTGTCGAGGGCCTCTCCGACGACGACGGTCTCGTCACGATAGCGGGAAAAACGAACGAAGTCGTAGGCACAAAGGTCGATCGCAGTGGCCTTGTCCGGGCCGAAGTGCGTTCCGCGGGGCAGAATGACGGCGATTTTCACTTCATGTCTCGGCACGAGCCCGAAAATGGCGCGTTGCGCCGACTACGACCTGCTGCTTACCTGAAGACCACGTCCAGGATTTCATAGCCGCGCGGGCCGCCGGGAGCGGTGACTTCCACGGAATCGCCCACCGACTTGCCGATCAGGGCGCGCGCGATCGGCGAGGAGATGGAAATGCGGCCACCCTTCACGTCGGCTTCGGCGTCGCCGACGATCTGGTAGGTCTTGTGTTCCTCGGTGTCCTCGTCGATCAGCTTCACCGTAGCGCCGAACTTCACCGTCTTGCCGGTGAGCTTGGAAATATCGATGATCTCGGAGCGGGCCAGCATCTCCTCCAGCTCGGAGACGCGGCCCTCGTTGTGGCTCTGCTGCTCCTTGGCGGCGTGGTATTCGGCATTTTCAGAGAGGTCGCCATGGGCGCGCGCCTCAGCGATCGCCGCGATGATGCGAGGCCGTTCCTCTGATTTGCGCCGCTGCAGCTCGCTTTCCAGAGCGGCATGCCCAGCGGCGGTCATCGGGATCTTTTCCATCGGTCTCAAGGCCTTTCAAAAAATCACAGCGCCCGGCGCCAAAGGCACCGGGCCGCGATGTTTCCTGTGCCGCCGGTGCCGTGCCCCTTCCGGGCTCCGGCCGTCGGCTTTGTGATACGGGCACGCCGCAATAAAGCGACACGCCAATTCTTTCCTACCCAGCCGGGGCGAAGTAGGATTGTAGCGGGCGGACTTCGCGTACGCCGGAGGACCAAGCCCCGATTCCGCGCGCCGCCGCGATCGACCCCGCCAAGGTGGTATAATACGGGACTTTCTGCAAGAGGGCAGCTCGGCGCAATGAACGACTATCGGAGAGCGCCTGGGCACCATCCGTCGTGTTGAAGACGAGCTGCACTTCGCCATTGTTGATGGCGTCGACGCAATGCGGCCGTCCCTCGCGGACCTTCTTGGTCAACACGGCGGGGATGCCGTGTTCGACCAGATACTCATGAGTGCCGGCGGTGGCGATCACCTTGAAGCCGATCTCGACGAGACCGCGCACTGAATCGAGGATGCGGGGCTTGTCGGCGTCGCGCATGGAAACGAACAGCGTGCCGGCGGTCGGCACCTTGGTGCCGGAGCCGAGCTGCGCCTTGGCAAAGGCCATCGCGAAATTGCGGTCGAGGCCCATCACCTCGCCGGTCGAGCGCATCTCAGGGCCGAGCACGGTGTCGACGCCGGGGAAGCGGGCGAAGGGGAACACCGCCTCTTTCACCGCCACATGGCCGAGCTTCTGCTCGGTCAGCGCGAAGCCTTCAAGCTTTTCGCCGGCCATGATGCGGGCGGCGATCTTGGCCACCGGCTTGCCGATGGTCTTGGCCACGAAGGGCACCGTGCGCGAAGCGCGCGGGTTGACCTCAAGGATGTAGATGACGCCGTCTTTCACCGCGTACTGGACGTTCATCAGGCCGACGACGTCGAGCGCCAGGGCGAGCTGGCGGGTCTGGCGCTTCAGCTCCTCGACGGTGGCCGCCGGCAGCGAGTAGGTCGGCAGCGAGCAGGCCGAGTCGCCCGAATGGATGCCGGCTTCCTCGATGTGCTCCATGACGCCGGCCACGAACACGTCCTTGCCGTCGGAGAGGGCATCGACGTCCACCTCGATGGCGTCGGACAGGTAGCGGTCGAACAGCAGCGGGCTCTTGCCGAGCACCATGTTGATCTGGCCGGTCTTGTCGTTGGGGTACTGCGCCTTGACGTCGGCCGGCACCAGGGCCGGCAACGTGCCCGAGAGGTAGGCGTCAAAACCGGTCTCGTCGCGGATGATCTCCATGGCGCGGCCACCCAGCACGTAGGAGGGGCGGACCACCAGCGGGAACTTCAGCTCGCTCGCCACAATGCGCGACTGCTCGATCGAATAGGCGATGCCGTTCTTGGGCTGCTTGAGACCAAGCTTGTCGAGCAGGCGCTTGAAGCGGTCGCGGTCCTCGGCCAGATCGATGGCGTCGGGCGAGGTACCGAGGATGGGGATGCCGGCGCGTTCCAGCGTGTCGGCCAGCTTCAGCGGCGTCTGGCCGCCGAACTGGACGATGACGCCGTGCAGCGTGCCGTTCTGCTGCTCGACGCGCAGGATCTCCAACACGTCCTCGCCGGTCAGCGGCTCGAAATACAGGCGGTCGGAGGTGTCGTAGTCGGTGGAGACGGTCTCCGGATTGCAGTTGACCATGATGGTCTCATAGCCGGCGTCGGAGAGCGCGAAGCAGGCATGACAGCAGCAATAGTCGAACTCGATGCCCTGGCCGATACGGTTGGGACCACCGCCGAGGATGACCACCTTCTTCTTGTCGGAGGGGCGGGCTTCGTCGGCCAGCTTGCCGGCGAACGGCGTCTCGTAGGTCGAGTACATGTAGGCGGTCGGCGAGGCGAACTCGGCGGCGCAGGTATCGATGCGCTTGTAGACCGGGTGGACGCCGAGGCTGTCGCGCAGCGCCTTCACGTCCTCGACCGGCTTGTGGGCCAGTTCGGCGAGGCGTGCGTCGGAGAAGCCCATGGCCTTGAGGCGGGTCAGCCAGCCGGCCGTTTCCGGCAGGCCGTTCTTGCGGATCTTAGCCTCGGTTTCGACGATGCCGTGGATCTCGCGCAGGAACCACATGTCGATGTGGGAGATGTCGTAGATCTCCTCGAGCGTGAAGCCGCGGCGCATCGCCTCGGCCACGTGACGCAGCCGGTCGGGCGTCGGGATGCCGAGCGCCGCGCGAATGGCACCGCGCTCGTCGATGCCGGCGCCGCCGATCTCGATCTCGTTGAGGCCGCTGAGGCCGGTTTCGAGGCCGCGCAGGGCCTTCTGCAGCGATTCCTGGAAGGTACGGCCGATGGCCATCACTTCGCCGACCGACTTCATGGCGGTGGTGAGGTTGGGCTCGGCGCCGGGGAACTTCTCGAAGGCGAAGCGCGGGATCTTGGTGACCACGTAATCGATGGTCGGCTCGAAGGCGGCCGGCGTGGCGCCGCCGGTGATGTCGTTGGCCAGTTCGTCCAGCGTGTAGCCGACGGCGAGGCGGGCGGCGACCTTGGCGATCGGGAAGCCGGTGGCCTTGGAGGCCAGCGCCGAGGAGCGCGACACGCGCGGGTTCATCTCGATGACGATCATCCGGCCGTCGGCCGGGTTGACGGCGAACTGCACGTTGGAGCCGCCGGTCTCGACGCCGATCTCGCGCAGCACCGCGCAGGCGGCGTTGCGCATGATCTGGTATTCCTTGTCGGTCAGCGTCAGCGCCGGGGCGACGGTGATCGAATCGCCGGTGTGCACGCCCATCGGGTCGATGTTCTCGATGGAGCAGATGATGATGCAGTTGTCGTCCTTGTCGCGGACGACCTCCATCTCGAACTCCTTCCAGCCGAGCACCGATTCCTCGACCAGCACCTCGTTGGTCGGCGATGCCTCGACGCCGGACATCACCAACTCATAGAGTTCCTCGATGGTATAGGCGATGCCGCCGCCGGTGCCGCCCATGGTGAACGACGGGCGGATGATGGCCGGCAGGCCGGTCACTTTGTAAGCCTTCAGCGCCTGCAGGCGAGCGGTGAGGTTGTATTCCTCGCGCCGCGCCTTCTCGTCGGTGGCCCATTCGCCCTCGAAGGCGGCGAGCGCCTTGGCGCGGGTGTCGTCCTCCGGATGGGCGGCAATCGCCGCTGCCCGGCGCGACTCGTATTCGGCGCGGAATTGCTGCTTGAGGGCCGAGGTATTGACGAAGGCGGCCTTCGGCGTGTCGAGGCCGATGCGCGTCATCGCCTCGCGGAACAACTGGCGGTCCTCGGCCTTGTCGATCGCCTCGGCGGTGGCGCCGATCATCTCGACGCCGTACTTCTCCAGCACGCCCATTTTCTTCAGCGACAGCGCGGTGTTGAGCGCCGTCTGGCCACCCATGGTCGGCAACAGGGCAAGGCGGTCACCCGGCCGCTCGGTCCGCTCGCGCTCGATGATGCGCGCCACCATTTCCGGGGTGATCGGCTCGATGTAGGTGGCGTCCGCCATGTCCGGATCGGTCATGATGGTGGCTGGATTGGAGTTGACGAGGACGATGCGGTAGCCCTCGGCCCTCAAGGCCTTGCAGGCCTGGGTACCCGAGTAGTCAAACTCGCAGGCCTGACCGATGACGATCGGGCCGGCGCCGATGATGAGGATGGTGTCGATATCGGTGCGTCTGGGCATCTTCACTCGCGTGTAAACGCGGCTGGTGCTTGGGGCACCGACCGGGGCGGGTAGCAAGAAGGGTGATCGTCGTTCGGACCGTTGCCGGGCTTATAGATGAAAAGCGCGCGGCCGCAAACCCCGCTCCGCTTGAATTGGCGGCTTTGTTAGGCAGGTCTGCAATTGGCGCTGCTCTGTATTGTCTCGCAAGCTCTAGCCGTTGCGTTTGCGCATGGGAGCAGGGTATCGAAAGGGGCTGGAAGCGGGGAGGCGCGAGTGACCGGAAACAGCATGACGATCAGGCGCCTTGAGGCCACTGACGTGGATATCTTCAAACGCATTCGTCTGGAAGCGCTCCGCCTCGAACCTGCGGCCTATGCCGGCACCTACGATGACTGGTCGGGCCTCTCCGAGGAGGAGTGGCTCAAGCGCATGAGTGAGCCCGTATTCGTAGCCTTCGAGGGCGAGGCGCCCGTGGGGCTGGCCGGGCTCATTCGCCAGCGGGGGATCAAGATGGCCCACCGCGCCGTCATCGTCATGGTCTACCTGCGCCAGAGCCTGCGCGGAACGGGCTTGGCGTCGGGTCTGCTAAACGCTGTGGCAGCTCACGCAAGCGACATGGGCATCCGGCAGTTGGAGCTGACGGTCAGCGCGGAGAATCCAGCCGCCATCCGCTTCTATCAGCGCGAAGGCTTCAGCGAGGTGGGGCGGATTCCCGCAGCTTTGCTTCATGACGGCAGGGAGATCGACGAGTTCGTCATGGTGCGTCGGATCGTCTGATCGCCGACCCGCAGCCTCAGCTAGCCTGGGCCTCGCCGCTCTCCTGACCGTCGAAATCGCGGACGCCCTGGCTGATGGCCCAGCAGGCGAGGCGCACGTGCTTGGGGATCGGCACACCGCGGCCGGCGCGTTCGCCCCGCTCGTAATATTGGATCATTCGTCGCTTGAGTCCGAGGTGTTGCGCCGCCTCGTCCTGCGTCAGGCCCTGGCGCTGCCGCCAGGCGCGAAACGTCTCTGCGTTCATGCCTCTTTCACACCCCTACAACCCGAAGGAGAAGGTGCCTCATGCCGGATGATTTGTCCATCGCGCCGAAAGCCAAGCCGGCAATGAAATAAAGCGCCTCTCTTGCTGCCATGAAACGGCAGTAGCCTGCGTTAGGTTCCACGGTGGGACATCGGAGGCCGTATATGGACGCACTCGAGGACTTCATCATTGCCGCCAAGGCGGCCACCTATGCCGGCGGCGGCGCGCCGGCGGTGAGCTGCCGTCCGGGCTCGCACGACCTTGCCTTCGCCGACGGCGACTATCGCTATCTCGACAGCTACTTCGGCGGCACCGACTTTGCCGGCCAGGAAGTGGTCTGGCACGGCGACAGGCCAGTCTGGACGATGGGCTATCACGGCCGGGTGCTGCGCGACGACCTGATCACCGGCAGCGAAGCCGGCGCCACCATCAAGAAGGCGCTCACCGCGCTCTATGGCGAGCATCGCTTCCTCGGCGGCTTCCGCTTCCGCCACGGTGGCCACGATTATATCGACATCGTTGATGGCGACTACCGGGCCTTCTTCGGCTTCGAGGAGATCCGGGTTCGCGATGTTCGCGCCTATGGGTTGCGCTATTTCGGCGGGCTCATCCGCGATTGAATCCGATTTACCCTAATCCCCAGATGGCTTTCCGACTTCACGGAACTGCCGTCCAACTGTCATCGAAACGATAAGCAGCCTCCCTAGCGTTCGCCCGAACCGTTGGCTCTCCGCCAAGAACGGACCGCTTTACCCAACGCTCTCGGGAGTGTGCCATGAACCGCCGTGAATTTCTGATGGTCAGTACGGCCGCCGGCCTTGCCGCGTCCACCCGCTTTGCCGCAGCGGCGACGCGCCTCGACATGTATACGGCGTCCGACGCCAACATTTCCGACTTCTTCGGCAACGTCATCAAGCCGGCCTTCGAGGCGGCCAACGCGGGCATCGAGCTCAACGTCGTCATCGCCCGCCCAGCGGCGGCGCTCGACGCTGTTGCGCAGCGCGCTCTTGCCGCCCTGTCGGCCAAGGCCGATCCGCAGCTCGATTTCATCGAACAGTACGAGCCGATGCTGCCGGCCGGCGGTCTCGAGGCTGGCCTGTGGACCGATTTCAGCAAGGCCGGCCTCAAGAATTACGGCACGCTCAACAAGCTGGCGATCCAGACGCCCTATGGCCTGCCATATCGTGGCTCGCAGGTGCTGCTCGCCTACGACACCACCAAGCTGCCCAAGGACAAGGTGCCGAAGACCTTCGCGGACCTCGTCGCGTGGATCAAGGCCAACCCCGGCCAGTTCATCTACAATCGCCCCGACAAGGGCGGCTCGGGCTTCAACTTCGTCAATCGCGTGGTGCATGAAGTGTCGGGCCGCGACCCCGGCAAGTTCAAGGTCGACAATTTCAATCAGGCCACGGCCGACGACGTTCTCGGCAAGGCCTGGGCGGCGCTCGGCGACCTCGCGCCTTCGCTCTATCAGAGTGGCGCCTATACCGCCGGCAACACCGCCTCGCTGCAACTGCTCGCCCAGGGCGCCGTGACCATGGTCCCGGCCTGGTCCGACCAGGCGCTGCAGGCGATCGCCAAGGGTGTGCTGCCGGAAACCACCGGTCTGGTGCAGCTTTCCGATCTCGCTCTGTGCGGGGCCTTCTCCCAGGCCGTCATCCCCACCAACGCGGCCCATCTCGATGCCTCGCTGAAGCTCGCCGACTTCCTGCTGTTGCCGGAGACGCAGGCGGTCATCATCGAGAAGCTTGGCGGCTTCCCCGCCGTCGACTGGTCGAACCTGCCGCAGGCGCTGCACGACAAGTATGCCGACGTCATCCCGTCCTCCATTCCGACCTTCCCGCAGGGCGATTGGACCAAGGCGGTGCAGGACGGCTGGTACCGCAACGTCGCCCCGAATATCTCGCGCACCTGATCCGGTCGCGATGATCACTGTGCCCCACCCCAGGGCAGAGGGAGGGGGGCTTTCGGGCCTCCTTCTCGTCGCCCTTCCGGTCGTTCTGCTGGTCTGGCTGGTGCTGTGGCCGGTGCTGCAGGCTTTCGTCGGCACGCTGTATTTTCCGGGCAAAGGCTTCAGCGCCGCCTCCTACAGCTACTTCTTCACCGACGCCTACAGCCTCAGAAATCTCTGGCTGACGCTGTGGGTGACCGCGCTTACCTCGGTGCTGCGCGTTGTCGTCGCCATGCCGATCGCCATCTACCTGCGCTTTCGGTCCGGCTCCGTCGCCGCCCTGGTGCAGAGCCTGGCGCTGTTCCCGCTGTTCGTGCCTTCCGTGCTGGTGGCCTATGCCTTCATCCGCGTGCTCGGCCCCAACGGCATCGTCGACACCATTCTCGTCGCCTTGCATCTGCCCAAGCTGTCGACGCCCTACCTCACGCCGGCCGGCCCGATCATCGGCCTCGTCTGGGAAGGGCTGCCGCTGACGCTGCTCCTGCTGCTGTCCGGCCTCGGTCGTGTCTCCACCGCGTCGGTGGAAGCGGCGCGCGACCTCGGCGCCAGGGGCTGGACCATTTTCAGCCGCATCATTCTGCCGCGCATCCAGAGCTCGATCATCGTGGCGCTGTCTTTCAATGTGCTCGGCCTGTTCTCCGCCTTCACGCTGCCCTACCTCTTAGGCCCCGCCTCGCCGGAGATGATGGGCCCCTATATGCAGCGCACCTTCTCCGACAACGCCGACCCGCTCAACGCCACCACGCAGGCGGTGATCACCTTCGCCTTCTGCGCCGCCTTTGGCCTCGTCTACGTGCGCGCCATCGCCCGTGGCAGAAAGGGACCGGCATGACCGACCTCGCGCCCCTTTCGCCCTTCGATGCATCGCCGACGGCGGTCGAACGGATCGTCCGGCGTGCCCCTCTCGACTGGACCGGCATCGCCTTTCTCGTTGGCCTCGCCGTGGTCATCCTGTTGCCGCTGATCGTCACCGCCGTCTGGGCGTTTGCCGAGATCTGGCGCTTTCCGGCCATCCTGCCGCAGCGCATGGGCCTCGGCTACTGGCAGGACACGCTGACGCGCAACGACGTCTGGCAGGCGCTCTGGCTGTCGCTCAGCATCACCACGACGGTGACGGTGATCTCGGCGGCGATCTGCTTTCCGGCCGCCTATGCCTTTGCCCGGCTGGATTTCCCCGGCCGCAACCTGTTGTTCCTCGCCTTCCTCTCCGTGCAGGCCTTCCCGAAATTCGGCCTGATCGTCGCCACCGCCACCATCTTCCTGACGCTGCACCTCGTCGGCACCTTCTGGGGCGTGGTACTGATCCAGCTGGTCGGCACGCTGCTCTACATGATCTGGATTCCGGTTTCCGCCTTCCAGGGCGTCGACCGGCGCCTGGAGGAGGCGGCGCGCGATGTCGGCGCCGGGCCGATGCGGGTGTTCTGGTCGATCACCTTGCCGCAGGCCCTGCCGACGCTGTTCGCCGCCCTGTTGATCACCTTCGTCAACACCTTCTACGAGACCGACGCCGCCTGGCTGATCGGCCTGCCCAACGTGCGCACCATGCCGATGGTGATGATCTCGTTCATCAACAACGCCCTCGAAGTCCAATATGGCGCGGTGTTGTTCGTCTTCCTCTGGGTGCCGTCCTTCCTGTTGATGCTGGCGGCCCGCCGGGTGATGGGAGCCGATGCATTCGCCAAGGGCCTCGGCGGCTGAGCCTGACCCCAAACTCTACTGGGGCGGGCATCTCCGGGCATCCGCTTAGCCCGAAAAGTCTGCAACTTTTCGGGCGGATGCCTGAACTTCGATTTCTCCGCTTCCGGTGCTCACGAACACCAAGTTCGCTCCGCTCCGGTTCTCGAAACCATCGCCATCTGCCTCGCCCCAGCGAGTTTCGGATCAGGCTCTCTCAGGACGTTTCCCATGGCTCAGGTTCGTTTGAGCGGCATCGCCAAGATATTCGGCAAGGTCACGGCGCTCGATGCCATGGATCTCGTCATCGAGGACGGCGAACTCGTCTGCCTGCTGGGGCCGTCGGGCTCCGGCAAGTCGACGCTTCTGCGCATCATCGGTGGCTTCGAGACGCCGAGCGAGGGCACGATCGCCATCGACGGCGTCGATGTCACCGATCTGCCGCCGGAGCGGCGCCCCACAGCCATGGTGTTCCAGAGCCATGCCCTGTGGAGTCATATGACCGTCCACGGCAACATCGCCTTCGGGCTGAAGCTGCGCCATCTGCCGAAGGCGGAAATCCGCGACCGCGTCGAGAAGGTGCTCGATCTCGTCGGTCTTTCCGGCTATGGCGGACGCCTGCCGAGCCAGCTTTCCGGCGGCCAGCAGCAGCGCGTGGCGCTCGCCCGCTCCCTGGTGATCGAGCCGAAGATCCTGCTGCTCGACGAACCCTTCGCCAGTCTCGACCAGCATTTGCGCGAACGCCTGCGCGACGAGGTGCGCGACATCCAACAGCGCCTCGGCATCACCGCCGTGTTCGTTACCCACGGCCAGGACGAGGCGCTGGCGATTTCCGACCGCATCGTCGTGCTGGCGGATGGCCGCATGCAGCAGGTCGGCCGGCCCGGCGAGATCTACGCCGAGCCGAAGACCGCCTTCGTTGCCGGCTTCATCGGCGCCATGAACATGCTTGTGGGCACCCTGGCCGACGGCGAGGTGACCGCCGGTGGCCTGCGGCTGCCGGCCGAGGGCAGCGGCCCGGCCCGCCTTGCCATCCGTCCGGAAGACATCGCGCTGTCCGAACCGGCGGAGGGGTGTACGGTGACGGTGCGCCGGATGATCGATTTCGGCGCGCATGTGGTCATCGACGGTGCGCTCGCCGACGGCACCCATCTCCGCATCCAGACCGACAAGGCCATCCGCGTCGAGCCCGGCGAACGGATCGGCATCCGCGTCGACAATTGGACGGTGTTCACCGAGGGCGCCGAACCGCGCCGTTACCGCTCCGACACGGAGCGCTCCTTTCGCGACGTTCGTTATGCATGACCTCGACGAGGCGGGCCTCGATCTTTACCGCGACGGCCATCGCACCCGGCTCAAATGGCACATGGGTCGGCGCGTCCGTTCCGACGTGCCGTTCACGCCGAACCGGACGGCTGAGGCGATGGCGGTGGGCGCCAGCTTCGAAGTGGATCTCAATCCTCACGCCGGGGCCGGTTTCGCGGTGCTGCATGACGAAACGCTCGATCGGGAAACCGACGGCCACGGGCCGGTCGCCTCGGCGCGGCCGGACGATCTCCGGCGGCTGAAGCTGCGCCGGCCCTCCGGCGAAATCACCGACGAGAAGGTGTTGCTGCTCGACGATCTGGCGGGCTTGGTGCGCGCTGGCTCGGTGCATCCGGAAACGCTGATCCAGCTCGACCTCAAGGTGGGCGCCGACGTCATCGACGAGGCTACCGTCGAGGCTTTCGCGGCCGTGCTCTCAGGGGTCGCGCCGCATTTCATTCTGTCGGGCGGCGACCGCGACGCGGTGGCGCGGCTTGGCCGGGCGACGCCGGGTCTCAACCTCGGCTTCGATCCCTGTAACGAGCGGACGGTCGATGAGATTGAGGCCGGCGGCGATCTCGACGCTTTCGTTGCCGATGCACTGGCGGCCTTGCCGGAAGCGAGCCTCATCTATCTCGATTATGCTGCGATCCTCACCGCCGACAGGCGTGGCTTCGACCTGATCGCCGCGTTCCATAAGGCGGGCAAGCGCATCGACGCCTACACGCTCGATCTCCATCACCCCGGCGCCGACGACAGCCTCCGCCGGTTGATCGCGCTCAAGGCAGACCAGATCACCACCAACGAGCCCGACGCGGTGGCGCGGCGAGCGGTGGAGTTGGGGCTTGCCGCCGTTACGCCGTGAAGCGTTCTACCAACCACGGGTGAACGGTCGGCGTCGCGGCGAGCACGGCGCCGGTGTCCGGAATGGCGCCGCCGTCGAAGCCGCCGACCAGACCGCCGGCTTCCTCGACGATCAACACGGAAGCCGCGTAATCGTGCGGCGACAGGCCATCCTCGAAGAAGGCGTCGTGGCGGCTGGCCGCCACATATGCGATTGACAGCGCCGCCGAGCCCATCCGCCGCATGGTGGCAGCGTGGTCCATGATTTCCATCAGCACTTCGCGGTAGCGGGCCACCGGCATTGACTTGACCTGGCCGGGGATCGGCAGGCTGGCGCCGATCACCGCATGGTCGATGTCGCGCCCCTGACGGACGGTGAGCCGTGCCCCGTCGAGAAAGGCGCCATGGCCGCGTTCGGCGTAGAAGAGTTCGTCGCGCATTGGATCGTAGACGACGCCGGCGTCGATGCGGTTACCGCGCAGCAGCGAGATCACCACGCCGAAGAAGGGAATGCCCCAGGCGAAATTGGTGGTGCCGTCGATCGGGTCGATCAGGAAGCGCGGCGCGTCGGGCGCACCCTCGCGATTGCCGGCTTTCTCCTCGCCATTGATCGACCAGTCCGGATAGGCCTCGGCGAGTTCGGCGGCGATGGCGGCCTCGACCGCCACGTCGGCCGCCGTCACGTAGTCGCGCGCCGCCTTCTCGTCCACCTCTGCCTGACCGCAGGCGGCAAAATGCTTGCGGGCGATACCGCCGCCAAGGTGAGCGGCGGCGATCATGGTGGCAAGCAGCGGCGAAATGGCTTCGATCTCAGGCATGGTCCGGACTCGGCTCAGGAAAAGACGCCTCTACATGCGCTGCCGAGACGACAGTCCTGTGTCAGCTATGGCGGAACTTGCCGCGCGTTTTGCTGTTATACTCTGAGACAGCGGAGGGGCAGGGCATGCAGTGGAGAGGGCGTCGCCAGAGCGACAACATCGAGGACGTCAGGGATAGCGGCGGTGGCTTTTCCGGTGGCGGCATGCGCTTTCCAGGTGGTGGCTTCGGCGGCGGTCGCGGCGGTGGCCTTTCCATCGGCGGACTGATCGTTCTCGGCCTGGTGCTGTGGTTCCTCGGCATCAATCCCATGGTGCTGCTCGACGGCAGCATGGACAGCGGCTCGACAAGTGGCAGCTCAACGGCGATCGATCGGCCGCGCGCGGGCCAGCATGACGAGATGCGCGATTTCGTCGCCACCGTGCTCGGCGACACCGAGGACACCTGGACGGAGATCTTCAAGGCGAACGGCAAGCGCTATACGGCAACGCCGCTGGTGCTGTTCTCTGGCCAGATGCGGTCGGCCTGCGGCTTTGCCAGCGCGGCGAGCGGGCCGTTTTATTGCCCTGAGGACGGCAAGGTCTACATCGACCTCGCCTTCTATGACGAACTGCGCCAGAAGTTCGACGCCCCCGGCGATTTTGCCCAGGCCTATGTGATCGCCCACGAGGTCGGCCATCACGTGCAGGACCTCCTGGGCGTGCTGCCGGCCTTCAACAAGAAGCGCCAGAGCCTCGGCGAGGCCGCCGCCAACGCGCTGTCGGTGAAGGTGGAGTTGCAAGCCGATTGCTACGCCGGTGTCTGGGGCCATTATGCCGAGAAGAAAGGCATTCTCGAACCCGGCGATCTCGACGAGGCGCTGAACGCCGCCACTCAGATCGGCGACGACGCCATACAGAAGCGGACGCAAGGCTATGTGGTGCCGGAAAGCTTCAACCACGGCTCGTCAGCCGACCGCAAACGCTGGTTCAAGGTCGGCTACGACAAGGGCGACGCGGCGGCGTGCAATACGTTTTAGGACGGCGGCGAATGACTATTGATAACTAACGCCGTGCCTCCGCCATCGGCTGAGTTCACGCGTTTGCCCTCCGTGCATCCGAGAGGTCAGAACCTGACGAAATGGGGATCACAGGCTCGGGTGCCCCCTTCGTAGTGACGGCATCGATTTCCCTTTGTCGGTATGCACTTAGTCTATCGAATCCGAGAGCAGACAGTGCGTCGGCCTCTGCCCTGAGGATGCCGATGTCACTGGGGAACCGGATTCTACCCGCGGCACAAAGAGCGACCGTGGTCGCGAAAGCCCCGGTCCGTATCGTCTCGCCAAGAGCTTGCAGCAAATCAGACTGGCTATACTCCCGACCAAGCCGGTCAGAGGGTAGCGACGCTTGCAATGCGTTTTCCCGCCAGTTCGCGACATCGTAAAGATGTGCGATCGAACCGCCCAAGATCGGATGGCGCAGCGTTTCAAGAAACGCCAGATGGAGTGGATGGTTCGGATTGCCGATGTTCTTCTCGGGATAGCTTGCGGCAAGATGACCGCCGGTATTTTGGATCATGTAGAAGCGTATGGTGTCGGCACCAAGCTGCGCAGCGAAGGCAACCATGTCGGGCAGTTCATGATAGTTATCGGCCTGGACAGTGGCGTTAAGGTGCATCTCACTGACTGCCCCCGCCGCTCGTCTTGAAGCGATAAAGATGAGATTTTGGTGGAGCGTCGCCCATTTGCCAGGCCGACGTAAAATCTCATATACCCATGGCGTACAGCTATCGATTGAGATGTTAACAAGAGGGCGATATTTTTCTAGGCCCGAATATTCCGACCAGCGACTTTCTGTCATGAGAAGGCCGTTGGTGTGAATGTCAAGATCGATGTTTAGTTCTCGATTTGCAATGTATTTAAGGATAGAGCGATAGTGAGGACTAGACCACGGATCGCCTTGTCCGGAAACTGAGAGTTTTACCTTGTTTTCCGAATGCAGTATTGGATGTATTACTTGTTCTTCTATTTTCTGAAGGGGCTTTTCGAAAGATTTGTCTAAGCCTAGCGTCTGGTCGCGGCAAGAGGGACAGGCAAGGTTGCAAGTGAGATCATGGCCCAGAAACAGCCACCGCGGCCTCTCGTCGAGGATGACAAGGCTTTTGCCGATTACATTCCTGAGCCCTGGGTCCGTGACCTCGTCGGCATCTGGCAGTGCATCTTCCATGATCAGCGTGCACCGCTCTTTGTTGCAGTAGCGGAAACTGCCGTCGAGGATGCTGGCACGCATTTCCTGGGCGCTCTGGCTATTCCAGCAGGCCTCCAGCCCGCCGTCGGCGAGTTGGCCGAGACGCTTCTTGGTCCAGATCGAGCAGCAAGGCGCGACCGAGCCGTCGATCAGGGTCTCGAACTTCGTAAATGGGGCCTCACAGAACTTCCCAATCAGATTCGGTGGGCGGTCGGGGTTCGAAAGGTTGCGCAGAAAGAATTTGGCACCTGCGATTTCCGTGCAGTTCGGCCAAGAACCTTCCAGTTCTCCGAGTTTGGCTATCCCTGATTGCTCGTCGACTGCCACGCCGAACGAAACGGCATGAATGAGACGCAGAGCCTTGATAATCCTGAGATCGTCCTGCAGCGGAAGGATTGCCTCGACGAACGCAATGAAAGCTGGCCCGTGTTCCAACGTGACGTGTTCGCAAAGAACGGCCCATACGTTGGGATGGTCCACACCGTCGCCAAGGATAGATGCTGCCGCATCAATCAGAGCGCGGAATCGTTCACTCGGATCGATGTCTTGCATGCCCATTCCCCTCAGGCCTGCTACGCGGCGTCGCAACAGTGCTGTCTGTTGAACGTGCGAACGGCTAGGGGCAGGCACCAGATTCATCCAAGATACGGCGCCAGATAGCCGCTCTCAGCCCCGCGAGCTGAGCCGGATGACCTGATGATCAGCTCCTTGGCCTCTCTCTGCCCCTTGGGGCTCACCGAATAGGTCAGTCCCACTTCCTGCATCGAGAAGCCCGCGAACCCCTCGCGCACCGCGGGCAAGCAATTCCTGGAAAAGCGGGGGCCGCCTCTGCCAGTTGATCGCAATTCAGCGAGCCGTGGGGGCGATCGCCGCCGCCAAGGGTCTCACCATGGCGCTGGCGTCCATCCCGATCACAGAGCTGTTCGGCACTTTCACAGCGCTGGCCCTCGCCGTGGTCGGCATCAATGGGAGAGCGTCGTCCTGATGAGTTACGGCAAGGGACGGCGGTCTGCACTATTCTGTAGTTTAGAGACACGTCGTGGCTGCGGACCTCGCAATCAAGCTTAATTTTCAAATGAAATGAATGGTCTGATTGAAAACAATACGTAGATATATGCGTGCGGTGCCCGGATATAGGCCGTCACGGGTCGAACTTTTTATGTCAATAATGCTTATATTTATGAATTTCTACGGCGGTAACCGCTTCGAAAGATGCTGTCCGCTATGACAGGACGTGTATAAGTCCTGCGATCAAGCCGGCACTACTGGTTGGTGCGGCGATCTGAGATTGTTCTCGTCGAAACTCTGCCCGAAGCCGGTCTTGTATTCGGCGCCAATGCCTCTCCCAGAAGGCGTTGCCGAAGGGCGAAACGTCTTCACCGTCCACAATTGCATCATCACAGAACCGCGCACCGAGCAGTCATTGGCGGACGCGCAAGAAGGGCTCTATGCAGACGGCCGAAGCCACCGAAGTCGTGCCGACAGCTTCCTTTTTCGTGCGCAATCGCTCGGTGATATTCGCCGCGCTCGCCTTAGCCGTGGCCGCGCTATCGTTAATCGCGCGCCGTGCTGCCCTCGGTGTCGGACTGGCGCTTGCCGCTTTTGTCGCCCACCAACTGACGCGCCCGCCCAAAGGTTACGCCAAACCGGCCGCGCCGGACGACATTGCTCGCGTCGCCGCCCGCTCCGAATTGGTCGGGAGATTCGTCGAACTTGTCCGCGAACACCGCGGTCGGGCGGTGTTCTACCAAGTGGCGGCGCGCAAAATCTCCCTCTATGCCGACTTGGGCCTGTCGGCTTTCAAACTTGGTGAAAACGCGATCGTCGATCTCTCTGTTTCCGATATCAAAGGCTCGAGGCGCAGCAGCTTGCGCAATGGGCTCAACCCGCTGCTCACCTTGGCCGATCTGACCTTCGTCATCGGCGGCGGCTTGCGAGGAGTGGTCGCCAAATGAAGCGCGCCCTGAGTCTTTTGGCTGGCTGCATCGTCGCGCTTGTCATCGCCGTACCAATCGCTGCCTATTTCGTTCTGTTTGCTCGCCTCGACCCCGGTGATCCGAAAATGCTCGTGGTCGGCGAGGTGGTTGCGCCGCGCGGCGCGGCAAGCGGCATCGCCTTTTATTTGTCAGGAGCCGGCGGATACTCTTTATGGGACGGCATTGCCGCGCGACGGCTCGCCGCCGAAGGCAACATCGTTGTCGGCATCGATACGCCGAAGACCCTCGACAAAGGCGCGGCGGCGGCGAAGGACTGCGCCTATTTCGTCTCCGACCTCGAACAGGTGAGCCATGACCTTCAGCGAATGCTCGCCTCAACGCGGTACTATTCGCCGGTGATTGCCGGCGCTGGCCTTGGCGGCACTTTCGCGCTGGCGCTGGCCGCGCAGACGCCGGATGCCACCATTTTACGTACGATCGCCGTCGACCCATTGCGCGCGCTGCCCATCGGCAAGGAGCTTTGCTCGGCCGCTCCGTTTGAGAAAAGCGCCGATGGCAAGAGCATGATTTACGGCTTGCAACCAGGTCCGCTTGCCGATCCGATCGATGTCTATGCCACCGCGGCCGCCGACTCCGACGGCCTTGCCCATGTCGATGCACTGCGCGCTGCCGGTTTCGATATCGGCCGACATGACACTCAGCAGGTGGCGGCAGCGGCATTGCGGCTGGCCATTGCCCGCGCCACCGATAACGTCAAGACGGGTGACGATGCCCTCGCCAAGCTGCCGCTGACGATCCTCGCCACCGAAGCCAAGTACGACACCATGGCGATCATCTTTTCCGGCGATGGTGGCTGGCGCGATATCGATGCCCAGATAGGAAGCGCCCTCAAGGCCGCCGGCGTGCCGGTCATCGGCGTGGATTCGTTGCGCTATTTCTGGAACGAGGTTCAGCCCGGCGACGCCGCCGTTGACGTCAACGCCCTTATCACCGCCTACAGGGCGAAGTGGCATCTCTCCAAGGTAGCGCTCATCGGCTATTCTTTCGGTGCCGACGCGCTGCCGGCGATTTACGATGCCTTGCCGGATACGTCGAAGCCGAGCGTCTCGCTGCTGTCGCTGCTGGGCTATTCGGGTGCCCGTCAGTTCGAAATTCAGGTTGCCGACTTCATCCCTCTGGCGGCCACTAGATCCATGTCGACAACCCTGTCAGACCTCAGAAAGGCGCCGGCCTCGATCGTCCAGTGTGTCTACGGCCGTGACGACAAGGAAAGCCTCTGCGGCAAAATCGGTTTGCCCGGCGCCGAGCTGGTGCAACGTCCTGGGGGCCATCATTTCGATAATCACTACGCCCCCATCGCCGCCGCCATTCTGAAACGGCTGGTCCCTGTTGCGCCAGATACCAGCTCCTGGCCCCGGAATGATTTTGTCCAAATACCCGGAGACGAAGGGCACGTGGACGGCCGTCCGGTGCTCGAGTTCGACGCCGAAGCCGGGCGGAAGCGGCCGCCCGTGGGGGACGCCAAACCATCGACGGAGGGGTGACGTCGCTTTTGACCAACCGGAGAGGGATCCGTGGTCGGGCGTCACGCCGGAGGTCGGTTTTTGGCGGAACGGGTTTGAGCGCCGGGCGGAGATTGTCGCGCTCTCTCTTGATCGAGTTGAAAACAGCAATCGTGCCCCATCGGATGATGTGGCTTTGTCGCGGCACGCGAGCGTTGGCTATTGGTGCCCTGGCGTATGCGGGCCCCGACGCATTGATGGCCTGCGTAAATGCCGATGCTTGTCACCGTCAGTGAAATCCGCAACCATCGAAAAGTGCCGATGACCCCAACAAGCCCATTGGCCAAGAGATGGCATCATGCTCAAGGTCTTGATTGTTGAAGACGAATTTATGATCGCCGATATGGTCGAAGATGCTCTGGTCAACGGCGGATACGCCGTGTGCGGCATCGCGCGATCCGTCGAAGAGGCGGTTGCGCTCGGCCGGCTCCACCAACCCGACCTTGCCGTCATCGATCTGCGGCTTGCTGGCGGCGGTTTCGGCAGCGACATCGCGCCCCAGTGGGATGATCCGCACCGGATCGGCATTCTCTATGCCACCGGCAATCCGGCCTATCTTACGGCCGACGCGATCGGGCAAGGTTGCCTGACCAAGCCTTATAGCATCCCCGATTTGCTGCGCAGCCTGGAAATCGTAGCGACCGTCGTCGCCAATGGCGCCGTGGCGCCGCCTTATCCACGCGGGCTCAAGTTGCTGTCGCAAGCGTTGCCCGGCTGACCGGCTATTACGCTAGAGCGCCGGCCGGAAGAACCGGAAACCGGATGGTCCAAAGCGTGCCGTGATTGTTTTCGACCTCAGTCGTTCCGCCTAGCTGTTCGGCCAGACGTCGTACCAGACCGAGCCCGTGCCGCTTGCTTTCGGTCCTCATGGTGAAGCCTGGACCGTCGTCGCGGACGGTCATGGTCGCCATATCCGAGTGATCGCTGGCGCCCCGCACGGCCACCGCGATCTTGCCCACGCCGTCCGGGAAAGCGTGGTCGAAGCTGTTGGCGAGCAGCTCGGTGACGATGAGGCCCAAGGCCGTGACGGAATTGAGATCGAGGAAGATCGTGTCGCTGGCGCAGGTGAGCGTCACCGCGCCGGACGGTGAGTCCTGGATTTCCGCCAGATTGGCGCACAGCGACTTCAGGTAGCCGCCAAAATCGGTGGTCCGGCTCATCTCTCGGCCGAGCAGATGGTCGTAAACCTGGGCCAGCGTCGACACGCGGCGGACGATGGCCTTGAGCCCGCGTCGGCCATCGAGATCCGGCGTGTCGTTCACCTGCTTGTCGAGCATGCCATAGATGAGCTGCAGATTGTTGCGCACCCGATGCTGGAGTTCCTCGGCCAGCATCTTCTTTTGGTCCAGCAGCCGGTCCTTTTCCTCGACCGCCGTCGCCATCTGGGCGATGGTCGAGCGCAGGGTCGCCGTGCGTGTCGATGTGGCTACGGCCTCGGCAAGCACATTGGCAAACCCGGTCAGGAAGTCGATGTCGTGCTGGTCGTAGTCGCACCGGCGGTCATTGTCGATTTCCAGCACACCATAGGGCTCATCGGTCCCTTTGATGATGACATCGACGGTCGAAACGACGCCGTGTTCGGCATAGAAGGCCGGCAGCACGAACTCGCTGTCCTTGCGCAGGTCCCTGGAGACCGCCGGCTGGCCCGTGCTGAAGGCTCGGCCTTGCGGCGAGCTGGCGTCGGCGCGCGAGACGACGTTGCCGACGACACCGGGCTTCCAGCCGTAACCGGCTTCGACGAGCAGATCGTTTTCCTCTGGACGGTAGCGGCAAACCTTTGAGAACGGCACGTCCATGCTCTCGGCGCAAACCCGAGCGGCTTCCGACAGGACCGCCATCAGATCGCCCTGGCGAAGCGCGAAGCTGCCGAAACTTGCGAGAGCGGCCTGCTGACGCAGCAGCTTGGTGACGGTAGTCTTGGGCTCGTCCATCGATAATCCTCAATCTGGCGCGCTAGTGGAGCGCTCCTGAACCGGCGAAGAGACCGCCGATGGTGCTAATCCGAGGGGTGCTGATGATTTGACTCCGACATTCGGTCTGGGCGGGAGCGGATACGAATGCCGGAGTCGAACCATTCGTCCGCCCCGGGGTGGGGATGCCGAAGGCGGTGATGTCGTCACAGGCATGCCCCCAGAAGCTGGGAAACGGCAGGCCGGCAATTTCGGGCAGCGCTGGCGCATGTCGTCGCGTGCCCTATGACGGCGGCACACGCGGCATCGTAAAATCAATGCTGAAAATTGCCAGGGTCGGATTGTACCTAGAGCGGTAAGCAACCAGATGGAAACATCGGGTTATCCGGTGAATGCCCTGGATTGTTTTGCTGAAGCTGCCACTTTCGGTGAGCCCAAATGAAAACCGGCCAGAAAGCGCGAGGCTTCTGGCCGGCTTGCCGTCATTTGGCGAAATGGATCACGCCCGCTCGGGCACCGTCGGCTCGCCCTTGGTCTCGCGGATCAAGTTGACGAAACGCTTGAACAGATAGTGGCTGTCCTGCGGGCCGGGGGACGCCTCGGGGTGGTACTGCACCGAGAAGGCCGGCTTGTCTTTCACGCGCAGGCCGCAGTTGGAGCCGTCGAACAGCGACACGTGGGTCTGCTCAACATTGTCCGGCAGGCTGTCGGGATCGACGGCGAAGCCGTGGTTCATCGAGGTGATTTCCACCTTGCCGGTGGTGTAGTCCTTGACCGGATGGTTGGCGCCGTGGTGGCCCTGGTGCATCTTCATGGTCTTGCCGCCGAGGGCAAGGCCCATCATCTGGTGGCCGAGGCAGATGCCGAAGGTGGGTACGCCGGACTCGATCACCGCCTTGATGGTCGGCACGGCATAGTCGCCGGTGGCGGCCGGATCGCCGGGGCCGTTCGACAGGAACACGCCGTCCGGCTGATGGGCGAACACCTCTTCCGCCGTGGCGGTGGCCGGCAGCACCACCACCTCGCAGCCCTCATCGACCAGCAGGCGCAGGATGTTGCGCTTGATGCCGAAGTCGAGGGCGACGACCTTGTATTTCTTGGCCTGCTGGTGGCCGTAGCCCTTGTTCCAGGCCCAGCTCGCTTCGGTCCAGTCGTAGCTCTGCGGGTTGGTGACCTCGATGGCGAGATCGAGACCCTCAAGGCCCGACCAGGCCCTGGCCTTGGCCTTCAGCGCTTCCAGATCGAACTTGCCGTCGGCCGCGTGGGCGATGACGGCGTTGGGCATGCCCTTGTCGCGGATCAGCGCGGTCAGCGCGCGCGTGTCGACACCGGTGATGCCGATGATGCCGCGCGCTGCCAGCCAGGTGTCGAAGCCCTTGAGAGAACGATAATTGGAGGGGTCGGTGACCTCGTCCTTCAGCACCACGCCGCGCACGCCGCTTTCGGCGGCCATGTTGACGGTTTCGATGTCCTCGTCGTTGACGCCGACATTGCCGATATGCGGGAAGGTGAAGGTGACGATCTGGCCGGCGTAGGAGGGGTCGGTGAGGATCTCCTCATAGCCGGTCATCGCCGTGTTGAAGCAGACCTCGGCCACAGCCTCGCCTCGCGCGCCGATGCCGAAGCCCTCGATGACGGTGCCATCGGCGAGCACCAGGACGGCGGTGGGCTTGGGTTCCTGCCAGGCGACGGTGGTCATGGCGGACGCTCCTTTGGGCTGAAAAGGCATCACGAACGGCGCGGCGGCGCACCAAAAAGCCGGCGCGGCGGACCGCCCGGCAGATCTGAGGCTACATAGGCGAGGCGGCCGGCGGCGTCAATGACGGAGGAAAGGTTCAGTAGCCCTTCAGCAACGGCCCGATGGTTTCGATCTTGTTGGTCCACACGTAACCATCGAAGCCGGGCGGAATGCGGGCGGCCAGTTCGGGCGTGTCGATGCCGGCCGCGAAGTCGCTACCGCCATAGGGCCCGACCAGCAACACCTCGCTGTCCGCCTCGCGCATGCGCTCCATGAAGCGGTAGGGCCAGCCCCAGACATAGGGGGCGATGTCGATCGGCAGGGCGATCATGGTGTCGCGGCAGGCGCTCGGCAGCACGCCGGTCCAGCCGTAGATTTCATAGGCAATGAGGCAGGCCTTGAGCGATGCCTTGTCGAAACCCTTGAGATCGGAAACCCTCGCCTCGGCCAGCCGCGTCGGCTCCATGCCGCCGTAGACGCCGAAGGTGGCTTCGCGCGCTTCCGGATCGGCGTTGAGCAGGGCGGCCAGCGCCTCGCCTTCCTCGGGGCGGCGGCTCTTGAAATTGACCAGGAAGGAGTGGCCGGGAAAGGCGGCGTAGACCTCGTCGAGGCGCGGCATCAGGCCCACTCCCTTGCCGCGCAACGGAAAGGTTTTGCCGCCGTCGGGGGTGTAGCCATAACCGACATCGAGCGCCTTCAGTGTCGGCCATGGCGTCTCCTCGGTGACACCATGGCCGTCGGTGCGGCAATCGAGCGTCCAGTCGTGCAGCACGGCGAACACCTTGTCCGGCGTCAGGTGGACGTCGAGCTCCACCACATCGGCGCCGGCGGCGAAGGCGGCGTGCATCGAGGGGATGGTATTCTCGATGAAATCGTGGCTGGGCGGATCGATGCGGCTTGCCGTGCAGGTCTCGGCATCGACGCCTTGGCGCGAATAGGTCTGGTGGACGCCGCGATGGGCGATGATGCGGGGCGAGCCGATGTCGGACGGCATGACCAGCCAGGAGGCGTTGAGAATATAGACGGTGCCGGCAAAGAGACCGATGCCGCCGAGAATCGTCTTGCCGCGCATGTCGGTACTCCTGCCGGCCAATATGCACGGATTGGTAGACTGTAAATGCGGCGTCTTGGGGTCGGTGCCGGCAACCGTTGGGACTGATCTCCCCCCTCATGGGGAGGAGAATGTTCGTTGGATTTGCCGGAAAGCCAATCAGTCGCGGGCGCTCCAGGTGTAAAATGTTTCGGCTTCCTGGTCATCGGCAAGGGATTTCAGATAACGGGGCTTCCAAACGTCCCTGATGAAGACTTCCATCGTAGTCGGCAGCGGGCCGCGGCTGCCGTGGAACCGGACACGCCCGTCGTTGAGGGCGGCGAGGGTCTGGCTGTCGTCGAGCCATGTTTCCGGCGTGCCAAATCGCTTGAGATACTCGGCTTCGATCTCCGGTCGCGTTCTGTCGACGAAGCGATAGGCCACGGGTCGGCCGATCTCCCGGCCGATGATCGCGGCCACTTCCGGCATGGTGAGGTCTTGCGAACCGACCTCCCGGACAACGCGCCTTTCGCCCGTCGGATGGGTCAATTCCTTGGCCGCGAGATCGGCGATGTCTTGGGTTGCCACCCACGGCGTCTTCAAATTGGGATCAAGCGACCAGCCGATCCGGCCATGCTTTGCGACGGCCCCCGTCCAGGCCAGCGTGTTCTCCATGAACCAGCCGGCGCGCAAATGGACCAGGTCGATCTGGCTGAGTTGGTTCAGCTTCTGGTCCAGTTTGTAGAAGCTCTCAAAATGGCCGGTGCTTCCTGCCACCTCCGACCCTATGGCCGTCAAGCTCACGGCCAGCCTGACGGGCGAATGGACAAGCGCATCGACAAAGCGTTGGCCAACCGCCGAATAGTGTCCGTGAATGTTGCTCCAGTCGGTCTTCACCATCAGGAACGCGGCATCGGCATCCTGAAAGAACTTGTCGAGGTCTCCGGCGCCCGTGTCGAAGCTACCCAGAAACGGCTCGGCGCCGCTGTTGACCAGCGCGTCGAGGGCCGGACCGCCCCTCGACAGGGCTTTGACCTGGTGCCCGGCGTCCAACAGAGTCCGGGTGAGCTTGGCGCCAATTCTTCCCGTTGCGCCGACGACAGCAATTCGCATGACAGCCTCCTTCAAGGTGTTGATCACCACCGGTAGCCGATTGCGCGGCGTGCGAATTTGGAGATAATGCCATATGATCTCCAAATCGGGCCAATCGGCGCGACCGCTGCGCTCCTGCGACGAAGACTTCGATCCGGAGCGGTCGGATCGCCCGGTGGTCGCCTTGCGTCTCGACTTCAGTGACTATGAGGCCGAGGTGCCGCGCCACCAGCACCGGCAGGGGCAGCTCATCCTGGCCTTGCACGGGGCCGTCACCTGCACGGCGGCCAATGGCCTGTGGATCGTTCCGCCGGACTGCGGGATCTGGATCCCCGGCGGCGTGCCGCACAGCAACCAGGTTACGCCCAATGCCCGCCTGACCTATCTGTTCGTCGAGCCCGACGCGGCGGCGCTTCCAGGAAAGTGCTGCACGCTATCGGTGTCGCCGATGCTCCGCGAGATGATCCTGCGTCTGGCGGACGTTTCCGGCAGCTACGCGCCGGACGATCACATCGGCCGCCTCGTGCGCGTCTTGCTGGACGAACTGGCGCTCATGCCGCAAGAGCGGCTGGAGCTTCCCGTCTCCGGCCACCCCAAGATCGCCATGATCGCCGCGGCTCTGACGGCGGAGCCGGGCGACCGCCGCACCCTCGGGGAATGGGCCGCCCACGTTGCCATGAGCGAGCGATCGTTGAAGCGGTTGATGGTTCAGGAAACCGGACTGACCTTCGGCCGGTGGCGGCGGCAACTGCATCTCACCATCGCGCTGCGCGAACTCGCCAGTGGCGCGACCGTCCAGAGGGTGTCGAGCGAACTCGGCTACGAGTCTCCCACCGCCTTCATCGTGATGTTCAAGAAGGCGCTCGGGGCTACGCCCACGCGCTACCTTGCAACCTGACCGGAGCGGGTTGCCAACCTTCGCGGCGTCGTGAGGTCAGCGCAGGATGCCGTCGAGCAGCGGCAGGCCGACGACCACGGCGAGCGCGATCAGGGCAAGGCAGATGCGGCGGAAGGTCGCTTCGGAGGCAACGCCGAACAGGCGCGTTCCGCCCCACAGGCCGATGCCGTAGGCCGGCGCCGTCATCAGGCAAAGCGGCACCAGCACGGAGACGAACAGGCCGCCGATCAGGAAGTTGATCAGGGTGAGCGCCGTCGACACCTCGAAATAGAGGACGATGTTGGCGCGCACGATATTGGCGGGAATGGCGCCGCCCAGCCAATAGGCGATTACTGGTGGTCCGCCCACCTGGCTGGCGCCGGAGAACAGGCCGGACAGCGCGCCGACGCCGATGGTCAGCGGCGCCTTGGGACGGCCGTGGTAGCGCCAGCCGGAGAGCAGCAGCGCGAACAGGGCGGCGCAGATGGCGATGATCGCCCAGCGGATGGTCAGCGGATCGAGGTGGGTGAGGAGATAGACGCCGGAGGGCACGCCAACAATGGCGCCCAGCGACATCACCGCCACCTCGCGCCGGTCGGCGCGGCGAAAGGCGCCGGGCACCAGACCGATGGTGGTGATGGCATCGATGATCAGGATCACCGGCGCGGCAAGGCGCGGGCCGATCAGCGCGCTCGCAATCGGCATGAAGATCAGCGCCGCGCCGAAACCTGAGAAGCCACGGGCGAGACCGGCGACGAAGGTGGTGACGAGGAGCAGCGTCAGCGTGGCGGGCGTCAGATCGGCGGGAAGCAGCATGGACGGCGACTCGGTATGGCGCCAAGCCGGCGTCCGCTTCTCCTAACGCGGTGAGCGGCGGCGCGTAAACAGCGGACAGGGGACCATGCAAGGAATCTTATGCTGCCGTGTTTTCCAGGCAACTCCTGCTCAACGCGATCCACCAGGGGAATTTGTGCTAGGTTGCTCCGCTTCGTTCTTATTTGCCCGTGACGCGCCATATCACGTTGCCAACGTCGTCGGCGACTAGGAGGCCACCGCGCCCGTCGGGCGTGACGCCGACCGGCCGACCCTTGGCTTGCCCCTTGGCGTCGACGAAGCCGGTGAGAACGTCGCGTGGCGGACCCGCCGGTTTGCCGCCGGCAAACGGCACGAAGATCACCTTGTAGCCGCTGAGCGGCTTGCGGTTCCACGAGCCGTGCTGGCCGACGAAGGCGCCGGACTTGTAGGGCGCGGGCAAGCGGCTGTTGGCGGTAATGGCAAGGCCCAGCGAGGCGGTATGCGCGCCCAGCGCGTAATCGGGGACGATCGCCTTGGCGACGAGATCGGGCCGGGGCGGATTGACGCGGCTGTCGACGTGCTCGCCGTAATAGCTGTAGGGCCAGCCATAGAAGCCACCGTCCTTTACCGACGTCATGTAATCGGGAACCAGATCACTGCCGAGTTCGTCGCGCTCGTTGACCGAGGTCCACAGCGTATTGCCGGACAAGCTGAGGCCGTTGGGGTTTCTGAGGCCGGTGGCATAGGTGCGATGTTCGCCGGTGCGGGCGTCCACCTGCCAGATTTGCGCCCGGTCACCCTCGACCGCCATGCCGTTTTCGCCGACGTTGCTGTTGGAGCCGATGCTGGCATAAAGGAAGCGGCCATCGGAGCTGGCGACGATGTTCTTGGTCCAGTGATGGTTGATCGGGCCGCCGGGCAGGGCGGTCAGCCGGGTGCCGGGATCGGAAATGGCGGTCTCGCCCCGCTTGTAGGGGTAGCGCACGATGGCGTCGGTGTTGGCGACGTAGAGCTGATTGCCGATCAGCGCGATGCCGTAGGGCGAGTTCAATCCGGTCAGGAAGGTGCCGCGGACATCGGCGACGCCGTCGCCATTGGTGTCGCGCAACAGGGTCAGGCGATTGGCGCTTGGTCCGCCGGCGCCGGCGCTGGCCATGACGCGGCGCATGACGAAGCCGAACAGGCCGGGGCTATCCTCGGGCTTGGGTGGCGCGGCGCTCTCGGCCACCAGCACGTCGCCATTGGGCAGCACGTAAACGTTTCGTGGATGATCGAGGCCAGAGGCAAAGGCGGTGAGCTTCAGCCCTTCCGCCGCTATGGGCGTTTCACCGGCCGGCCAGCCGACAGCCGGTGCGATGTTGACCCTGGGAATGGCGCTGCCGACCGGTTTGACGATCTGAGGCGTCGGCCCGATATCGGCATTGGGCGGCAGGACGGAATGATCGCCGCAGGCGGTGAGCCCAAGCGCGACAAGGGGGAGGAGCAGCCAAAGCGTTGGCGCGGTGACGCGCTCAGAAACATCAAAACCGCGCATGCCCAAGTCTCCACCCCAATAAGGGAAATTACGCTGGGCGCATCGGCTTGGACTGTCAAGCTGGGAGCTTGGGCGAGCCTTGGGCAGGAAGGCGGAGGCTGGGTTGCTTGTCCGCCTCTCTGGCCCCTATTTCGCAGGAATGGCTTTCGCCAGGAAGGCGATGATCATATCGGCGACCTGACGGTGGATGGTTTCCCGGCCTCTTGCTCCACCATCCTTGCAGACGATGCCGTCGCCGGGCGTGTCTTGCTCGATCAACTCGGCGGCGCCCGGCTTGCAGAGCTGCATGAAGCTGAAGTGCATCGCGTCGGCAATCTCGACGTAGGTGGTTGTGGCCTTCGGCAGGTTGGCGGCGAGATAGCCGGACTCAAGCTTGGCCGGCAGGTCGCCGATATCCACGCCCGCGCCGAAGATCAGCGCCGGCACGCGGAAAGCGGCGAGGCTTTCCGACGTGAAGCCACGGGCAAGCCCGAGATCGAGCGAGACGATGGCGCCCACTCTGGCATCGCTCATATCGGCATCGAGTTGGTTGGCGTTGGTCGGGTCGATGCCGAGTTCGCCGGCAAGACCGCAGGTGCGCGGGTTCAGCTGCGCCTTGCAGTCATTAAGGAACTGGCTGGGGCTGAAGCGCGCGCCGCCCAGGGCGGCCACCGTCCATCCGCCGAGAGAATGGCCGATGGCCGCGATGCGGTTCGGCGTGATCGCGCCGGCCAGGACGGGATCGGCTGTCACGGCGTCGATCACCCGGCTGAGGTCATGGGGGCGTTCCCACAGCTTGTCTGCCTGCGCGGGGGATTTGTCGAAGGTCGTCGTGCCCGGATGGTCGGGCGCGGCGACGACATAGCCCTGGTGAACCAGCTCTCCCGCCAGCCAGTTGAGGTTTCGCCAACTGCCGCCATAGCCGTGGGACAGGACGACAAGCGGGTGTGCCTCGCCGGCCGGCTTGGCATCGGTGATGGCGGGGATGCCGTGGAAAACGCGGTTCGCGCCGACCTCTGCGACCGGGCCGGTGTCGGCGGTCGGATACCAGATGCTGACATGCAGCGGCCGGTCGCCGCTGGTGTCGGGTAGCGTCGTCTCCTTGAAGCCGATGGCGTCGGCGGCGTGCGCGGCCGATATGGAAAGGGCGATCAGCAGCGCGGATAGAAAGGTCTTGGGCATGGGTAGCTCCGGTCAGGATTTAGCGGATGTGCCTTGCCGGATGTCGAAGCCGCCGGAGACCTCAAACGCGATCTAGGACGCGCTCAACTGCTTGAATTGCAGCGCTTGGCTACAGAATCGCGTCGATGCCTTTGGTCTTGGCGAGAGCAAGGAGTTTCAGGGACGGGCCGCTGGGCTTCTTCTCGCCACGTTCCCACTTGCTGACCAGCGATGTTGTGACGTTAAGCGCCAAGGCGAAGGTAGCTTGGCTGAAACCGGATTCCTCGCGGATCGCCTTGATGCCTGCCGCGTCAAGTTCCTCGACCGGGGTCAGGCAACCGACGTCGAAATGCCGCATGGTCGCCTTGTCGACAACGCCATGGCGATAGAGGCCAGACACGGTCTCGTGCAAGACCTCTAGCGCATCGCTGCGATACTTCGATTTACGGGTAGCCTCCATGGCTGATCTCGATCCAATTCGCTGTCAGGAGTTGCTCGATACGCGCGCCCACCAAAACCTTTGCCAGATCACGGTAAAGGTCCAATTCATGGGCGCCGAGGTTGGCCTTCTCGTTCTTCGGGAAGACGTAGATAAACAACGCCCGGTCGCCCACCACATGCACGATAACACTACGATAGCCGCCAGACTTGCCGGCGCCCGGTCGGGCAATGCGCTGCTTGATCAAATGTTTGCCAAGCTGCGCATCGATCCGGCCGTTTTCTAGTTCTTCGACCGCTTTGAGAAGAATGGCGTCGTCAAGTCCGAGCTTGTGCGCTCGTTTGGCAAATTCGGGCGATTTCAGAACTCGCATCAATGCGTGCTCCAATTGGGCGACGAAGCCGCGACATTTCGCTCTCCGTTGGTGTGGTGCCCAACTGGGGCTCACTTTCGCAAGCGGGCTTAATCTATGGCACTCAGTGCTATAAATCAAGCCCGGCTGAATTGTCCTAAAGCGCCTTTTCGACCGCCTCGACGACGATCTCCGCCTCGGGCGTGGTGTCGGGCGAGAAGCGGTCGATGACGGTGCCGTCGCGGCCGATCAGGAATTTCTCGAAGTTCCAGAGCACTTCCGGCGCCTCGGTGGGCGTGATGCCGTAGCCGACGAGGGCGGCGCGGAAATCGGTGCCGGGCAGGGTACGGGCTTCGGGCTTTTCGGCAATCAGCGCCTTGTAGAGCGGGTGCTTGTCCGAGCCGGTCACCGCGATCTTGGAGAACATCGGGAAGTCGACGCCGAAGGTCGTCGAGCAGAAAGTGGCGATCTCGGCGTCGGTGCCCGGCTCCTGGCCGGCAAAGTCGTTGGCTGGGAAGCCGAGGACCACGAGGCCGCGATCCTTGTAGTGGTTGTAGAGGCTGACGAGGCCCTCATACTGCGGCGTCAGGCCGCACTTGGAGGCGGTGTTGACGAGGAGCAGCACCTTGCCGAGCCAGGGCTTCAGCGTGGTGGGCTCGCCGTCGAGCGTGGTGAGCGGCAAGTCGAACAGGGCATTGGTCATTTGGACGATCCTTGGCGGGTTAGAAGGGTTTGACGGTCATCAGGCCATAGATGGCGATCAGCGTGACGACCTGGACGAGAAGGGCGATGGCAAGCGGGCCGCTGGCACCAAGGGCGAGCGCCTTGCGGCCGCGCACACCGGCGAGGCCATGCAGCGCCACGGCGAGCAGGCCCAGCCAGGGGAAGACGAAGGTCAGCCAGTTGCCCATCCAGAGAACGACGAGGCCGGTGATGCCCGAAAGGCCGGTGGTGGCCATGGCGGTGATATAGGCCGGCCGCCAAAGGCGGGACGGCGACTGCCTTCGAAGTGTCGGCAGGAGAGCGAGGGCCGCCCACAGCACGGTGGTGAGGCAGCCGAGCATGGCGAAGCCGCGATGGGCTTCGTAGAATGCAGTGTACATCGGAGCTCCCGGAACGATGTTGGATTCGCTACGCGCAGTTTGTGACGCTATCTGCTCAGGATGGCGGCGTCTTCGCAAGATGGCGTGAAAATATGGCCGACGGCCAGGCTGGGGCGTCGGAGTTCGCCGAAGCTTTGCATTCGGCCGTCACGTCTGAGTATATGGCGGCATGCGCTTTGAACCATCCCTTCTCGATCAGATCCGGGCCCGGCTGCCGATCAGCCAGGTGGTGGGGCGGCGCGTCACCTATGACAAGCGCAAGAGCCAGCCGGCGCGCGGCGATTTCTGGGCCTGCTGCCCGTTCCATAAAGAGAAGACGTCGTCCTTCCACTGCGATGACCGGCGCGGCATCTACCACTGCTTCGGCTGCGGGGCGACCGGCGACCACTTCAAGTTCCTGACCGAGACCGAGGGGCTGACCTTCCCGGAGGCCGTCGAGCGGCTGGCCGAGGAAGCGGGCGTCACACTGCCCAAGCCCGACCCGCGCGATCGCGAACGCGAGGCGGTGCGCGTCGATCTGGCCGGCGCCTGCGAGATCGCCGCCAAGTTCTTCGAGCAGAAGCTGCGCTCGCCCGAGGGCAAGCCGGCCCGCGACTACATGCTGAAGCGCGGCATCCTCGAGAGGACGTCGATCGAGTTCCGTTTCGGCTACGCGCCGGACGACCGCGACGGCCTGAAGCGCCACCTGATCCAGAACGACGTCAAGGAAGAGACGGCCGTCGCCGCTGGCCTCTTGATCAAGCCGGAGGACGGCCGCCCCGCCTACGATCGCTTCCGCGGCCGGCTGATGATCCCGATCCACGACGAGCGCGGCCGCGTCGTCGCCTTTGGCGGTCGCACGCTCGATCCGGAGGGACAGCCGAAATACCTCAATTCGCCGGAGACGCCGCTCTTTCACAAGGGGACGATGCTGTTCAACGTCCACCGGGCGCGCGAGGCGGCGCACAAATCGGGGACGATCATCGTCACCGAGGGCTATATGGACGCCATCTCGGTCTATCAGGCCGGCATCCGCAACGTCACCGCCGCTTTGGGCACCGCGTTCACCGAGGACCACATCGCCCGCCTGTGGCGGTTCGCCGCCGAGCCGGTGATCTGCTTTGATGGCGACAAGGCCGGCGTGTCGGCCGCCCACCGGGCGATCGATCGCATATTGCCGGCGCTCCGCAGCGGCTATTCCTTCAACTTCTGCTTCCTGCCGGGTGGCCAGGACCCCGATGACATCGTGCGCGCCGGTGGCGCCGACGCCTTCCTCGCCGAGGTGGCCAAGGCCCGGCCCCTGTCGGAAGTGCTGTGGGACCGCGAGGCGGCCGACGCCCGCGTCGACACGCCCGAGCGGAAGGCGGCGCTGGAAGCGCGCATCGACGAGCTGGTCCGGCTGATCAAGGACGAGCGGGTGGCGCGCCGCTATCGGCTGGCGTTGCGCGTCAACATGTCGGAGCTGTTCTGGAGCCACGACCGGCGCGCCAGGGGCGGCGAGGGGCGCGGCGATTTTCGAGGTGAGGGTCGGGGCGAGTTCCGAAGCGAAGGCCGGGGCGAGGGAAGAGGCGACTTCCGGGGTGGCGATCGGCGCGATGGGCGACGGGAAGGGCAGGGTCTTGCCGTCTCGGCCGAGATGCGGCCGCCCACCGAGCCGGATCTTGCCAATATCGAACGGGTGCTGCTCGGCCTCGCGGTCGAATATCCCGACCTCTATGAAACCAACATGGAGCGGCTGGCCCGGCTGGATTTCCACGTGGCGCCGCTCGAGGACTTCAAGCGGGCGCTCTATCGGATCGCCGTCGACTTCGACGCCAACTCGGTGTCGGATTTCTATGAGGGGCTCGATGCCCGCTTCTACTTCGTGCTCAACGAGGTGCACGGCGACGAGATGAAGCGCGAGGACGGCGTCAGCATCGGCCGTGGTCACAAGCTCAGGGAGCGGCTGCCGATCCTGCGCTTTCATCCGCCGGAGAGCTTTGTCGAGACCTGCTTCGACCTGCTGCTCGAGCGGTTATGCCTGAGGGCGCTGACCGCCGACATCGAACGCGACATGAAAACGGTGACGGCCGAGACCGACGAGAGCTTCACCGCCTATATTTACGAGCTGACTCGCGACCTCAATCGTCGCCGCGAGGAGCTGATCCGCCGCGAACAGGAATTGGCCGAGGAGGCGAAAGCCATCCGCGACGCCACCACGGGTGGGCCTTCGTCGCAGCCGGCCTTGTGGAAATCGACCTGATTCGCCGAATCAATCTTGATTCTAAAGATTCTCGATCGAATCACCCTTGCGGAATCTGTTTGCGCCGCTAAATACACCTCTCCGGGGATTTTCGGCGGGTCGGCAGCGGCCCGCCTATTCGGCTATGGCCTCAACGATGCCGTGCGTTTTCAGAAACGTCAGGGTTAAGTTGGGCTTAAGGCCTCGCCCGTATTGGTAGCGCGAGCCGCGCATCGGGACCTTTTGGCCTCGTGGCGAGTTGAGCGAGCAAAGACGCAAGGCGTAATGGCCCGGCGGACGGCGGAGATGACTATGGCAACGAAGGCCACCGAAAACGACGAAGTCCAGGAAGCTGGCGCCGAAGGGCCGGATGGGCCGCTTCTCGACCTCAGCGATGCCGCCGTCAAGCGGATGATCAAGCTCGCCAAGAAGCGCGGGTATGTGACCTATGACGAACTAAACGAAGTGCTGCCGTCGGACCAGAATTCGTCCGACCAGATCGAAGACATTTACGCGATGCTCTCGGACATGGGCATCAACGTCGTCGATTCCGAGGAGGCCGAGGAGGCCCCCGCCGTCGATGAGAGCCCGTCCGAGGAAGAGGGCGAGGTCGCCGAAACGACCGGCACCGCCGTCGCCAAGACCACCACGACCCGCGAGCCGACCGACCGCACCGACGATCCGGTGCGCATGTATCTGCGCGAGATGGGTTCGGTGGAGCTTCTGAGCCGCGAGGGCGAAATCGCCATCGCCAAGCGCATAGAGGCCGGCCGCGAGGCGATGATCGCCGGTCTTTGCGAGAGTCCGCTGACCTTCCAGGCCATCATCTTCTGGCGTGACGAGCTCAACGAGGGCAAGATCCTCCTGCGCGACATCATCGACCTCGAAGCGACCTATGCCGGACCGGACGGCAAGAATGGCGCTATGCCCTTTGCCGAAGGCGGAGAGGGCGGCGAAGGCGTGGAAGAGGGTGCCGAGCCCGCCGAAGGGACGCCCGCTCCGCGCGGCGAAGACGGCGAGGAACGGCCCGAGGGCGAGTTGCCGGAAGGCGAAATGTCCGACGAAGACGACATGGAGAACAACGTGTCGCTGTCGGCCATGGAAGCCGAGCTGAAGCCCAAGGTGCTGGAGACCTTCGACCGCATCGCCGAGAACTTCAAGAAGCTGCGCCGGCTGCAGGAGCAGCACGTCGAGAACCGGCTCAAGAACACCACGCTCAGCCCGTCGCAGGAGCGCCGCTACAAGAAGCTCGAGGAAGAGATCCAGGAAGACGTCAAGTCGCTCTCCCTCAACGCGGCGCGCATCGAGGCGTTGGTCGAGCAGCTCTACGACATCAACAGGAAGCTGATGGGCTACGAGGGCAAGCTCCTGCGCCTCGCCGAAAGCTATGGCGTCGGCCGCGAGGACTTCCTGCGCCAGTACCAGGCATCCGAACTCGATCCCAACTGGATCCGCCGCGTCGCATCCCTGGCCTCCAAGGGCTGGAAGGAATTCGTCGCCAAGGAGAAGGAAGACATCCGCGAGCTGCGTCAGACCATCCAGACGCTGTCCTCGGAGACCGGCCTTGAGCCCGGCGAGTTCCGCCGCATCGTCCACCTCGTCCAGAAGGGCGAGAAGGAAGCGCGCATCGCCAAGAAGGAAATGGTGGAGGCCAACCTGCGCCTCGTCATCTCCATCGCCAAGAAGTACACCAACCGCGGCCTGCAGTTCCTCGACCTGATCCAGGAAGGCAACATCGGCCTGATGAAGGCGGTCGACAAGTTCGAGTACCGCCGGGGCTACAAGTTCTCGACCTACGCCACATGGTGGATCCGGCAGGCGATCACCCGCTCGATCGCCGACCAGGCGCGTACCATCCGTATCCCGGTGCACATGATCGAGACGATCAACAAGATCGTCCGCACGTCGCGCCAGATGCTGCATGAGATCGGCCGCGAGCCGACCCCGGAAGAGCTGGCCGAGAAGCTGGCGATGCCGCTGGAAAAGGTGCGCAAGGTCCTGAAGATCGCCAAGGAGCCGATCTCCTTGGAAACGCCGATCGGCGACGAGGAAGACAGCCATCTCGGCGACTTCATCGAGGACAAGAACGCCATCCTGCCGATCGACGCGGCGATCCAGTCGAACCTGCGCGAAACGACGACGCGGGTGCTCGCTTCGCTGACCCCGCGCGAGGAGCGCGTGCTGCGCATGCGCTTCGGCATCGGCATGAACACCGACCACACGCTGGAAGAAGTCGGCCAGCAGTTCTCGGTGACGCGCGAGCGTATCCGCCAGATCGAGGCCAAGGCGCTCCGCAAGCTCAAGCATCCGAGCCGCAGCCGCAAACTGCGCAGCTTCCTCGACAACTGAGAAAGCCGAGAGACAGACAACACGACGGCGGGCCGAAAGGTCCGCCGTTTTTCATTGTAAAGCCGAGTGTTCAGGATCGGATCAGTACGGTTATTGCGATCATTAGGCTGGAAACAATTTGTTACTCTCGCAGTTTTCGGCGCATTCATGCGCCGCGTGCTATGCAGAGCGTGGATCGACTGAACCGCTCGGTTTCGACTAGCCTAGGCATATTTGGCGCTTTTTCTCACGATTTTGCAGTTTACTGTGTATTCACGCAATGAGCATACTGTTGACCTCTCCTAAGCCGAGGGTTGAGGACAACGTGAAATTCATCGCTGATGAACGTTCCAGCCTAGATGGATTATCGTCCGATTTTGACGGATGGCTTCATGACCCGGCGTTTCCCGCGGTTTGCCTGGATGAAGCCGGCCTGATCCTCGACGTTAACGGCCTGTTCCTGAAGACCTTTGACGTGGTCGCGGCAACGGTGGTCGGCTGTCGTCTCGATAGCCTCGCGCCCGTCGAAACACATGCCCCGCTTGCCGCCTGTTTTGCCGCCCTCAAGGCCAATCCTCAGAAGACACGGCAGATGGACCTCTGCCTGCGCCTGCTCGGGGGCCGCCCGCGCTGGTTCCGCGCTGCCTTCTATGTTCCTCGCCGGATCGGTACGCCATCGGATCGGTTGCACCTGGTTGCTCAGCTGTGCGAAATCGACGATCTGACGACACGCGCCCAGGGGTTGGCAGACCTTGCCCAAGGCTGGAGCGAAGCGATGGGCGCGGCAAAGATCGGCATCTGGGACGCCGATCTTGTTTCGCGCGTCAACACCTTCTCGGACATGTGGTACCAGATCCGTGGGTTGCGGCCGGGCGATCCGACCCCGACCAAACACGATGATATCCTCAAGTTGATCCATCCGAGCGACCGTGCGCATGTGATGGAACAGTACGCTCTCCAGCAACTCGCCGATTTCCGGGAATGTCGGTACGAGTATCGCTGGAAGCATAGCGACGGCCGCTGGATCTGGATCGAGTGTCGCGGCTCGTGCGCGCAGAGGGTCGACGGCAAAGTCGTCCGCATTATCGGCTCGGATATCGACATCACCGAACGCAAGTTGGCCGAGGAGCGGCTATCACTCGCGACGAGCCGCCTGCAACTGGCCATGGAAGCGTCGCGAATTGGCGTCTTCGATGCCGATTTCAGTACCGGATACACCAACTGGGACGCACCGACGCGGGCGATCTATGGCGTTACCAACGACCAGCGGATCAAGTTTGGCGACCTATGGGAGAGCATGCTGCACCCCGAGGATCGCGATCGCGTTCTCAAGGCCATCGATGACCACATCGCAAGGCTCACACCTTACGGCAACCAGTTTCGGATCATCCGGCCCGATGGCAGCGTTCGCCATATCCGGACGCGCACGCTGCCCTTCATCGATGTCGACGGCAGCAAGCGAATGATCGGCGTCAACTGGGACGAGACCGACGACATCCTGCTGCGCCTCGATCTCGAGCGAGCCAAGACATTGGCCGAGGCCCGCAACCGCGAACTCGAAATTGCGAAGGCGGAGATCGAGCGCATTGCCATGCTCGACCCGCTCACGGAATTGCCGAACCGCCGCTTTCTCGATCAGCGCATGTCGGTACTGGCTGCCCAAGGTTTCGACTGTGAACACGGCCTCGCCATCCTGCATATCGATCTCGACCGCTTCAAGCAGATCAACGACACCTTCGGCCACAGCGTCGGCGATGCAGTGCTGCAACATGTCGGTCGACTGTTGCAAGACGAGGCGGGGGGCGACGGCCAGATCTTCCGCATCGGCGGCGACGAGTTCGTGATGGTCCGCCTGTTCGACGGCGATTTCCCCTCGCTCGAAGCCATGGCAACGCGGCTCGTCGAGGTTCTGCGCCGGCCGGTGACCGTGCATGGCTACGACTGCCGTTTCGGCGCCAGCATCGGCGTCGCCGTTGGCGTCGGCAAGGACATCGATCCGCAGCAGCTGCTGCTCAATGCCGACATCGGCCTCTACTGCGCCAAGAGCGAGGGCAAGAACCGCTGGGCGTATTTCCGGCGCGAATCGCACGACCGCATGATTCTGACCAAGCAGATCTCCGACGACATCCTACGCGGCCTCGAACGCGACGAGTTCAAGCCGTACTACCAGCTGCAGTTTCGGGCCGGGTCACTGGAGATCACCGGCATTGAGGCTCTGGCGCGCTGGCAGCACCCCGAACGCGGCATCCTGACGCCCGACAATTTCATCGTCATCGCCGACGAACTCGGCATTCTGAGCGAGATCGACGGCATCATCCTCGAAAAGGCGATCGCCGATTGCCAGCGGCTCGAACTGTCCGGCATCCACATCCCCAAGTGCTCGGTCAATGTCTCGGCCGGCCGGCTGCGCGATCCGCACTTGGCGGAACTGCTAAGTACCTTGCCGGCCCAGCGGTGCTCGTTGTCGTTCGAACTTCTCGAGTCGATCTTCCTCGACGAGTTGGAGGAGCAGGTCGCCATCAACATCGCGCATATTCGAGAGGCTGGCATCGGGATTGAGATCGACGACTTCGGCAGCGGTCACGCGTCGATCACCAGCTTGCTGCATTTGAGGCCGGACGTCATCAAGATCGATCGCCAGCTCATCAGCACCATTCCGACCTCCGCCGAGCGCCGCTCGCTGATCGGCGCCATCATCGAGATGGGGCATTCGCTGGGGGTGACGGTGGTCGGCGAAGGGGTCGAAACCAAGGATCACGCCTATTGGTTGCACATGCTGAAGTGCGACCTGTTGCAAGGCTTCGGACTGGCGCTTCCCATGCCCGCCGACCAACTCGCCGGCTTCATCCAGTCTGAGTCCTGGCGCCAGTAACCACCGTTTTGCTTTCTGCGTCGGGCGTCATTGGATGTTCGGCGGAAACGCTTCCTGCGCGCTCGGCAACGCGGGCACTTGCTTGAGCACCACAAGCTCGATGCGGCGATTGCCTGACAGGAAGGGGTCGTCGGCAAACAACGGGTCCTTGTCGGCGACGCCGGTGACTTCGGCCAGGCTGCCGGGCCCAAGGCCGAAACTGCCGAGGATGCCGGCGGCCGATATGGCCCGGTCGGCCGACAGTTGCCATGCCGCTCCGCCGGCGATCGACAGGCCTCCGGCGGATTCCGTGTGCCCGACCACCCGCAGTCGTCCCGGCATCTGCTGGATGACCGGCGCGATGCGCGACAACAGGATCTTCATGCGATCGGTCGGTTCGCGCGACTGGGCGGCGAACATCGGCCGGCCATCCTGATCGATGATCGAGATATGCAGGCCGTCGTTGGCGATGGCGAGGATGACCTGCTTGGACAGTTCGGCGTAGTCCGGCAGGTCTTGTAGCACCTGGCGCAGCGATTCCGAAGCGGTGAGATAGTCGCGCGGCTTGCTTTCGGCGGCCTTCTCGAACCGGTTGGTATTCACCTCCGGCCCCTGCTTTTCATACTGGTCGTTGAAGTCGCTGGCGAACTCCACCGCGTCGGACAACGACATCGGCTGAACGTTGCGCAGGTGCTTCCGCTCGGGCAGGCCGTTCTGCTCGATCATGCCGGCCGGGCGCTGTACCGATTGGTAGCCGAAGGCGTCGCGCATCGAGCCGGCGGCTTCCTTCAGCTTCTGCTCGTCCTGGTTGGAGAAGGAAACGATCATCACGAACAGCGCCATCAAAAGGCTGCTGAGATCGGCAAATGTGATGACCCATGGCGCGCCGCCATGGCCCCCTCCGCCTCCGCCACGCTTCTTCACAGCCCCCATCTCATCCACCTTCTTTGCGGATTTCACTGTCTGGAAGGGTGTCGCCGGAGCGGCGACGCCTGGGGCAGGATAGGGTCGATCGTTTAACAAACTATACTGTACGGTGTAGTCCTGTTTTTGGTGCAGTGAGAAGGTTCCAGGTTGGCGCGGGGCTGGATGCGCGTTCGATCGCTAGTGGTTCGACTCCGACATTTGCATCCGCCTGATATCGGCCTCGGAGCAAATGTCGGAGTCATAAGAACCACTAGCAAGTTATTGTTTCTAGTTGAATTTTTGAATTTTACATTTGACCGCGAGCGTTATGTCAGGCGGGACTCAAATGTCAAATTCGCTCCACTAGAGTATGTCCGGCGAACTTTGGTTCGCCAACATGCTCTAGCCTTTTGTTTTTACGCAACTCCGAACGCAAAACCGGTTCCCACTTTTGCTGGAGTGGCTCTAGGCTTCAGCGCCGCGCCAGCACTGTCAGCTCAGTCACCAGAACATCGAACACCGCCCGGCAGCGGAGGCTGCCGCTGAGGTCTTCGTGCATCACCACCCAGGTCTCCAGATCGAGGCTGAAGGCGTCGGGCAGCACGCGCCGAAGGTTGGGGTCGGCCTCGGCGATGGTGGTCTGGCAGATGCCGATGCCGAAGCCGGCGCGGATGGCGGCGAGCTGGGCGACGTCGCTGTCGACGCGCAGGGCAAAGTTGCCGCGGCCGAGCGCCGGATAGCGCTGGGCAACGGCCCGGATCGCCGGCGTTTCCGTGTCATAGCCGATCAGGTCGTGGCGTCCGAGATCGTCGAGGCTCGTCGGCACGCCACGCTGGGTGAGATAGTCCTGGTGGGCGTGCAAGCCCACCGGAAAGACGCCGACGCGCTTGGCCAAGAGCGCCTGTTGCTCGGGGCGGACCATGCGGATGGCGATATCGGCCTTGCGCTTCAGAAGGTCGTCGACGGCGTTGGACAGCGTGAGTTCGATGGTCAACGCCCGATAGCGCCGGCGCAGCCTCGTCAGGATGGCCGGTAGGTGAACGATGCCGACCACCTCGCTGGCGCTGATCCTCACCGTGCCGTCCACCTGGCCGATCCGGCCCTCGGCGGTGCGCCGCAGCGCGGCGCTGGTGGAGGCCATCAGGTCGGCGAAGGGTTTTAGCTCCATCGCCGCGTCGGTGGGGGAGAGGCCGCGCGCGGTGCGCAGGAACAGCGGGGTGCCGACCGCTTCTTCCAGCGCGTCGATGTGGCGGGCAATGCTCGGCTGCGTCAGGCCAAGCGCCCGCGCCGCGCCGGACAGCGATCCCTCGCTGAGCACGGCGTTGAAGGTGCGGTAGAGATCCCAGCTCGGTTCTTGCTTCATCTATTTCCGTATAGCATATGAACTTTTATAGGCAATTTCGTTTATATCTAGGAAAGCCCATCTTCACGTCATCAACCGATGGAGACGGACATGAATAGCAAGATCGCACTGGTTCTCGGCGCTACCGGCGGTATCGGTGGCGAGGTTGCTTCCCGGCTGGTCTCAAGTGGCTGGCAGGTGCGGGCGCTCAACCGCAACCCGGAGCGTGCCGGCAAGGACGGCCGCGTCACCTGGATCAAGGGCGACGCGATGGCGGCGGCCGACGTCATGGCAGCGGCCGAGGGCGTGTCGCTGATCGTCCACGCCGTCAACCCGCCCGGCTATCGCGACTGGGACAAGCTGGTGCTGCCGATGCTGGACAACACCATTGCCGCCGCCAAGGCCAATGGCGCCCGCATCATCCTGCCCGGCACCGTCTACAACTACGGCCCCGACGCCTTTCCGGTGATTGCTGAGACCGCGCCGCAGAACGCCCTGACCCGCAAGGGCAAGATCCGCGTCGAAATGGAGCGGCGGCTGAGACAGGCCACAGAGAGCGGCGAGGCCAAGGTGCTGATCGTCCGGGCCGGCGATTTCTTCGGCCCCAAGGCGGCCAACAACTGGTTCAGCCAGGGTCTGGTGAAGCCCGGCAGCCGCCCCCGGTCGATCAGCTATCCCGGCAAGCGCGGCACCGGTCATCAATGGGCCTATCTGCCGGACGTGGCGGACATCATGGTTCGCCTCGCCGAGCACGACGGCCTCGACGCTTTCGCCACCTTCCACATGGAAGGGCATTGGGATGCCACGGGCACGGCGATGACCGAGGCGATCCGTCGCGCGCTCGATGACCCGTTCATGGCCGTCAAGCCCATGCCCTGGTGGCTGTTGCGCCTTGCTTCGCCCTTCGTGACGACCCTGAGGGAGCTGATGGAGATGAAGTACCTCTGGGAACAGCCGGTCCGGCTAGACAACGCCAAACTGGTGGCGACCCTCGGTGGCGAACCGCGCACGCCGCTCGACGAGGCCGTGAGGGCGACCTTGGCCGGGGTCGGATGCCTTCAAGAGAAGGCTCCAGCTCGGGCCGAGAGCAAGCCCAGCTTGTCCGGGATTTGAAAGCGCCCCCGGGGCAGCCGGGCGATGCTCCAAGAGCGCGCGGCGTCTATCGGATCGGCCGCCAAGCCGGACTTAGGCCATCGCAAGAACGATGGCTTCGGCTGGACAAACAAAACGCCATGACGGAAGAATGAGGTTGCGATGGACGGAGGCCGCCGTCCTGGGAGGGACGGAAGCGGCGGCCGTGACCGGCATTTTCGATTGCCGTGTCGTTTGTGCTGCCGCCAAGGGTGGGGTTGGTCATGGTGAAGCGCTCGAGCGATGTCGGCGTGGCACGCGAGGAGGTCATTGCCTCCTTGCCGAAGCGGCTGGCTCAGGAGCGTCCGCTGATCGGTTCCTCCGGACGGTTTGCCATGGGGGCGGCGATCGGAGCGGGACTGGTGGCGCGCTCGGCCGTGCGCGGTGGCGCCGATTTCATCCTGGCGCTGAGTGCCGGGCGGGTTCGGGTCATGGGCGCGCCGTCGGTCATCTCGATGCTTCCCATCCACGAAAGCAATGCCTTCGTGGCGGACTTCGCTAGGGCCGAGATACTGGGGCGCGTCGACGTCCCGGTGCTGTTTGGCGCGTCGACCATCGATCCGCGCACCGATATTCCGGCCCTCGTCCGACAAGTCGCGTCATGGGGGTTCGATGGGGTCATCAACTTCCCCAGCGTCATTCTGCTCGACGATGAAGCGCGGGCCCGGATGGCCCGGGCCGGCCTTGGCTGGCAGCGCGAGATCGAGTTGATCTCAGCGGCGAAGGACGCCGGTCTCATCGCCGCCGCCTACGTTCGCACGGCCCAGCAGGCGACCGAGATGGCGGCCGCCGGCAGTCGGCT
The DNA here is from genome assembly GCF_041320595.1 of Pleomorphomonas sp. PLEO. Classification (NCBI taxonomy): domain Bacteria; kingdom Pseudomonadati; phylum Pseudomonadota; class Alphaproteobacteria; order Hyphomicrobiales; family Pleomorphomonadaceae; genus Pleomorphomonas; species Pleomorphomonas sp. PLEO. Next base: position 1,529,155 of record NZ_CP166625.1, read on the forward strand.
CGTTTGCGTCAATTTCGGCTGGACGGCCGGCGGTTTTGCCGGAGAGCCGGCGAAGCAGGACACGGCCGGCGCGGCCGCCGAGGCGAAGGCGGTGTTCCGGCAGGTCCGAAAGCTCAATCCCAAGACGCTGTGTTTTGTTGAAGGGGGGCCGATCGTCACGCCACAGGCGGCGGCGGAGGTTTGCCAGGCCAGCAACGCCGACGGCTATATCGCCAGCTCCACGCTCGATCGCATTCCGCTGGAAACGGCGGTCTTCGATGCCGCCGTGGCATTCAAGGCGGTCGCCGGCCTGACGCGCAAGGTCGAGGCGCTGAAAAACGAGATGCTGGGCGATGGCCGCCGGTTCGGCCTGTTCGGGCGATCGGCGGCGATGACCCAACTGGTGCGCATGATCGAACGCCTCGCCGACAGCGATCTGACGGTGATGATCCAAGGGGCCAGCGGCACCGGCAAGGAACTGGTGGCGCAGGCGCTTCACCGGGGCAGTCGTCGGCGCGACTGCCCGTTCGTCGCCGTCAACTGCGCCGCCATCCCCCGCGATCTCATGGAAAGCGAGTTGTTCGGGTTCGAGCGCGGCGCCTTTACCGGCGCCAACCGGTCGCGCATCGGACGCTTCGAGGAAGCCAATGACGGAACGTTGTTCCTCGATGAGATCGGCGATCTCGATCTGTCGCTGCAGGGCAAGCTGTTGCGCGTTCTCGAAAGCGGCGTCATCGAACGGCTCGGCAGCAACCAGCCGCATCGCCTGAACGTCCGGGTGCTGTGCGCCACGCATCGCGACCTCAGGGCCATGAGCGCCGACGGTCGCTTCCGCGAGGATCTGTTCTTTCGCCTGAGCCAGCTGGACGTCCGCGTTCCCGCCCTCGCCGAGCGGATCGATGACATTCCGCTGTTGGCCCAGAAATTCCTGTCGGACTTCGCCTCTCGCCATGACGCAAATCCCAAGGTCATCGACAACATCGCCTATCAGTTGCTGATCGGTCATTCCTGGCCCGGCAATGTCCGCGAGCTGCGCAATGTGGTGCAACAGGCGGCGATCCTTACGGACGGCGAAGTAATCGGCGCCTCCGACCTGGTGCCTTTGCTCGGCAAAAAGGCCGATGGTCTCGTGGTGGCCCGGCTTCATGCCCCGGCGTTCGCCAACGAGGGGCTGGGAAAGGACAAATCCTCCCCCGTCACTGCCGAAAACGAGCGGGACTGGATCCTGGAAGCGCTCCGCCGCAATCGCTTCCGGCGTGGCGCCGCGGCGCAAGATCTCGGCCTGTCGCGCAAGACCCTTTACAACAAGATCCGCCAATACGGGATCGAGTGAGCGATTTCAGCCGGTGGGCTTCTTCGCCTCGCGCCCGCTGACCGCCCACTCGACGGCGCCGTCGCTGGCGGCGATCAGTGGGGCCAGGATGGGGCCATAGTCCGGATGGCGGAACGCCAGAACGGTGGCGCCCGGCGCGGTTTGGCGGATGGTCCGGACCACGTCCTCTGCCATAGCGGCGGCGTCGCTCCTGTTCGACGAAGCACCGTCGATCACGGCCGGATAGACGAGCATCTGACGGATGCCCGTCGCCGCCGCCAGGCGAGCCTGCTCGGCCGTCACCACCACGGCCATGACGTTCAGGCCCTGCTCGGCCGCCTGCGCCAGGGTTGCCAACTCCGCCGCATAGCCGGCGCCGGCATGGCTCAGGGCCTGGGCGATGCCGTGGGTGATCCCGGCCACCGTCGGAAGGTTGATCACCGCGCGGACGCCCGCCTCCCGAAGCAGGCCGATGAGCATCGGGGCCGGTCGAAATGGGTCGGCGGCAAGGATGCCGGCATAGACCTCGTCGTCATCGCCGAGCGAGCCGGCCGCCGCCAGCATGGCGCCATTGGCATCGCCGATCGGCAGGCAGCCGACCAGGTCGGCCTCTTCGGCGCTGAGGCCGGCGAAGTGAGGGCAGACGATCTGAAATCCGCTGGAACGCCGGGTGACCCGATCGACGATTTCCCCGCTTTTCAACATGCCTCTCCCTCATGGTTTCCGGTTTGCCAGCGCTCGGTCGGCTCGTGGCGCGCGCATTAACGAATGGGTAAAAACGGGTACATTTGAGTAGCTTTCTCCTCTTTACCCATCGGCCGTGGCTGAAACGCCTGATTTTTGCTGGTTTGCCTCATGGCACGGCACTTGCGTTCTTTTTAATCAGGGCGGTGAGGAAAGTCCGCCTCTTTTCGGGAGGAAATCTAGATGCCATCGTCATCCGATGCTGGCCCGGGCGTAGCTTACGTCGCGGGGACCTTTGACACCAAGGGGCCGGAGCTCACTTTCATCGCCGATTGCTTGCGGGCGGCCGGCGTTCGCGCCGTCACCGTGGATCTCGGCACCACGGATACCGCGTCTTCGGCGGACATTTCGGCGGCGACCGTTGCCGGACATCATCCCGAGGGGGCCGGAGCCGTCTTCACCGGCGATCGTGGATCGGCCATCGCGGCGATGACGCTGGCGTTTCGTCGCTTCGTCACCTCGCGCACCGACCTCGGCGGTCTGATCTCGGCCGGCGGGTCCGGTGGCACGGCGCTGGTGACGCCGGCCATGCGCGATCTCGCCGTCGGCGTTCCCAAGGTGATGGTATCCACCATGGCGTCGGGCGATGTCCGTCCGTATGTCGGCCCGTCCGACATCTGCATGATGTATTCGGTGACCGACGTTTCCGGCATCAACCGCATCTCCGAGCAGGTTCTTTCCAACGCCGCCAACGCGCTTGCCGGCATGATCGTTCACCATCGTCGGCCGAGCGCCGCCGGCAAGCCGGCCATCGGCCTGACGATGTTCGGCGTCACCACGCCCTGTGTCCAGGGCGTTACCGCCGCCTTGGCCGACCGCTACGATTGTCTGGTGTTCCACGCCACCGGCACCGGCGGTCAATCGATGGAAAAGCTGGCCGACTCCAGGATGTTCGCCGGCGTGATCGACATTTCGACCACTGAGGTCTGCGACCTGTTGATGGGCGGCGTTCTCGCCTGCACCGAGGATCGCTTCGGCTCGATCATTCGCACCAAGCTGCCCTACGTGGTGTCGTGCGGCGCCTTGGACATGGTGAACTTCGGCGCGCCGGAAACGATCCCCGCCTACTACAAAAGCCGCCGCTTCTACCCGCACAACCCGCAAGTGACGCTGATGCGCACGACGGCCGAGGAAAACGCCCGCATGGGTGTCTGGATCGGCGAGCGGCTGAACCGGATGGAAGGTCCGGTGCGTCTGCTGATCCCGGAGGGTGGAGTCTCGATGATCGACCAGCCCGGACAGCCCTTCTACGACCCCGAGGCGGACAAGGCGCTGTTCGATGCGCTGGAGCGGACCGTCGTCCAGACGGCGAAGCGCCGCCTCATCCGCCGGCCCGAGCACATCAACGATGCCGGTTTCATTCAGGCGCTGGTCGCCAACTTCCTCGAAATAGTCTGATCAAGGAGCGTTTATCATGCCTAAATTCACCCGTGCGGCCCTGCTCGAAAAGTACCGCAAGATGATCGCCGCTCGCGATCCGATCGTCGGCGGTGGCGCGGGAACGGGGTTGTCGGCCAAATGCGAGGAGGCCGGCGGCATCGATCTGATCGTCATCTACAATTCCGGCCGCTATCGCATGGCCGGGCGGGGATCGCTGGCCGGCTTGATGGCCTATGGCAACGCCAACGACATCGTCGTCGAGATGGCGTCCGAAGTGTTGCCGGTGGTCAAGCACACGCCGGTGCTGGCCGGTGTCAACGGCACTGATCCCTTCATGCTGCTGGAGCCCTTCCTGCGCAAGCTCGACGCCCTCGGCTTCTCGGGCGTGCAGAACTTCCCGACGGTCGGCCTGATCGACGGCATCTTCCGGGCCAATCTCGAAGAGACCGGCATGGGATACGGCCTTGAGGTCGACATGATCGCCAAGGCGCACGAACTCGACATGCTGACCACGCCGTATGTGTTCGATCCCGATCAGGCTCAGGCGATGGCCAAGGCCGGTGCCGACATCATCGTCTGCCATATGGGCCTGACGACCGGTGGCGCCATCGGCTCCCAGACGTCGCGCAAGCTCGAGGACTGCCCCAAGCTGATCAACGAGTGGGCGGAAGCGGCGCTCAAGGTCCGTAAGGACGTGATCGTCCTCTGCCATGGCGGGCCGATTTCCGAGCCGGATGACGCCAACTACATCCTGAAGAACTGCCCGAACTGCCACGGCTTCTATGGCGCTTCCAGCATGGAGCGCCTGCCGACCGAACGGGCGCTTACCGAACAGACCAAGCGCTTCAAGACGATCCGTCGCAGCTGACGCCGGATCGTCCGCCGCGGGATCTACCTGCTTCCGTCTGGCCGTTTAGGCCGGACGGGAGGAGCCGGTCGCATGGCCGGTGGAAGCAGGCGGCGTGCCCGCGACAGGAGGTCTTCAGCACACGTTAAAAACGGGAGGAAACATCATGAGCAACAACGCAGCAGCCGTCGAGACACCTGGGCCGGTGGTGATCAACCGGGTTCCGCTCTGGCTGGCCGTGGCCCTCACGGTCGTCATATCGCTGCCATTCGGCCTGTGGTTTGGAAAATACAACTTCACGCTCTGGTGCGCGTTCATCGCCTGGGCGGAGTATTTCGCGCTCGGCGCCAAGCCGAGGGCCATCCCGACGATCCTCATCAGCTTCGGCTACGCGGCGGTGCTGACCGGTCTTTCGCTGGCCATCATCCCGGTGTTCGGCTTCCTGCCGAACATGGTGACGCCGGGCGATATTCCCACGGCGGCTTCGCTGTTCGTCGTCGTGGCCTTCATGGTCTATTCGATGAAATGGTCGCATCACTTCATCGATGGCAGCCTGCCGTTCTTCAACGGCATCTCGATGGGGCTGGCCGTCTATTTCACCAGTTCCTACCCGCAATTGGGGCCGGCGGCCCTGATGCCGATCACCGCCGCCATCTGGGCGACCGCGATGGCCGCCTTCGGCATCTTGCTCGGCGTCATCACCGTCGCTTTGCAGTTTCCCGCAAAGCGCTAGACGCCCACAACGTTGAGCCAGCAACCTCGTCTAACCAGAACGAGGCATGAAGCAAGTCGACCGCCCGTGGCCGTATGCACCAACATAGGGGCCGGTCACGGGCGGTCGAAATCGTTCAGGACATGAACGCGAGAGTCGCCTCGAACCATGCTCCGAAAGCGCGCACTTCGGGTCGGGGCATCCTTGCAATCACTCCGCCGGTGACGCTTCCGCCGCCGGGGCTTGCTTTTTGGCGAACAACGAACGGAGCTTCTCGCAGCCGACGAAGATCACCGGCGTGATGTAGAGCGTCAGCAACTGGCTGACCAGGAGGCCGCCGACCACCGCCACGCCGAGCGGCTGGCGCAGCTCGGCGCTGGCACCGTGGCCCATGGCGATCGGCAGAGTGCCGAGCAGGGCGCAGAAGGTGGTCATCATGATCGGCCGGAAGCGGCGCGTCGCCGCCTCGTGGATGGCCTCCATCGGTTTGGCGCCGTCCTCACGCATCAGCTGCAGGGCGACGTCGACCATCATGATGGCGTTCTTCTTGACGATGCCGATCAGCATCAGGATGCCGATCAGGGCGATGATGGACAGGTCCATGCCGGTGAGCTTCAGGGCGAGCAGCGCGCCAAGCGCCGCCGAGGGCAGGCCCGACAGGATGGTCAGCGGATGGATGAAGCTCTCGTAGAGCACGCCGAGCACCACGTAGATGGTGAGGATGGCGGCGATGATCAAAAGCGGCGTGTTGGACGTCGACTGGGCGAACACCTGCGCCGTACCGGCGAAGGCGGTGAACACGGTGGTCGGCAGGCCGATGTCCTGCTTGATGGCGTCGATGCGGCTGGTGGCGGCACCGAGCGACACGCCTTGCGGCAGGTTGAAGGAGACGGTGATCGAGGTGAGCTGTCCCGTCTGGTTGACGGTGACCGGGCCGGACTGCCGCTCGACGGTGGCAAACGCGGTCAGCGGCACCAGCGTTCCGGTGGTGCTGGAGCGGACGCGCAGCTCGGACAGCCGGTCGTTGCTCCAGTCGAGCGTCGAGGCGTATTCGAGGATCACCGAATAACTGTCGCCGGTCGATTGGATGTCGGCGACCGATTGCTCGCCGAAGCCGTCGCCCAGCGTCTTGCGCAGGGTGGCGGCGTTGATGCCGAAGCTTTCGGCCCGGTCGCGGTCGATGATGATGCGGGCCTGCAAAGCGTTGTTCTGAAGGTCGGTGGCGACGTCGGTGAAGGTGGCGGTGTCCTGGGCCATGGCCAGGCGCAGCCGTTCGGCCCAGTCGGTGAGCTGGCTGGCGTCGAGCGATTGCACGACGAGCTGATACTGGCTCTGGCTGGAGCGACCGCCGAGGCGCAGGCTCTGAACCGGGGTGACGAAGCTCTGTAGGCCGACGATGTGGCCGAGCGACTGGCGCAGCCGGCCGACCACCACGTCGAGCGACTCACGCTGAGCCGCTGGTTTCAGCTGCACGTTCATACTGGCCGAATTAATCTGCGAGCTATCGACCCGAGCATTGACGTGGTCGACGGCCGGATCGCGGCCGACCACGTCGGCGGCCTGCTTCTGGAGGAGCGCCATGGCGTCGTAGGAAATGTCCTGGCGCGCCTGGGTGGAGATGGAGAGCTGGCCGATGTCCTCCTGCGGCAGGAAGCTCTTGGGCAGGTCGGCGAACAGCCAAGCGGAGCCGGCGAAGGTACCCAGGAACACCAGCACCATGGGCAGCGGATGGCGCAGCGTCCAACCGACGCTTTTCGAATAGCCCTTGAGCACCTTGGAGAAGCCGATATCGAACAGGCCGGCGGGGCTGTAACGGGACGGCGGCGTGCCGATGTTGGCGGGCAGGCGGGCGGCCAACATCGGCGTCACGGTGAGCGACACCAGCGCCGAGGCGGTGATGGCCAGCGACACCACCATGCCGAACTCGGTGAACAGCCGGCCGACCACGCCGCCCATCAACAGGATGGGCATGAAAACGGCGATCAGCGACAGCGACATCGAGATGATGGTGGAGGTGACCTCGCCCGAGCCCTTGAAGGCGGCCTCCATCGGGCTCTCGCCCTGTTCGATGTGGTGGACGATGTTCTCCAGCATGACGATGGCGTCGTCGACGACGAGGCCGACCGATAGCGTCAGCGCCAGGAGCGACATGTTGTCGATGGAATAGCCGAGCACATACATCGCCCCGAAGGCGATCAGGATCGACAAGGGCACGGCGATGGCCGGAATGGCGGTGGTGTAGAGTTTGCCGAGGAACAGGTAGATGACGAGGATGACGAGGCCGATGGTGAGAAACAGCGTGAATTTGACGTCGGCGACGGCGGCGCGGATCGCCACCGAGTTGTCGTTCATCAGCGACACGTTCACCCCGGCCGGCAACTGGCTGGTGATGGCTGGCAGCGCCGCCTTGATGGCGTCCACCACCTCGACGGTGTTGGCGTCCGGCTGGCGTTGAACGGCCAGTGTGATGGCGCGCGTGCCGTCATACCAGCTTGCCTGATCGCGGTTCTCGACGCTGTCGATCACGTTGGCGACGTCGCCCAGGCGGACAGGACCGGCCTTGGTGGTGGAGACGATCAGCGGACGGAAGCCGGCGGCCGAAGTGAATTGGGTTGGCGCGTCGAGTGTGATGGTCTGGGCCGCATTGTCCATGCTGCCGACCGGCGACTGGTTGTTGGCATTGGCGATGGCGGTGGAGAGCTGGTCGAGGCCGATGCCGCGGGCGGCGAGGCGGTCGGGGTCGGCCTCGACGCGGACGGCGTATTTCTGCGAGCCGAAGATCTGCGCCTGGGCGACGCCGTTGATGGTGGAGATGGCCGGCGACAGTACGTTCTGAGCCAGCGAGTCGAGCTCGGTGAGTGGCACCGTCGGCGAGGTGACCGAGAGCAGCAGGATCGGCGTATCGGCCGCGTTGACCTTCCGGTAGCTCGGGTCGGAGGTCATGTTGTCGGGCAGCTTGCGGCGGGCGACGTCGATGGCCGACTGTACGTCGGCGGCGGCGCTGTCGATGCTGCGGGAGAGCTCGAATTGCAAAGTGATGGATGTGGAGCCGAGCGAGGAGCGGGCCGAGATGGTGTCGATGCCGCCGATGGTCTGGAATTGCTTGATCAGCGGCGTCGCCACCGCCGTGGCCATGGTCTCGGGCGAGGCGCCGGACAGTTGGGCCGACACGGTGATGGTGGGGAAGTCGACGCGCGGCAGGGCAGCCACCGGCAACAGGCGATAGGCGAAGAAGCCGGCGAGCGACAGGCCGATCGCCAGGAGAATGGCGGCGACCGGCCGCCGGATGAACAGGGCGGGAAGGTTCATGGCTGCGCCTCCGCCGTGCTCGTCGGCTTGCCGGCCTTGTCGCCATGCGTCTTGTGTTTGCCGGTAGCCGGCTGGCCAGTGCCTGGGTTGGTCGCGTCCGGCTTGGTCGCGTCGGGATTGCCTGCGTCGGGATTGCTAGCCGCCTGAGCCGAAGCGTCGATCACCTTCATGCCCTCGGCAAGGCGCACCTGTCCTTCGACCACCACCCGCTCGCCGGCCGTGATGCCGGCGGTGAGGCCGGACCGGTCGCCGGCCGACAGCGCGACGGTCACCGGGCGGACGGTCACCGTGTTGTCGTCGCCGACGACATAGACGACATTGCCCTGCTGCGTTGCCTGCAAGGCGACGGTGGGCACCGCCACCACCGGCGTCGACCCAATGGCGGCCATAACGGCGATCGACTGACCGGGTACCAGTTTGTCGGCGACACCATGCAAGGTTGCCCGGGCGGTGAAGGTGCCCGAGGTGGTGTCGACGGCGGCATCGATGAAATCGACGGTACCGGTAAAGGTGTCGGTGGTGCCGAGCGGCGAGACGTCGACCTTGATCGGCTTGCCGGCGGCGCGCGCCGCCCGCACCAGCGAGGTGTCGCTTTCGGACAGGGCAAAGCTGGCATAGAGCGGGTCGGTGCGGGTCAGGCGGACGATGGCCGTCGCCGGCTGCACAAAGCTGCCGATCACCACTTCGACGGCGCCGAGGCGACCGTCGAAGGGGGCGCGGATGGTCTTCTGATCGAGCGTCACGAGGTCCGATTTCAGCGTCGCCTGGTCGACGGCGACCGTCGCCTCGGCGGTCTTGACGGTGGCGTTGGCGTCTTCCAGCGACTGTTGCGATACCGCTTCGTTGCTGAGGAGCCTCTGCTGGCGGGCGGCCGTCTCCTTGGCGTGGTCGAACGTCGCCTGATCACGGGCGAGCGCTGCCTGGTCCTTCTCGACGGTGGCCTCGGCGATGCGGCTGTCGAGGCGGATCAGCACGTCGCCCTCGTGCACGTCGGCACCGTCGGCCACCAGGATTTCCGTGACGAGGCCGGAGGTCTCGGTGGTCACCGTCAGATTGGCCGGCGAGGTGATGGTGCCGATGGTGCGGCGCTCGATCGGCATGTCCTCGGCGCTGGCCGCCACGGTGGAAACGCGCGTCGGGCCGCCGGAGCCGCGGCGACCGCCGCCGCCCTGGCCCGATGCCTTGCCCGCGGTCTGTCCGGCGCCATCTCCAGCGGCATGCTGGCGGTGACCGCCGCCGGTGGTGCTCGGATCTTTGATATCGGGTGGCGCGGTCGGTGCCGCGCTCGGCGATACGGCGGCGAACGCCTGGGAAACATAGGGCGCGGTGACGGACACAATGTCATCGCGCCAGTAAAGGCCGGCCGCAATCGCGGCGACCAGAATGATTCCGAGCGTCTTCTTCATCGCCGATAGTCCGTTTCGTTCTCTGAACGGTCCGCGCGCGCCCTCGTTGGGAGGCCAAAAGCGTTTGCGTATCCGTCCTGCCCGCCGCCGAGGCATCTTGGGAGGTGATGCCAGCCTAAGCGGCTTCATGTTGCGAATGTGAGAACAACTGTGGCAAATCCTGGAAATCCAAGCCGCTGATACAGATTGATGCACTTTTGTCGGCGATGGCCGATGTGATCCGATGCGTAAGCAGGGCCCAGATACGGAGGTGGCGCGCTTTGAGGACGCTCACAGGGCTGCCGGCTGCTGAGCTTGCTGAAGCAGAGCGAACACGGTTCGCACCTGATCGATACCGATCAATTGAGGTATCGGATCGAAGGCTGGCGACCAAGATGTCGAAAAACCTCTACGACCGAAGGTGGACCGCGCCCCTTCAAAGCGGATGGTTCCGCTCCCATTGGCTCCCTCAATGAGGTTGACCACGCCGAGCTCGTTGAGCGGCACCGCCGTGACCTTTGGGAACGGGCGCGTTCTTGCAACGAGTACGCGTTTATTGGTGATCGCATAGACGGTATTCCTGCGCGCCCAAGCATCGGCAAAAAAGCGGCCGGCGATGAGATAGAGGCCGATGACGACGAACGGTATTCCCCACAGTTTCAAGAGGACCGGCGAGGACGTCGTCAGGACGGACACTTCCCAGAAAATGGCAAAGCCACCCCAGACAAGCCCGAAGGGGAGATGCCGTCCATAGTCGTTGTGTAGGTCCTGAGTGAGGTGGTCACCGGCAATGTTCGGTAGGGTCTGGTTGCTAACTCCAACTCCAGACCGAAGAGACCACCGATGACCAAGGACATGATGAACTTCCGCGACCTCGTGGAACAAGCCCCTGACGCCGACATTCTGCGCGAGATGATAGGCTTTGCCGCCGAACGGCTGATGGAGTTGGAGGTCGGCACCGTGACGGGCGCCGGCTATGGAGAGAAGGATCCGTCACGCCGCGTCCAGCGCAACGGCTACCGCGAGCGTGATTGGGAGACGAGGGCTGGCACGGTCGAGCTCCGTATCCCCAAGCTGCGCAAAGGCAGCTATTTCCCAGGCTTTCTCGAACCTCGCCGCATGGCTGAGAAGGCGCTGACGGCCGTCATCCAGGAAGCCTACATTCAGGGGATCTCTACACGCTCGGTCGATGATCTGGTCAAGGCCATGGGCATGTCCGGCATCTCCAAGAGCCAGGTGTCGAGATTGTGCGAAGAGATCGACGACAAGGTGAAGGCCTTCCTCGATCGACCGATTGAAGGCGACTGGCCTTACCTGTGGATCGACGCCACCTACCTCAAGGTTCGCCGAGGTGGGCGTATCGTCTCGGTGGCCGTCATCATCGCCATCGGCGTTAACACCGATGGCCGGCGCGAGGTTCTGGGGCTGGAGATCGGCACTTCCGAGGCAGAACCGATCTGGACCGAGTTCCTGCGCAAGCTGACCCGACGTGGATTGCGGGGCGTCAAGCTGGTCATCTCCGACGCCCACGAAGGCATCAAGGCGGCCGTCTCCAAGGTGCTCAGCGCCACCTGGCAACGCTGCCGAGTCCACTTCATGCGCAACGTGCTGGCCCATGCCGGCAGGAGCGGTCGCCGCGTCGTCTCTGCCTTCATCGCCACGGCCTTTGCTCAGGAGACCGCCGAGGCCGCCAGTACCCAATGGCGTGCCGTTGCCGACCAGATCCGTCCCAAAGTCCCGAAACTGGCCACGATCATGGATGACGCCGAAGAGGATGTGCTGGCCTACATGACCTTTCCGAAAGAACACCGGGCGAAGCTGCATAGCACCAACCCGATCGAGCGGCTAAACGGCGAGATCAAGCGACGCACCGAAGTGGTTGGCATCTTCCCAAATGACGAAGCGATCGTTCGTCTCGTCGGGGCCTTGCTGCTGGAACAAAACGACGAATGGGCCGTCCTACGCGCTAGATACATGACGCTGGAAACCATCGCGCAGATGGGCAATGATCCCTTCGTCAGCTTGCCGGCAGTGACAAACTGATCAAGCAGGCCCGAGCCGAACTTAACGGTGACCAGCAGCGCCAGCTACACCACGCCAAGGGACACGATCCGAAGGGGATGAGAAACCAGTCCTGCGAACTGACGCGAAGTCCGGGATCTGGTCTGGCCGACCACAGAGTTTTCTCATTCGGAAGAAGCAGTGAGTCAATCTGAGATGCGACCATGGGCGGGTCTCCTATCTCTGGTCGGACAGGACCAAGCTCATCGCCAATAAATCACGTGGGCTAGTGGCTGCATAGGCTATGGGCCATATTCAGGCGATGGAAGCCCGGTGAAGAAACCGGCTTGATTGCGCACCGACGGGTTGGTGTGTGTTATTGCGAGGAGGTGACGTGCCGGATCTCGTGACATGCCTTTGGTTGGACCATGCGAAGCCAGGAAAGCGGCGGAGTTTTACGCCGCAACCTTTCCCGACAGTCATGTCGGCCGCGCCTGGTGACTTCCCCGGTGACAAGGGCGGCGTTGAACTGACCGTGGAATTCACGGTGCTGGGGCGGCGGTTCGTCGGCCTGAACGGCGGGTCTTCGCTGCCCAATTGGCCGTGTTCGACACCTGGGGCGGCCCACGCAAGTAAAGCCCTAGTCTTTCCGGCTCTGGTCACTGCCTAATGCAAAACATCGCTGAGATGGTGGGTGTCGGCCTCGACCAGCTCGACGCGCATTGAAGGCATTTTGCTATCCCTAGCGATACCAGGCGGTGCCAGACGTCAGTTTGTAAACAGAAAAAAGGATGATTGCGAATAAGGCAAACGACACAAATAAAAATGTAACTATGCTGTTGACCAGAAAAATGAAAATTACCTCCAAAATAATCGGCGCCAAAATGCCCCAAGCAACGAGATATAACGCTCCCCGGACTCTAGAAAATATAGATATATATCCTTTTTCTGCTCCACAATTGAGGCAGATATTGGAGTTTTTCTCAACCGCAGAGAGGCAATAGGGGCATGTGGCCATATCATCTAACCATTAAGAAATTTTCAGGAAGCAGGTGGAATGAGTTTTTTCATAAAACGTATCGAATATTTGTCTTATGAATAAGTATGAGATGATCTTCGATGTCTATTTGTGCTCCTTTCGTAATTTTCATTTGTTGTCTCTGTGGTTGGTATATATTCCGCATACATATTTATTCTATTTAATCTCTGAAGCAAATATTTCCTCATGACGATTCCGGGAGTGGAGGCTGCCGGAACTGACATGACTTTTTCTATTTCAAATTCTATTTTACTTTCAATGTCTTTCGATTCGGCTTCACTCATAATGAGAGAGCTGTATATTACTATATTTTTCAATATTAATGACGAAACAATTCGTATTTCTTTGTCGATTTTTGTGCATTGCTCAAGTATGATTGATACTCGACGTTCCTGAATTTTTGGATGCAATCTGACGTCTCCATCTATTTTATTTCTTACGTCAAAATATGTTTATTATTAATTGAATTGGTAGTATTATGAAAATTTCAGAATATATCTCAGATATATATTCTGTGTAATATACGCTAATATTTCTGAGTACAGTACCTAAAGAAAGTATTCCTCTCAGGTCTAACTGTGTCGCCTGTTGGATTGGCTGTCCCTGTTGCGTATCAACGAGGCATGTTGGTGAGAGGGTGCGGCGACGCGGCCAAAGCCGAGCCGCCACACCAGGGGGCGCCGACGTCAAGGCAAAATGGGGGCGTTTCGGCGCTGAAAAAATCTTGCAACATCAGATTTAATACACCTATAGCATTCTATGACGCTTCCGAATCGATATTCTCGATGCGGAAAGTCCAATTCCCATTTTGCGAGTCTAGTAGGCAAAAACTACCCACCAACCGTCTAGATATATGATATATCTCGGCGATAAGTCTTATTATTACGCTGAAAATTGCATTTCAAGTGAAAAATAAACTTATCCAGATAGTACCTATGTCTTTCGTTGACATTGCAAAATTATAGATATGTAATAAAATATGCGTTTCTAAAATTTACAATATATATAGCCTCCGCTTTTGGCGAGGCAACATTGTTAATTTGCGATTTATTGCCGCTAAAAATTAATATTAACGCGTTATCTATCGAAATGGCCACATCTAATCAGATATCTTTACTTCCTTTTTGTTGGCGGGAGTGCCTTCAAGCCGATGCGCAAAAAGGAGGATCTGCCATTTACTTGCGCACTCGCAATGCTAAACGGCAGATGTGCTCGGTAGCACGCCCCGGGCCGCCATGTTGCGAATTGCAAAAAATATCATTGTCTTAAGTGCGGATGATGGCTTCGGCCTTTGTGTATGCCCGATATCGGCTGCCGACCATCCGTCTCCGGGGGGGGGGTATCGACGTCGAATTCGAGGTTTGACGAGAATCGGTCTCTATTTGTCTTCGCCATTCCGGCGCGCCGCCCACCACCGATGATCCGAACGAATACCTATGCGAATGCGATGCATTTGCAAAAATGACTATGCTGCCCTACAGGACCTAGAGCGCTATTCGATCTGATTGAATCAGATCGGCTCTCTAGGTTCTTGTTTTGAAAGCATCATCTTGTCGATCCTCGTTTCACTCCGGTCGGATGATGCGCCAGCGGTCACGGCGAGCCCAGCAAACATCCATCCGATTGCTTGGTGTCGTTCCTCGCACGGGGGGGCGTCAGCGCCGGTCCAAGATCTATGTGCCGTGCCAAGCGCGGGTGAAGGCCGTGGCGACCCTCACAGGCTTTTAAACTTGACTTATAATCTCAACTTTGAGATTTGCGAAGGATCGGCCCGCCGCGTCGGGGCGATCGAGTTCCGGCATTGATGGGGCCCCTTCGGCCTTGATCATGGATAGCGCCACGACCTGTTCATCGAGGGGTAAGCCCAGCGTGTTCTCCATCTCCAATCTCGGCGTCTCCATTGGGGAAACCCCGCTTCTCAAATCCATTTCCGCCGCGTTCACGCCGGGCGAGATGGTCGGGCTGATCGGTCACAACGGGTCGGGCAAGTCGACGCTGCTCAAGGTGCTCGCCCGCCAGATCGAGCGATACGTGGGATCGGTGACCTACGACGGCAAGCCGATCGCCGCCATCGAGCCGCGCGCCTTCGCGCGGCAGATCGCCTATCTACCGCAGCACAACGGCGACACCGGCCAGATGACGGTGCGCGAGCTGGTGGCTTGCGGCCGCTATCCCTGGCATGGCGCTCTCGGCCGCTTCGGCGAGGAGGACGCCGGCAAGGTGGAGGAAGCCATGGTCCGAACCCACATCGACAGGCTCGCCGACCGGGTGGTGGCGACCATGTCGGGCGGCGAGCGCCAGCGCGCCTGGCTGGCCATGCTGGTGGCGCAGAACAGCGGCTTCCTGCTGCTCGACGAGCCGACCTCGGCGCTCGACATCGCCCATCAGGTCGAGGTGCTCTCGCTGATCCGAGGGCTCGCCCACGACAATGGCCTCGGCGTGGTCATCGTGCTGCACGACGTCAACATGGCCGCTCGCTTCTGCGACCGGATCCTGGCGCTGAAGGGCGGTCGGCTGCTGATCGACGCACCGTCGGAGGCCATCATGGACAGCCGGCTGCTGGGCGAGATCTACGGTTTGAACATGGGCATCACCCGCCATCCCGAGCTCGGCCTGCCGCTCGCCTACGTCAGTTGAGTGGTCCGATCATGGTGGAACATATATCGCTTCTTTCCAGACGGGCCTTTCTGGCGGCGGCCGGCATCGGCCTATGGTCGCTGCCGGCCCGCGCCGGCGCCGAACGGCAGCCGCGCGTCGTCAGTCTCGATTACGGCCTGGCGTCCACGCTGTTGTCGCTGGGGCTGACGCCGGTCGGTATCGCTGGCGTCGCCGATTGGGGCAAGTGGGTGGTCGAGCCACCGCTGCCGCCCGAGGTCGCCGATGTCGGCGACGCGGTGATGGTCAATCTGGAAGCGCTGACGGCGCTGTCGCCGACGCTCATCCTGTCGACGCCCTATCTCGACGGCCTCACGCCGGTGCTGGAGAAAATCGCGCCGGTCTTGCGGCTGTCCGTCTATGACGCCAGCGGCGGCGCCGTTCTACCCAAGGCCGAGGAAGCCACCCGCGTGCTGGGCGATCACCTCGGGCGGCGCGCCGAGGCCGATGCCTTTCTTCTTGGCGCCGACAGGCATTTCCAGCGATGCCGCGATACGGTGCGGGCGGCTGGTGCGCCGTCGGTGGCGCTGATCAGCTTTCTCGATGCGCGGCACGCCCGCGTCTACACGGCGCCCGGCTTGTTCGACGACACGCTCGCCCGCATCGGCATGCGCAATGCCTGGCCTCGCCCCGGTCAATACTGGGGCTTTGAGACGATCAGTATCGAGGCGCTTGCCGAGATCGACGCGCCGGACGCGCATCTGATCGCGTTCGAGCCGTTGCCGCGCGAGGTGCTGCCGACTTTGCGGCAAAGCCCGATCTGGACCAGCCTGTCCTTCGTGCGCGACGGCCGCTTCGCCGTGCTGCCGGAGACGCTGATGTTCGGCATGGTCAACGAGGCGATGCGCTTTGCCGGCCAGATGGCCGATTATGTGGGGCGGGTGTGATGAGGGATTCAGTTCCGATGTCGCCATCGCGTTGGTTCCGGCATCCCGCGCCGTTCGCGGTGGCTCTTCTGGCGCTGGCGGGATGGTTCTCCTGGCTGGAGATCGGTCCGCTTCTCACCGTCTGGCAGGACGGCCAATCGCCCATATCGGGCCTGATGCTGATGAACTCGACCTTGCCCCGGCTGGCGGTCGCGCTTCTCTGCGGCATCGCGCTGGGGCTGTCCGGCGCCCTGTTCCAGTTCGTCCTGAAAAATCCGCTGGCCTCGCCGGCCACGCTCGGCGTTTCGGCCGGCGCCAATCTGGCGCTGGTGGTGAGCATGCTGTTCGCGCCCGCCCTGATGGGCTTTGGCCGCGATGTGGTCGCGCTGGTCGGCAGCGGCGTGGCGGCCGGCGTCGTGCTGCGCCTCGGCGCCCGGCGGGATTTCTCGCCCTTCGTGCTGATCCTCGCCGGCCTCATCGTGTCGCTGTGGTGCGGCGCGCTGGCCGCTATCCTGATCCTGATGAACGACCGCTATCTCGCCGGCCTGTTCATATGGGGCGCCGGATCGCTGTCGCAGCAGAGCTGGCAACCGGCGCTGTCGCTCGCCCCGAAGCTGCTGATCGCCGCCGTTCTGGCCGGCTTGATGATCCGGCCGTTGTCGCTGCTCGAAGCCGGCGACGTGACGGCGGCGGCGCTGGGCGCCCGCGTGCCACGCTTGCGCTTCCTGGCCATTGCCATTGCCGTGGCGCTCGCCGCCTTCGTGACCAGCACGGTCGGGGTGATCAGCTTCGTCGGTCTGGTGGCGCCGGCCCTTGCCCGGCTGACCGGTGCGCGCCGGCCGGCCGCCGTCCTCCTCTGGTCGAGCGTGTTCGGAGCGGGCCTTTTGTCCGCCACCGACGGTCTAGTGCAATGGATGACCGGGGCGATGAAGGACTTCGTGCCGACCGGCGCGGTGACCGCCGTCATCGGCGCGCCGCTGTTGCTGGCGCTGCTCGGCGGGCTGAAGGCGCGTCACCGGCCGCTGCCGGCGGCCGGCGGCCATCAGGCGGCGCGGAGCATCGAACGGCGTGGCAGCGGGCGCTGGGTCGTCCTTGCCCTGGGCTTTGTCCTGCTGCTGGCGCTGGCGATTTTCATCGGCCGCGCGCCTCTCACCGGCGGATGGAGCTTGCCGCCGGCAACCGTCCTCAGCGATATTGTCGCGCTGCGCCTGCCACGCGTCCTCGCCGCCCTGGCGGCCGGCGCCATGCTGGCGGTGGCCGGCGTCATTCTGCAGCGGCTGACGGGTAACGAGCTCGCCAGCCCGGAAGTCCTGGGCATCAGCGCCGGCGCGACCGTCGGCGTCACCCTGTTGCTGTTCGTCGCCGCCGTGCCGACGCTGCCCTTGCAACTCGTCTTTGCCTCGGTCGGCTCGCTCGCCGTTCTCGCCGCCATCTTCGCGCTCGGCCTCGGCACGCGTTTCGAGCCGGAGCGCCTGCTGATGGCCGGCGTGGCGCTGAGCGCGCTGGTCGACGCGGTGTGCGGCGTCATCGCCGTCAATGGCGATCCACGGGCCATGGTGCTGTTGCGCTGGATGAGCGGCTCGACCTATTCGGCCAGCCTAGAGCTTTCCATCACCGTGCTGGCGGTCGGCGCTCTTCTCACCGTCGCCGCTCTGGCCATGCGGCGCTGGCTCGATATCCTGCCGCTCGGAGCCGAGACGGCCTCGGGTGTCGGCATCGATCTCGGCCGCGCCCGCTTCCTGCTGTTCCTGGTGGCCGGCATCCTGAGCGGCGCGGCGACGCTAGCCGCCGGTCCGCTCAGCTTTGCCGGATTGATGGGGCCGCATATCGCCAGGGAACTCGGCTTCAAGCGGGCCGGCGGGCAGATCGTCGGCGGAGCGCTGGCCGGCGCCGGCATCCTGGTGCTCGCCGACTGGGCCGGGCGTACCCTCGCTTTTCCCTATGAAATGCCGGCCGGTCTGGTGGCGGCGCTGATCGGCACGCCGCTGCTGCTGGCGCTGATCCGGGGGCGAGGGTGAAAAGCTATCGGATCAGAACGTCGACATAAGCTCCGATCCAAGCAGGCTCTGGCTTTTGCCATTGCGGGCCGCCCAGTTTTTGAGGCGCAGCCCGTTGAGTTTGATGAAGCCTTCGGCGTCGTGATGGTCGTATGTGCCCGAACCCTCTTCGAACGTGACAAGGTCCAGCGAATAGAGCGAATGGGCTGAGACGCGGGCGATCACATTGGCCGATCCCTTGTAGAGCTTCACCGTGACCTCGCCGCTGACGTAAGTCTGGCTGTGATCGATCAGGGCCTGCAGCATTTCCCGCTCGGGGGAGTACCAGAAGCCGTTGTAGATCAACGCGGCGTAACGCGGCATGATCTCGTCCTTCAAGTGAGCGGCGGCCCGATCCAGGGTTATGGATTCGATGCCGCGATGAGCGGCCAGCAGGATCGTGCCGCCCGGCGTCTCGTAGACCCCGCGCGACTTGATGCCGACAAAGCGGTTTTCAACGAGGTCGACCCGTCCAATGCCGTGCTTGCCGCCCAACTTATTGAGCGCTGTGAGGAGGGCGGCGGGTGTCATCGCCTCGCCGTTCAGGGAGATCGCATCTCCCTTCTCAAAGCCGACGACCACGATTTCCGGCTCATTGGGCGCATCCACGGGATCGACCGTGCGCTGATAGATATAGGCGGGCGCGATCTCGGCCGGATTTTCCAGAACCTTGCCCTCCGTCGACGTATGCAGGAGATTGGCGTCGATGGAGAACGGAGCCTCTCCCCGCTTATCCTTGGGCACCGGAATCTGATGCATCCGGGCGTATTCGATGAGTTCCGTGCGCGACTGGATGCTCCACTCGCGCCAGGGGGCAATGATCCTGAGCGACGGATCGAGCGCATTGGTCGCCAATTCAAAGCGAACCTGGTCGTTGCCCTTGCCGGTGGCGCCATGGGCGATGGCATCGGCGCCAACCTCTCTGGCTATGCCGACGAGATGTTTGGCGATCAGCGGGCGAGCGATGGACGAGCCAAGCAGATATTGCCCCTCATAGAGCGCGTTCGCCCGGAACATCGGGAAGACAAAGTCCCGGACGAACTCTTCACGGACATCGACGATGCGAATGTCTTTAACGCCAAGCGTCTCGGCCTTTTGACGCGCTTGTTCCAACTCATCGCTCTGTCCGAGATCGGCCGTGAAGGTCACGACCTCGCATTGATAGGTTTGCTGCAACCATTTGAGGATGATGGAGGTGTCCAGACCTCCCGAATAGGACAGCACGATTTTCTCTATCTTTTGGGGCATCGACCTTCGTCTCCGGATTGAATGCCTGAAACGATAGGCCAACCTATGCGCAATGAGCTTGCAAAGAATTCAATAATGTGAGTTAAATTGGAATATTATGCCAAGCTACGGCATTATGGAGCTATATTGTGTCTGTGATTTTGGATGGGATTGATCGACATATCCTGAGGGTCCTTCAGCGGGAAGGGCGCATTTCCAATATCGATTTGGCGAAAGAAGTGGGGCTCTCTGCTTCACCGTGCCTACGCCGTGTCCGGCTGCTGGAAGAGGCGGGTATCATTGACCGCTACGTTGCCGTTCTCGATCCGACAAAGGTGGGCGCGGGGCTGACGGTATTTGCCCGCGTCTGGTTCAAGACGCAGGATGCCGAGGTTACTCTGCAATTCGCCGAAGCCATCAGGCGGTTCCCGGAAGTCATGGAGTGCTACCTGACGACAGGAGAGTGTGATGCCGTGCTGCGCATCGTCACCGCCGATCTTCATAGCTATTGGCGCTTTCAGGCCGACCACCTGACGCGGATTCCGAGCGTGCTGAACGTCAAGACGGATGTTCCCATGGAAACGCTGAAGCGCAGTTTCGAGTTGCCTTTGGCGCCGTAGTCCTCACGGCGCTGATGGGGCCAGTGTTCTGGCGACCTCAAAATCGCCTTTGAGCTATTGCCGGCCCAGCGGTAGCGGGCAGGCCTCGCCACAGCCGCCGACGCCCGGCACCATGTAACGCAGGCAGCAGACCTTGCGCTGCGTCAGCACGGCGTTGCCGTCGGCGTTCGGCAGGGGCTTGATCAGCCCGTGCAAGGGATTGTCCGAACCGTCGGGAAGCGTTTTGGCAAACAGCGCCAGGCCCTCGGCCTCGTCGTTGCCGGGGTCGAGTTCGCGGACGATCCAATTGAGGTAGCCGGCGGCGTTGCACCATAGGAGGCGCGGCGACAGGCGGCAGTGTCCGCTCAGGAAGTCGATGGCCGGTCGGAGGTGACCCTCGATCATCGGGGCGAGCGCCGCGGTGATCGGAAGCCCCGGGACGATGTTGCCGGTGCCGGCAAGGACAAAGGCCTTGGCCATCCCCGACTCCGGGGTGGCGACCAGCGACGTCTCCTCAAGCGCCAGCGGCAGGACAAGACCGAGCCGCCGCCACAGGACTACGGGGGCGATGGTGAGGGTAGAGAAATAATAGAGCGACCATAGCGACACCACGGCACGGCGATCGGTGTCGGGATATCGGGCGGCCAGACGGGCGATGGTGCTGTCAAAGCCGCTGGTGGTGAAGAGGTCCCGGCAGTCCATCACCTCGTCGCCCGGTGGGGCGTCAAGGCGCAGCTTGCCCGTGAGGTAGCCGGCCAGCGCCGGTTCGGCGCGGGCCAACAGGTCATCCATCCGGCGCGGATCCGAGGGATCCGCGCCGGATGAGTTTCCATTCAACGCGGCCGTCATCTCACCAGGTGTATTTCAGGGTGCCGAAAACGGCGCGTCCATCGCCGTAATAGTCGGTACCGTAGTAGCTGGTGGACACGTACTGCTCGTCGAAGATGTTGGTGGCGTTGACCTGGAGCGTGACGTTGTCGGTCACCTTGTAGGCGGCCATGGCATCGAAGACGATATGCGAGGCCACCTTCACCGTGTTGGCGGCGTCGCCATAGGTCGATCCGACATAGCGAGCGCCGGCGCCGAGCGTCAGATCGCCGAAGGTGCCGTTGCCGGGGATCGTATAGTCGAGCCAGGCCGAGGCGATGTGATGCGGCACGCGCTCGGGCGTGTTGCCGATCAGGCTGCCGTCGCCGTCGCCGGTGATCTCGCCATCCCAATAGGAATAGGCCAACGTGGCGTTGAGCCGATCGAGAAGCTCGAACTTGCCTTCCAGCTCGACACCGCGCACGCGGACCTCGCCGATCTGCTTCTGCACCGTGCGGTCGCCGTTCCATGAGGGCACATTGGTCTGGGTGAGGTCGAAGTAGGCCAGCGTGAACAGGCCCTTGAAATCCTCCGGCTTGAACTTCAGGCCAACCTCGTACTGGGTGCCTTCCTGGGCCTTCAGCGATCCGCCCACTGCGTAGCCGTTGGCGCTTGGGGCGACGAGCGGCTGGAAAGATTCCGAATAGTTGGCGTAGGCCGACAGTTCAGGCGTGAGCAGGTAGCTGGCGCCGAGCCGCTTGGTCAGGGCATTTTCGGTGCTGTGGTCGCTGGTGCCCTTGTCGAGATAGTCGGCAGTGCTGTCGACATAGTCGTAGCGCAGGCCGCCGGTCAGCGTCAGCTTGTCGAACAGCGTCAGCTCGTCCTGGAGATAAACGCCGGCCGCGCTCTGCTTGACGTGCCAGTTCACGTAAGGGGCCGGGTTGACGCAGGAGAGGCCGCAATAGGTCGGGTTGTAGATATCGATCGGGCCGGCCGTGCCGTAGACGACGTTTTCCCTGGTGTTGTCATAAGTGAAATCGGTGCCGACGAGCAGCTTGTTCTGGGCGCTGCCGATGGTGTGGTCGTATTGTAGCTGGTTGTCGATGGCGAAGCGGTTGGAATTGCCGTCGACGCCGAAGGACGTGCGGTCGGCGGTGGGGTCGGTGGCGGATGCGCCGTAGACCTCCTTGTAGTCCAGACCGATGTGCGAATAGCGGGCGTTCTGGCGGAAGGTCAGGCCATTGTCGAAGCGGTGCATGAACTCGTAGCCGACATCGGCCTGGGTGGTGTCGAACTTGTTGTAATCAGGCTCGCCCAGGAAAGTGTCGATGTCGATGTTGGCGCCATGGGGAATGCCGCGTGCCGGTGAGCCGTCGCGCTTGGAATAATTGGTGAGGAGGGTGAGGCTAGTGGTGGCATCCGGGCTGTAGGTCAGGGCCGGCGCGATATAGAGGCGATCGTCCTTGGAGTAATCGTAGCTGCCGTCGGCCTTCTGGCCCTTGGCGGTGATGCGGTAGGCCCAGGGACTGTCGGGCGAAAGCGCTCCGCCGAAATCGACGCCGGTTTCATAGTGGCCGTCGGTTCCGATGGTGGTGTAGACCTCGCCGAACGGCGTCTTGGTCGGCTTCTTGGTGACGGCGTTGATCAGGCCGCCGGGGCCGTTCAAGCCAAACAGCGTCGAGGTCGAGCCTTTCAGCACTTCGACCTTCTCAAGCCCGTAAGGTTCGAGCCGCGCGGCGGTGAACCAGGCGGGAACGCGCGCCGCCAGACCGTCGCGGTAGGTGCCGAGCGAGGTCTGGTCGAAGCCGCGAATGCGGTAGTAGTCGTAGCGATCGTCGGAGCCGAATTCGTCGACCGACACGCCCGACGTATAGGAGACGATCGCCTGCACCGACTGCGCCTTGCGCGTCTCGATCTCCTTTTGCGTGACGACGGACACCGAGTTGGAGCTCTTCAGGATAGGCGTGTCGCTCTTGGTCGTGCTCTGGGACGAGTTGGAGACGATTGACGTTGCCGGATTGTCTCCCGTTCCCGTTTGCACAACGATCGGTTCCAGGTCGGTCGAAGACTGATTACCGGAAGACTGGGCGATCGCCGGCGTCGCGGCCAACGTGGCGATCACGACGAGACTCGCTCCGGAAAGCAGGATGGCGAGGCCACGGTCAGGCCCAACTGATCGTGGCTTGTTGTTTCTCATGGCTCTAGGCACGGAGCCCCCCATTAAAATCCAGACATTGTGATTTTCGGACATCCGGGTTAATCCGGATACCAAGAGTCAACTTTTGCCGGAATGGGGGATCCAGTCAACGATAAAACTGCATTTTAGAAGCGTTTTAATTCAATCGTTCTTGTAGATACAAAGTTTTACATTAGAATAAATCGAATGTTGGTCGGATTACCGTCGTATGTCGTCGAGTGATCTCTGGGAAAATGCGTATAGATCGCTGGGCTGCTTACTCATTTTGCTGGCCGGTTGGCCATAAAAGCTTTCGACTATGCGATCCATCCGTGCCGATGGCGCGATATGGCAGGCGAAGACTTCGCTTGTCGGTCCAGCTAGGCCGGCGGCGCGCACTGCCCGCGTTGGCGATGGGCACCGTGTGCCGCCCTTGAAACGGTCGCAAGATAGGGAGGAGAGCGGTTATGCGCGAAGGCTTAGGACGGGCCTGGCGTCCGTCACCGCGCGCAGGGCCGCCTCGATCTGATCGGTGGGCATAGGCTTGCCGAACAGGTAGCCCTGCAATTCATGGCAGCCGTTGCGGGAGGCCCAGTCGGCGGCCTCTTCGGTCTCCAGACCTTCGGCGACAATGGTCACCTGCATCAGGCGGCACATGGCGATGACCATTTTGACCAGCGGCTCGTTTTTCGGCAGGCCTGAAATCAGACTGCGGTCGATCTTGATGCAATCGACCCGGATTTCGGCGAGCCGGGCGAGGTTGGAATAGCCGGTGCCAAAATCGTCGATCGCAATGCGCACGCCGAGCGATCGGGCGATGGCGAGATTGGCGGCGACCTGGGGGTTATGTTCGAGCAGCAGTGTCTCGGTAATCTCAAGTTCGAGCTGCCCTTGGGAACAGCCATAGTCTTCAACGAGCTGCGCCAGAATCGTGCCGAACTCCGCTTCGCCCAGCTGACGCAGCGACACGTTGACCGATACGTTGATAGGAAGGCCGGCCTTGGCCCACGCGCGCTGGCACGACAGGGATTGCTTGAGGATCGACAGGCCCAGCGCTCCGATCAAGCCGGCTGTCTCGGCGAGCGGAATGAACTGCGCGGGCATCAGGAGGCCACGCTCGGGATGCCTCCAGCGGGCCAGGGCCTCCACGCAGACGATCTTGTGGCTTTGCGCGCAGACGCGCGGCTGGAAGAAGGCTTCGAATTCGTCTCGTTCCAGACCGCCACGGATATCGCCGAGAAGGTTCAGTTCTTCGTCGCGCGTCGTCTGGATGCTTTCGTCGAACAGGCAATATTGGTTCCGGCCGGCCGCCTTGGCGGCATACATGGCGAGGTCTGCTCGCTGCATCAGCGTTTGCGCGTCCTGGCCATGCTCGGGGAAATAGGCGATGCCGATGCTCGGCGTAACGGTCAGTCTTCTCCGCTCAAGATGGGCCGGGACCGACAGTTGCCGGAGGATATCATCGGCAAGCCGCGCTATGCGATCCGGCTCGTCATCCTTGGCGAGCGCGATCACGAGGAACTCGTCGCCCCCCAGGCGGAAAGCGCAATCGTCGGGATCGCAAAGCGAGGACAGCCGCCGCGCCACTTCCGTCAGAATGGCGTCGCCCTGCTCATGCCCCAGCGTGTCGTTGACCTCCTTGAACTGGTCGAGATCGATGAACAGCACGCCGATCCTTGCCCCCAGCCGCCGCGCCTTGCGGACCAAGCGCTCGAACCGCCCCGGCAGCGCCATGCGGTTTGGCAGCAAGGTCAGCGAGTCGTGATCGGCGCGCATGCGGGCCAGCGCTTCCGCTTCCTTGAGGCCGCTGACATCCGTCTCGCTGACCAGCAGGGACGGCAGGCCGGATGCCGGGTCGTGACAGGACCGGGCCGTCAGCTCGTGCCAGCGGATACCCCGGGTCGTATGGACTTCGGTGATCAGGCTGGTCTCGCCATCGCGCTCCACCGCCGCCACCAGCCGATTGAAATCGTCGGCGTCGACAAAGCGCGCTCGAAGGTTGCGGTGATTGGTTTCGAACGCCGTGCGGGCGGCCGGATTGCTGTAGAGCGTCTGCCCGTTGCTGGCATGCAGCGAAATCATCAGCTGCGTATGCAGGAGCGCATCGGCACTGCGAACGGCTTCCGGCTGCCGAGCCGTTTCCTCATTGCCCTCGCACAACATGCCGATGCGGCCATCGCCAAGGGTTACCCGGCGAAACCGCACGTGCATGGGGCGCGGCACGCCCTTGGGATAGAGCGTCCACATCTCGGTGAACACCACATCGCGCTCGACAAAGTCGGTCCGGTATTGGCGAAGCCGCCGGGCAACGGCCGGTGACATGTCGGTCTTGAGATCGCGGGCGCGCAGTTCCTCGACCGTCTCCGCCGACCAGACCTGCAGGGCCGGCGGGTTGGCCCAGACAACCCGGCAGGAATCAAAATCGAAAATCCACACGGCCGCCTGCAGCCGGTCGACGATACCGGAGACAGCGAGCGTCCATACGTTGGGATCTAGGGCGTCGGAGTCCAGCTCACTCTCCTGGGGTCGAGAGGGGCAAGCCAGCCGAAAACGGCGCGGCCTTGAGGTGCAAGGCGGAAAGCGGCGCGAAGTTCGGCGTCGTCCCGACCCGCTCGATCCAGGCCGAGATGGCGGGAAACGCCGCCATGTCGATGCCCGCCTCGTGGGCGATATGGACGTAGCCGAACAGGGCGATGTCGGTGATGCCGTAGCGCGGACCCAGCATGAAGTCGCGGTCCGCCAGATGCCCGTTCAGGATGGCGAGGCCTTCGCGCGCTTTGCGGCGCCAGCCCTCGATATCGGCTTCACGCCCAACGCCACGATCCGGGGCGATGAAGGTCAGAAAACGGGCGGGCGAGATGAAGGGCTCGAGCCGCGCTTGCTCGAAGAACATCCATTGCAGGCTGAGGGCACGCTCCAGCGCCGTCTCTGGCATCAGCGCCGATCCGTCGCAGATCAGCCAGAGCATGGCGTTGGATTCTCGGACACCGCCGCCATCGTCGGAGACCAGATAAGGGACGACGCCAAGCGGATTGAGAGCCCGAAAGGCTTCGCTTTTCGTCGCGCCACTCAGAACATCGACTTCGATGAGGCGGACCGGTGTCTTCATCTGGCTGAAGGCAAGAAACGGCTTTTGGCAGTTTCCCGACCCCCTGGTGACATACAGTGTATTCATGGCGCGTGTTCCTCACTGTACTTTGTTGTTTAAAGAGAATTATTTAAGAATCCCTTCTCAATCGGATGTGTGCAATTGCTGGTGTAAATTCACAGGTCTGATCATCGATCAAACTTGCCGAAAACTTTAGACAATATCTGGCCTTAGCCAGCCAGCCCGGCGCGAATGTCCGACCGCTGCGCCTGGCAGGGCCGGCTTTCCTGCGGATCGGGACCGATCCATCGAATGAGAGGGGGCGGCCTTCCGGCGTTCGGAACTCCAGATCACAGGGCGAGAAGGCTCCGGTGGAATGCACCTTTTAGGTGTAGGTGGGGCGTCTGGACTGTCCGCGCGCTGCCCGGCCTCGGCAACTGCCGAATATGTCCGGCGTGCGAATACCTTAACCGCTGAGAGCCTGACCCGAAACTCTACTGGGCCGGGCATCCTGGGCATCCGCTTGGCCCGAAAAGTCTGCAACTTTTCGGGCGGATGCCTGAGCTTCGATTTCTGCGCTTCCGATGCTCACGGGCCTTAAGCCCGCTCCGCTTCGGTTCTCGAAACCATCGCCATCTGCCTCAGCCCAGCGAATTTCGAGTCAGGCTCTGAAAGGTGAGTGGCGCCGTTTGCCTTGCCCTCGCTCCTTGCCGGCTTTAATGCTGGGGCATGTCAACAAGGAGGTAAGTCCATGTCGTTCCTGAAAAAGCTGTTCGGCCTCGGTGATAGCGCGCCGGCGGCGGAAAAGCCGGCCGAGACACAGGACTACAAGGGCTTCAAGATCGCCGCGACGCCGTTCAAGGCTGATGGACAGTGGCAGCTGTGCGGTGTGGTAAGCCTGGAAGAGAACGGCGTCACGCGCGAGCATCGCTTCATTCGTGCCGACAAGTTCTCCGACGCCGACCAGGCCAAGGACGTGGCCTTCGAAAAAGGCCGGCTGATCGTCGATCAGTTGGGCAAGTCCATCTTCGACTGAGAGACTGCCTGGGAATTCTACTCCGGTGGCCGTCGGGCATCCGCCGATCAGGTTGATTCAGCCTGATCGATAAGCGGCTGCCCCAGCTAAAAACTCTGGAGCATTCGACGGCCAGAAACTGGCCGGCGAATGCTACGGGCTCGACTTTCTGCGCTTCCGGTGCTCACGGACTTTAGTGTCCGCTCTGCTCCGGTTCTCGAAAGCCGTGCCAGCCGCTCCTGGATACGAATTCCGAGCAGTCCCTAGCCTTTGCTCTTCGGAGGCTCGACCGCTTCCGCCTTCATGCGGAGGCGATGGCGCTGCGCCTTGACGCGGTTGCCGCAGGAATCCATGGCGCACCAGCGCCGTTTCTGCGACCGGCTAGTGTCGAGGAAGACACCGCCGCAGGGATCGGCTTCGCACATGCGTAGCGTGCCAGCGTGCGGCAGGGCCAGGAAGGCGCCGATGGCCAGCGCGGCCCGCGCGAGCGGCAGGGCCATTTCGGCGCCGCTCAGCGCATCCGTCGGCAAGCCGGCGATCGCCAGCCCCGGGCTGCCGAGCGCCTTGGTCACCATCCGGCGCAAGGCTTCGAGCGGCTGATCGAGCGGCGCGCTCGGCAGTTCCGTGCGCGTTGCCTCGGCGAGATAGATCTTCCAGATGTCCCGGAGACGGATGGCGGCCGAGAACACGTCGGCCGCCCGCAGCGGCATGTCGCCTTCCGCTGCCTTCAGGCGGTCGTGCTCGTCTTGAGACAGCAGCCGGGCGACAACGGCCCACCCGAGCAGCGCCGGATATCCGGTGAGGAAGTCGATCTCGCGGCCGTCGCGCCAGTGGCGGGTGTTGGCAAAATCCAGCGCGGCGTCGTCCCCCAGCATCCTGAGTCGCCCCAGCTCGGAGAAATAGGCCGGTACCTCGTCCATTGATCGTCGTTGCTGCATTGTGTAACCTCTTATGGGGTTACTTAATACCCCAGCCGTGTTTTTGCACTGCATAGGCCGACCATAACGAGGGGAACCATGCGACGCATTCATTTCCCGCCAATGGCTCTGGCGCTTTGGGGTGTGGTTGCCAGCCCCGCCGCCGCCTTCGAGCCGAGCGATATCTATACCTCCCAGGTGGTGGTGAGCGGCCAGGGCGACGCCAACCGCCTGACCGGTTTCGGCATCTGCCTCGAACGGGTACTGACGCGCGTCACCGGCGATGTCGAGCTTGCCGGCAAGCCGGACGCCAAGGCGGCGATGGCCAGGGCGGCGGATTATGTGGCCGCCTATTCCTACCGCGACCGGCTGGAAGGGCGGCCCGTTCACGACGAACAGGGCACCTACGACCGGCCGCACAATCTCACCTGCCGCTTCAAGACGGCGCCGCTCGACAAGCTGATCGGCGACCTCGGCGGCCATCCCTGGCTGATGCGCCGGCCGGTGATCGCCGTGTTCCTGGATGTCGAGAAGCCGGCTGCCCGCTACACGGTGGCGGCCAACAACCAGCGCGATCTCGCCATGCGCCAATCGTTCGGCAACGCGTCCAACCTGATCGCCCTCGACGCGGTGTTCCCGCCGGAGACGGCGGCGCTCAACCTCGGCGCGACCGATCTCGATCCGGCCTCGCCTGAGCTGAAGGTGGCGGCCGAGGCGGCGGGCGGCGATCTGCCGCTGGTCGGCCGGCTCATCTGGAGCGATGCCGATCACGGCTGGATCGCGAACTGGGCGCTGGAACAGGGCGGGGCGGTGCACCGCTGGTCGGTGCGCGGCGTCAGCTTCGACGATGCCTTCCGGACGGCGCTGTGGGGCGCGGCGCGGCTTCTATCGGAGAGCGGCGAGGCGCAATGAGCCGGCGTGAGCGCTGGTTGCATAGCACAGGCGCTTTGGCTTAAGACCTTGGCACTTGCCAACTGTCACAGGTCGGGATCCACCGCATCATGTCGGAAGAGCCGCACGGCGAACTCACCATCCGCACCATCGCCATGCCGGCCGACACCAACGCCAACGGCGATATTTTCGGTGGCTGGCTGATGAGCCAGATGGATTCGGCCGGCGGCATGGCGGCGGTGCAGCGCTGCGGCGGCCGGGTGGTGACGGTGGCCGTCAACGCCATGGTGTTCCACCGGCCGGTGAAGGTGGGCGACATCCTCTGCGCCTACACCGATATCGTCCGCGTCGGCCGCACCTCCATGCACATCCGCATCGAGGCCTGGGTGCGCCGCTTCGTCACAGGCCAGCACGAGAAGGTGACCGAGGGCGAATTCACCTATGTGGCGATCGACGAAAGCGGTCGCCCCCGACCGGTCGATCCGGTGAAGGTTGAATAGGGCGGCTTATATTTGTTCCGCCATGCCCTGACGCCATCATTGGATTCACGCTCGGATTGTCCGTCGTGAATGAATGCGTCGTTGTCACTGCACTCTAAATTCGCTTCGGTCCCTTTAGCGCTGGAAGTATAAGATCGATAACTTCGCCTAAAGCGGCCAGCTGCTCATGAGCTTCGCCTCCAGTCGCGACCAGATTGGGGTGGTGAAAGCGAAACGTCGCATTGAGGACGGCTGTGGCTGTCGCGGTTGGTTCGCCAACACCGGGCAATGTCTGGTCCGCCAGTCCATCGGCAAGGATCTTCGCGAGTTGCGCTGTCAACTGCGCTGAATGGTCGTCCAGGACATCAGGCGATTCCTCCACGACCTTGACCGCGGCGGCCAGCATCTCAACGTCTTCGGCGACCTTGCGCTGTTTGATGACGGCAAGCTCGGTCAACCATTCTCTGAAACGGGCGTCCGCCGGACCGTTCTTTGTCGCGATTGCGTCGGTCTGATCAGCGACGCGATGAAGCCAGCGCTGAATGACCTCGCTCCGCAGCGCCGACTTGCTCGGAACATGCCGATAGACGTTGCCGTGGCTCATATTCAGAACACGCGCGACGTCCACGACGGTGAGCTTTTCAAGCCCGTGCCGTCGTAGTAACGCCTCGGCGGTGTCGAGGATGCGGGCGCGCATCTCGACAGCATTCAAGCTGGTCTGTTCCATCACTCTGCTATGACGCAGACGACCGCATGGTGTCGAGTGCTGTCATCAGTGCGCCATGAAGCGATCGCCCTGAACCGCGTCTTCAGGAACAGCTTTCTCAATCGCCGCCAAGGCCGCCGGTGAAAGGCGCAAAGGCGCTCGCACGGCTTCCATCAGCCGTTCGACCGTGCGTGCGCCGACCAGCGGGATGATATCCGGTCCCTGACTTGCGACCCATCCGATCGCTGCCTGGGCCGCCGTGATCCCTTCGCCCTCGGCCACTGTTGCAAGCGCATTGGCAAGCCTCTGGTTGTGCGACAGGTTCTCGTCCTTGAAGCGCGGATAATAGGTCTTGCGGAGATCGCCTTCGCCGCTTCCCTTGCTGCCCGTCAGCAAACCTCGGCCTAGGACACCGTAGGCGGTAATCCCGATACCAAGCGCGCGGCAAAGCGGCAGGACCTCTTGTTCCATATCGCGGGACATAACGCTGTATTCGAATTGCAGCGCGGTGATCGGATGCGTGTCATGCGCGCGGCGGATGGTGTCGACATCGGCGTTGGTGATGCCCACGTGTCGGACATAACCTTGCTGGACCAGCTCTCCGATCGCCCCGATCGTGTCTTCGATCGGCACAGCAGGGTCCAAGCCAGTCTGATAGAGATCGACGTAGTCGGTTCCCAGGCGCTTGAGGGAGTAGGCTAAAGAGGTTTTCACCGCTACGGGTCGAGCGTCCATGCCGATGAACGCGCCATCCGGACCGCGTTGCGGGCCGAATTTGACCTGAACGAACGCCTTATCGCGCTGGCCGCGCAGCCCTTCGGCCAGCAGCATCTCGTTGTGGCCCATGCCGTAGAAGTCGCCGGTATCAAACAAGGTGATGCCCGATTCGAGCGCCGCGGCGATCGTGGCGAGCGATGCCTTGCGATCGGCGTGCCCGTAGAACTCGGACATACCCATGCAGCCGAGCCCCAGCGCCGAGACGGCGGGGCCGTCCTTTCCGAGCGAACGTGTTTCAATAGCCATTGCCAACTCCTGATGGACTGAACCACCCTAACATAGTCATCCGCTGACGAATGACAATATCATGATTTTGTCATTCGTCAGCGGATGATTTGATATTTGAGCCGTTTGCCCACTCTGAGTGGTGAGGCGCTTTTAGGATCGCGTGAGTGGTCCCGAGACGGCGTAGCTTGGGTCGCTAGAGCGCGGCGTGATCTGATTGAATGAGATCGGCTCACTGAGCCTGGCCTGAAACTCGCCGGTGGCTAAGCAGATGGCGATGGAGTCGAGAGCCGGAGTGGAGCGATCTTGAGGTCTTGTTTAGGCTGCATCATCCTTGTGTTATAAATATCTGTGCCGATGACGCAAAAAAGAACCGCTGAGAGAGGATAATAGCCTCTCGTCAGCGGCATGAGCTTTTGAGTATTACATTTGAGCTGACGCGTTATGTCCGCCGGGACTCAAATGCCAAATTTTCTCCACCAGTGGAGCGGAATTTACTTCGCGGTCGGCTCGATTTCCCAGGTGACGTTGACCGTGGCGCGGATCTCCTGCTCACCGGCGGCCAGCGGGACGCTGTCGCTCTGCGGCGCCGCCTTGGCCATCATCATCGGCATCGGCGGACGATCCTGGGTGCCCTCGGAGACGGAGAGGATGCGCTTCAGCGTGAAGCCGGCGGTCTGGGCATAAAGCGCGGCGCGGGTTTCCACCGCCTTCAGGGCAGCGACGCGCGCTTCGTCCATCAGGGTATCCTGGTTGTCGACGGTGAAGCCGACGCCGCGCACGTCGTTGGCGCCGACGCGGATCACCTTGTCGAGCAGGCCTCCCGCCTTGGCGATGTCGCGCAGCTTGACGGTGACGGCGTTGGACACGCGGTAGCCGGTGATCTTCGGCGATTCCTGGGTGCCATCGGACTTCTGCGGCGGATAGACGATCACCGGATCGATGGTGAAGCCGGAGGTGGCGATATCCTTGTCGGCGACGCCGGCTTCCTTCAGGGCGGCCAGCATCTTGTTCATCGCCGCGTTGTTGGCGGTGAGCGCCGCGTCGGCGGTGTCGGCTTCCTGAACCGCGCCGAGCGAGACGATGGCCGTATCGGGGGCGGCGCTAACGATGCCATCGGCCGACAGTGTCAGCGTGGAGGGGGCGGGCTCGGCGGCGAAGGCGGCGGCGGGCAGCAGTATCAAGCCGGCGGCAACAAGAAGCGGGCGGGCAATGGCGATCATCGTCGGTCTCCGTCGGTGTCTTTCGGGGCCAAGCCCCGAGGGCGGTTTCTTCCGGGGCGAAGCCCCGAGAGATTTCGGCGCCGACCATCGCCCGACATTGGGGCGGTTTCGTGGGGCGTACCGGCAGCCGAAAGTCTGAGACCGGTCGGGGCGTGCGGCGCCGCGGCGTCGGCAAGCCTGCTTATCGGCCGTCGATCAGACGGAGGATTTCCGGCTGGGCGATGGGGTGGCCCCGCTCGATGTGCAGCGGGGAGCTGCTTTTCGATTTTGTTGTCATCGCAGCCCTGGTATCGCAAATCCGCCGTCGACCAGAATGCTCTGTCCGGTGACGAAAGCGGCTTGATCGGAAGCGAGCCACAGCGCGGCTTCGGCAATGTCGTCCGGCCGCCCCAGCCGCTTCAGGGCGGCATGGTTGGCGAGCGCCTGCCGGAACGCCTCCGGCACGCCCGATCCGTTGAACATCTCGGTTTCGATGACGCCCGGCGCAATGTTGTTGACGCGGATGCCATTGCCGCCCACTTCCAGCGCCAGCGCACGCATCATGGCATCGACCCCCGCCTTGCTGGCCGCATAAGCGGTCGTTCCGGCGCTGGAGGCGCGAGCTACGAAGGACGATGTATTGATGATGGAACCACGAGTGGAAGAGGCCAACATCGCCCTGACTTCCGCGCGCGCCATCAACCATACGCCGCGCAGATTGGTGCCGATCACCGCGTCGAACTCTGAAGACTGCATCTCCGCCAGCGGCGCCATGGATCCCAGCATACCGGCATTGTTGAAGGCGATATCGAGCCTGCCCAAGGTGGCGATGGCCTCATCAACCGCCGCTTCGACCGCGCTCTCATCGGAGACATCCACCGCAATTGATATCGCTTTGCCGCCGGCCCGCCGGATCTCTTCCGCCACACCGTCCAGTTTGGCGGCGGTGCGGCCTATCAGTGCCAGCGCGGCTCCCTCGCTGGCGAACTTGAGGGCCGTTGCTTTACCGATGCCGCTGCCAGCACCGGTTATCAGCGCGACTTTTCCACTTAGCCGTCCGTGACCTTGCGTCATGGTCCCATCCTTTCTGCTGCCAACAGGTAGATCATTGATCGCGCGGCATATACAATGCGCCGATATCTCAGCTGTCTGATGAACAGGGTGCATCAATGCGAGGTGTCGAATATGCAGAACTTGAGGCATTCCTTGCCGTTGCTCGGCTAGGAAGCTTTCGACGGGCAGCCGAGGAGTTGACCATATCTCCTTCGGCCATCAGCCATACCATCCGGGCGCTCGAGGAACGGCTTGGCACCCGCCTGTTTCACCGCACGACGCGAAGTCTGTCGATGACGGATGATGGGGCCAAGTTGCGCGACCGGATCGCTCCCGCATTCGCAACCATCGCCTTTTCGATGGCGGAGGTGGCAAAAGAGGCAGGCACATTGTCGGGCACGGTGCGACTGACGGTTCCGCGCGTGGCGTCGCAGATGATCCTGGCGCCTCACCTGCCGTCGTTTCTGCGGCGCTATCCGGAAATCTGCGTCGAAGTGGACATCAACGATCAGCTCATCGACAGCGTGGCAGAAGGTTTCGATGCGGGAATCCGACTGGGAGAGGCTTTGCGTAGTGACATGGAGAGCCTGCCTATCTCTCCGCCTCTTCGCGGTCTGCTCGTCGCCTCGCCCGGTTATCTTTCTCGCCACGAGCGGCCACGGGAGCCGGCGGATCTGCATGGCCATCAATGGCTCAATTTTCGCTTGGGGTCGGGAAGGGTGCTTCCCTGGGATTTTCGGCGCGGCAATGCAAGCACGGTGCTCAGCAAGACCGGGGTGCTTTCCACCAATGATGCCGATCTGCTGATCGCCGCCGCTCTTGAAGGGTGTGGCATCGCCTGCGTGACGGAGGGCACCGTTGAGGCTTATCTGCGGTCCGGACAGTTGGTGATGGTGCTGGAGGATTGGTCGCAGCCATATCCGGGTTGGTATGTCTATTTTCCCAAGGGACGTCTGCTGTCGCCGGCGCTCCGGCTTCTGTGCCGGCATCTCAGTGAGGGCGTCCTCGGCGATGACAGGTGAACGGACGCGGCCGCTTCCCTTAGAGCCCGCCGCATCGGTGGCGATCCGCAGATGACGCAGCCCATTCGGCCTGCCTGCGCCTGTTTGGCTTCTCAGGGCCTGTGTGCCTCGGCGCTCGCGGCATCGGCGAGGGTGTTGTACTGGCCATCGACGAGGCGGAGGATTTCCCGCTCGGCGAGATCGGCCAGCGTGCCGTCCGGCGCGCGTGACCGCAGGCGCGGCACATCGAAATCATGGCCGGGGCCGCCGAATTCCGAGCGGTAGGCGACGGCGGCGATCTCCCAGTCGTCGCCGTCATGCTCAAGGGTGACGACGCAGTCGATGCCGCCCAGCAGCACGCCGGCCCGGCCGATCAGCTCGACGTGGGTTGTCACATCCACGCTCTCGCTCTGGAGGTTCGGCCCTTCCAGGCGATCGGGATAGGCGGCGAGGCGGTTGGACCAGATGGCGTCGGTGTCGAGCAATGGTGCCTCCATCCCGCCCGTTGCTACCGAATGACTCGGGAGCGCGGGCTAGCGCAAATACAGTGGGATAAAGACCATTATCTTAAGTGGGCTTCGGCGGTGGAAAGCCCATCCCCTAGCGCCGCGATGGGCTGATGGGCAATCGAAGCGCCAGCTGATCGACGCCCGTGGTCGGTTGTTCCAGGCATGCCGGATCGAATTTCTCTGCCAACCTTAGTCTGGAATCCGACTTTCGGCCTAGCCATAATTGACAAGGATCAATGCGAGCACGGGACTGACCCATATCGTTGTCCGCAAGACTCCAGAAAAGGTCGTCGGGACCTTCGCGCCCTGGTCGGGCGCCAAGTGAACCCGCCGCATACAGACAGGAACACCATGCAAGCCCCGCTCACCAACCGAGATTACAATCCGCTTTCCAAGCTGCTTCACTGGCTGATGGCGCTTGTCATCATTGTTGCCTGGGGTGTCGGCTATTATGGCGGTGCCATGCTGCATTATGGGGTGAGCGACGGCGAAACCGCGCAGAAGATCTGGGCGATCACCCTGCACAAGTCGATTGCCACGACGACGCTGTTCCTGATCGTCGCCCGCCTCCTGTGGCGGGCCAGCCATCGCCCGCCGGCGCTCGCCGACATGCCCAAGATCATGGAGCATCTGACGCATCTCGGGCATGGGGCGCTGTATTTCCTGATGGTCGCCGTTCCCCTGTCCGGCTGGGCCAACAGCTCTTCGGCCGGCTATCCCATCCCGGTTGCCGGGCTGTTCACGATCCCTGGTCTGGTGTCGAAGACCCCGGAATTGACGCCCTATCTCGTGTGGACGCACTGGTTCCTGTCCTGGGCGCTGGGGGTGACGGTCGTCGGGCATATGCTGTTCGCGCTGAAGCATCACTTCATCGACAAGGACTCGACGCTGCGCTCGATGATGCTGGGCAAGAAGGCCTGACACGGGCAATAATGGGGCGCGTGATAAAAGCGCCCCGCCTCCTTCGGCCTGAGGTTCTCTGCCTGCGCGGAGAATGACAAATTAAATAATAAAAACAAATTTATAGGTTGTCTTCCTCTGCGTGAGGCAGAGGATCTCCGGCAGGATGGGGCGGGCGGCGCATATAGGGTATCAAAGCCGTGCGTCGCTCGACCTCGCGCCCCCGAAACGCCTCCTACATCCGCGACCACTTGCCGATGACCAGCCCGATGACGCGCACCAGTTCGGCCGGGCGGCGCTTGGGCGGCACGGCGGCGTTTTCGGAGATGATGTCGACGGTGCGCGGGTTGTCGTCGTGGTTGAGGCGCAGGCGCTTCACCGAGGGGCCGTCGCCCTCGTCGATGACATAGATCTCGGCGTCCTTGACGTCGCTGACGGCGGTGTCGACCGCCACCACGTCGGACGGGTTGAGGATCGGCTGCATGGACGTGCCGATCACCGGAATGAAGATGACGCGGGCCGGATTGGCGCCCAGATGGGCGCGCGGCACCACCCATTCGCCGGTGACCAGATGGCCCGACTGGATGCCGCCCGACCTCAGCGTCAGCACCTGGCCGGAGGAGCCGTCGCCGGCGCCGGCCCGCGCGTCGACCTCGGCCGAGCCGCCGGGAAGGCGGGCCTGCCAACCTTCCTGCCAGCCGTTGTCGTTGTCCTCGTCGAGCGGGATGTGTTCGGGCGTATCCTCACCGTCGCGCGGGATGGCGTAGGGCTCGTTCATGATCTCATTGAGCCGGACGCCCAGAACGTCGGCCAGCGCGCGCATCTTCTCGACGCCCGGATCGCGGCTGCGCTTCAGGATATCCCGCACATAGGTTTCGCCGAGCTCGGCCTTGAGCGACAGCGACTTCATGTTGAAGCCCTTCTGGCGCATCAGAAGTTCGAGGCGTGATTTCCAGGTCTGTTCCATAAGTGGGATTATGCCCATTGTTTACCGTCCCGTCAACGGGTATCTGCCCATTGACATGATGGGATTTTGACCATTACAATCCCTGCATGAACCCGATGACCGATTTACTCTCCCGCATTGAGCTGCGCTGCGCGGCGCGGGGCATCACCGAGAGCACCTTTGGCAGATACGTCGTCAACGACGGCAAGTTCGTGGCGCGGCTGAGGGCCGGCGGCTCGATGACGCTCAAGACCCTTGAACGCCTCGAGGTGGCCCTCGCGCCCGACCCCGGCGGGCTTCCTCCCGGCCCGCCGGGGAAAGTTTGGCCCGGCTGAGCGGACCGACACAACACACATGAATTCGACGGCCGACGGGCTCGTCGTGGGGCGGGGGAGGCTGACCTTTCCGGCGATGCCTCCCCCATATTCCCGCGTTCGTCAGCCGAAAAGGAGATCGCGATGGCAACGCTCACCCGGCAACCGAGTGTCGCCCTCGGCCTGTTGCCCAAGGGGGATTATCAGGCCCAGGTGGTGGACAGCGCCGTCGTGTCCACCGCCTCGGGCAGCGGCGAGATGTTGAAGCTCACCTTCGAGGTGCTGGCCGGCGACTTCCGGCGGCGGCGCGTCGTCGAGCGGCTCAACATCGTCAACGCCCATGCCGCGGCGCAGCGCATCGCCCAGGAGATGCTGGCGCGCCTATGCGCCGCCGCCGGCCTGTCCGGCATCGCCGACAGCGAGGAATTGCACGGCATTCCCGTGACGATCCGCGTCGATATCCGGCCAGGCAGCGGCGACTATGGCGAGCAGAACATCATCAAGGACTATCGCGCGCTCGCCGCTCCGAAGTCCCCGCCGCGACAGATGACCAGCGCCCGCCGGCCGTGGGACCAGTGACCCAGGCCAGCTAACGCAAACCTTCACCGTTAAGACCCACCCCACATCGCGCGGAGGCGTGACGATGACCGCTCCTTCTATGCCCGACGACAACATCATGACCGCGCTGAAGGCCGCGGCCGGCGTGCTCGAAGCCATCCGGCCTTATTGCCTTCTGGAACTTTCGACCAAATACAGCGTGTCGCACGACGGCCACCGCCTCGGCGCCTTCACCATCGACGAGGCGCTCGATCTCGCCGAGGCGGCGCTTGCCGAGAAGGAGGCGCGGCGATGAACCACCCGTTGCGCGGCACCTTCGTCGGCAATTCCATCGTTCGGCTGGCCGATGAGGGCGTGCCGATCGGCGCGCTGAGCCGCACCTTCAAGATCCCTTATGACAGCGCCCACGGCATCGTGCGGCAGGCGCTGGAGGATGGCGTGATCGTCGATATGCCGGCGGCCGACTGGCCGGCCGGTTCGCGGCTGCGCCAGCCGACCACTAAGCCGATCCGCCTGGAAGCGCGGCCGGATTTTCTGATGAGCTGCAAGGTGGCGTTCGGCCTCACCCCGGCCGAGGGGCGGCTGTTGCAATGCCTGATGCAGGCGCGCGCCTGCACCAAGCCGCACCTTCACGCCGTGGTGGCGCCGGAGGCGGAGCCGAAGATCATCGACGTGTTCGTCTGCAAGATCAGGAGTAAGCTCAGCAAATTCCAGGTGCGGATCGAGACCATCTGGGGGCAGGGCTATGCCATGCCCGAGGAGAGCAAGCGCCAGCTGATGGCGCGGATCGGCGGCGCGCCGTGATCAGCCCCAGCCGCCAGCGACGCATGGGCTCAAGGCCAGCGAACCCTTGGAAAAGCGGCCTGCGCCTCGGCGATGGCGCGCTGGATCGTCTGTATCCGGCTGTAGTTCAGGGTGTCGGTGTCGGCGGGGGCAACGCGAAAGGCCAAGTCCCAGTTGGCCTTGACGCCCGGGCCATTGGCCAGCGGAATGAACTCGAAGTTCACGATGCCGATCGGGCCGTAATCGGCCGTCGCCAGTTCCTGAACATGCTCGATCACCTGCCTCGGTGTGATTGCCTGAAGGGTGTCCATCACAAGAACATCCGTGGTTGGACGAGAAAGCGGACGATGCCG
This sequence comes from Pleomorphomonas sp. PLEO, assembly GCF_041320595.1. Classification (NCBI taxonomy): domain Bacteria; kingdom Pseudomonadati; phylum Pseudomonadota; class Alphaproteobacteria; order Hyphomicrobiales; family Pleomorphomonadaceae; genus Pleomorphomonas; species Pleomorphomonas sp. PLEO. The sequence continues at coordinate 1,567,946 of NZ_CP166625.1, forward strand.
CGCTCGTGGTCGGTTGCCGCGACGCGAACGCCAAGCCTGATGCCCCGATGGGCCAGATCGATGCGCCCGTGGGCGCCGATCATCAGCGCCAGATCCTCTTCGGCGCTAGCCTCGCCTTCGACGATCAGGCTGCCGTCGCTTCGGAACCAGGCGTTGGTCCGGAAAGCGAGCGGAATGGGGCATCGCCCCTCGAGTTCGAGGCGCGCCTTGGCTCTCTGGGTGGCCGGTGCAATCAGTGGTCGTCCTCCCTACTGCGGTAACTGTTGGGCGAATGGCGGGGACGGCAGCTGGAAAGCCGGCAAAACGTCGGCTTTCCGTTGATTGGTTAACAATGTCTTATCTGTTCCCAAAAGGAAATCACAATTTTGGGTAGTTGTTTTTGCTCGGCTTTTGCGGGGCAGGGGTGATGAAATACCCCGCCTCGCATCACTTCGCTACCTGCGGCATCTGCCAGCGGCGGGCCGACGGCATCGGCTTTGCGCCGGATGGACGCATGCCGGCGGTCTGGGTGTGCAACGACTGCGGCTTGGGCCGGGCCAGACAGGCGGCGCGCATGCGCGATTTTGACGTCGTTGAACGACGGGCCTTCACCTGGGCGTCGCGACGGGCCGGCGCGTTCCTCGATACCATCGGCAAGACCGATCTCGCCGTGCTGACGCGGGAGGAATACGAGGGCTTCCTGACGGCCTTCCAGACGCATTTCGTCGAGGAGATCCGCCGGCTGGTGGAGGGCAAGGCGGTTTCCTGACATGGCCAGGCTGACCACGCCCTTTGCCGTCGCCGATCTGCCGCCGGCGCCCAACCGGGCGCTGGCGCTCGATCTGGCGCGGGCCGGTCTTGCCGTGTTCCCGGTGCGCGGTGCCGGGCCGGATGCCAAGAAGCCGTGCCCCACGGTGCGCTGGGGCGATGACGCCACCTGTGACGCCGCGGCGATCGACGGCTGGTGGCGGCGCTGGCCGGATGCCATGCCGGCCATTCACCTGGGGCGCTCCGGGCTTCTGGTTGTCGACCTCGACCGGCACGACGGCGGCGAGGATGGAATCAAGGCTTGGGACGACGTCAATCGGGGCGTGATGGCGCCGGCCGTCGATACGCCCTCGGGCGGCCGCCACATCTATTTTCGCCAGCCGGAAGGCCGCGCCCATGGCAACCGCGAGGGGCTGCTGAAGGGGCGCGGCATCAACATTCGTGGGCTGGGCGGCTATGTGGTGGCACCCGGCGCGTTGAGAGCCGACGGCGAGGGCGCCTATCAGCCGCTGCCGGCGGGCGCGCTGAGGGCGGCGCCCCTGGTACCGGACTGGCTTTACGCGCTGATCGATCCGCCCCCCCGGAACCCGAGCCGAGGTTCGAACCGAGGCAGGAGCCGGGCGCTCCTTCGCCCATCGCCGATGCCCGCCTTGCCCGCTACGCCGACAAGGCTATCGCGGCGGAGATCGACGCGCTGCGCGCCGCCGGCAAGGGCGGCCGCAACAACCAGCTCAACCGAGGCGCATTTTCGCTGGGGCAGATGGTCGGCGCCGGCTGGCTCTCGGAGGCGACGGCGACATCGCTGCTGACCTCGGCGGCGCAAGACTGCGGCCTTGCCGCCGACGATGGCTTGCCGGCCTGTCTTGCCACCATCCGCAGCGGCCTCAGGAAGGGCAGAACGCAGCCACGCGAGGCGCCGCGCGATGCCCGGCCCGAGCCGCCGCGCCCGCCCAAAGGGCCGCGTCGCCTGATCAAGGAGCGCTCCGGCGCGGTAGTTGATGGCGACACCGGCGAGGTAGTCCATGAGGCCAAGCGCGCCCGCGCCGCCGTGGAATTCCCCGATGCGTTGACCCACGTGCCGGGCCTTGTCGGCGACATCACCAACTGGATCTGCGACACGGCCCGCCGGCCCAACCGGGTGCTGGCGCTCGGCGCGGCGCTGACGCTGGTCGGCACCGCCATGGGCCGCTTCTGGGCCGGGCCGACGCTGAGCTCCACCGTGCTCTACATGCTGGCGCTGGCGCCGTCCGGCGTCGGCAAGGACCACGCGCTGCAGCAGATCAAGCGGCTGCTCGCGGCCGCCAAGATGACGCGCACCATCGGGCCGGACGAGTTCATCTCCATGCCGGCCGTCATCCATTTCATCGAACGCGAGCCGCTGTCGCTTTGCCCGATGGACGAGTTCGGCGCCTTTTTAAAGCGCATCAACGCCAAGCGTGCCTCCGGCTTCGAGCGCGGCATTTCCAAGATCATGCGTTCGGTGTGGGGCACCAACTTCGGCCTGATGACCACGCCGGAATGGGCGGCGACGCCGGCCCGCACCATCCGGGCGCCGGCGCTGTCCATCTACGGCGCCTCGACGCCGGAGGATTTCTTCGAGGCGCTGGACGGCGGCGACGTGTCCAACGGCTTCCTCAACCGCTTCACCCTGCTCACCGTAGCCAGCCGCACCGAGGACCGCGAGCCGGCGCTGCCGCCGCTCACCGTGCCGGAGAAGCTATCGGAAAGCCTCAGGCGGCTGTTCGGCGGCGGCAATCCGCTGGTCGTCGCCTCGAAACTGCACGAGACCGACATCGAGATCGACCCGTTCGTCATCCCCTGGGGCCCCGGCGCCGAAGCGGTCTACACGGGGTTCCAGCGCGAAATCCTCGCCTGGCAGGACCGCGACGCCGACGCCGAAAACTTCATCGGCCGCGCCGCCGAAATGGCGGTGCGCATGGCCACCATCCGGGCCGGCGGCCGCGATCCGGTGGCACCACGGATCACCGTGGACGACATCGAATGGGGCCGGGCGGTGGCGCTCTGGTCGGCCCGCACCCTCTACCGCATGGGCCGCCTCTACATCTCCGAAACCGACTTCCAGGCCGAAGCCAACCGCGTGCTGCGCATCATCGACAAGGAAGGCGGCGAGATTTCTCAGGAGACGCTCAGGGCGCGGATGAAGAACCGGCTGCGGGCGCGGGAGTTGAGGGAGGTGATCGAAACGCTGGAGGATACGGGCGCGATTACGCGGGAGAGCGTGGCGACGGAGGGCGGAGGACCGAGGAAGACGCTGTATTTTTTGAGGGGGTAGGGGGGTAACGAAGTAGTCGCCCGGTTCCTTCAGCGTGCTGTCTACGCCGTACAGGGCTTCAAGTCCAATATGTCTGCTCATCCGATTTGCGATTGGATTTACGTGATAATTGTCCGTAATTGATCCCTTGACGGCGAACGGGGATATGGTAGCGTCAACATAGGCTTACAGGCAGAATTGTTGTCCGGTTTCGAGACATATGTACCAATGTCGGATGGGCTTTTGTGCTACCCGATACCCTTATTGCATGATGCCTGCTATTCGTATGTATTATGCTACCTGAACGCGTAAGAGTGCCTGTAAGCCCGTTTGTTTTTGGGTGGCCGTGTCACAACTGAAAAAGCTTAAAGAGACGAGCGATCGAAATGAGCTTGCTGCCCTATTAGGGTTCAAGCCCAGTGCGCTAACGTCTATTATTTATCAAACTCCGCTCGAAAATCGTTATACGATCTTTGAAATAGACAAGAAGTCCGGCGGAAAGAGAATAATCAAAGCCCCTACTCCGAAACTCAAGAAACTACAAACGCACCTGTCGCATCTGTTGTACCAATGTCTCGATGAGATCGAAAGAGAGCGCGGCGAGAAGCCTTTGTCGTTTGGCTTCCGAAGGGACCTTTGGATCGCTGACAATGCGGCCTGTCACAAAGGACGGCGTTGGGTGCTCAATCTCGACCTGAAGGATTTTTTCCCATCCTTCAATTTCGGCCGCGTCCGTGGGTTTTTCCTCAAGGACAAGTTTTTCAAACTCCAGCCCCAAGTCGCTACCACGATCGCGCAGATCGCCTGTGACGGTGTTGCGTTACCTCAGGGAAGCCCGTGTTCCCCTGTGGTGTCGGAGTTAATCGCCCGCATCCTGGATATGCGCTTGGTTTGGCTCGCGAAGAAATATCGCGTGACATACACACGCTACGCGGACGACATCACCTTTTCTACCAGCCAGAAAGATTTTCCTGCGGGTGTTGCCTTTCGAGATGTCCAAGATACCGCGCTTTGGATATTGAGCGACGAGCTCCTTACCAAGATTACTGGCTGCGGATTTGAGGTGAATCCAGAAAAAACTCGCATGCAGTTCCGTGGTAGTCGCCAATCTGTAACTGGCCTGACGGTCAACAAGAAGGTGAACGTTAGTAGTGAGTATTATCGCCGCGCACGAGCCATGTGTGACTCACTTTTTTCAACAGGTTCTTATTTTCGGTCGATGGAAAAACCGGATAAAGAAGGAGGCGATTCGAAGCCTAATTTGACCAATAGCCTCAATCCACTAGAAGGCATACTGGGGCATATCTACGCGGTCACGCAAACAGAAGACCGAAGGGATGTTGGAGAGCAGCGGATAAAGCCAAGAGCCATTAGAAAACTCTATCGACGTTTCCTGTTCTACAAATATTTCGTGGCACTTGATGTTCCGCTGATCGTCACAGAAGGCAAAACAGATCCAGTTTATCTGCGGGCTGCCGTTCAAAGCCGTACCCGGTTTCATCCAATCTTGGGAGAGGCAAAAGGTGGATCGTTTATCCACGCGGTTCACTATTTCAACTATGGAGGACTTTCACACGAGGTGCTTGACCTTGGGGGAGGTGGTGTTGGTAATTTGAAATCTATTCCATTGGACTATCGACGCAACTTTCTTCCGAAAAAAGACGAACACCGCGCGATGGCACATAAATCAATGGCGTATCCTGTCATTTTGGTCTTGGACAATGATACTGGCCTCGGCCCTGTCGCGAGCACCATGAAAGAGAATTTTGGCGTAAGCTTCAGCGTGACTTCGACCGCGTCATTCTACCATATTACGGACAACCTATATGTCGTTAAGACCCCGGAGACTGTTGGCAAGAGCTGTATCGAGGACCTGCTACCCAAGGAGTGGCTGGAGAAAGAGCTGAACGGAAAGAGGTTTAATCCCAAGCCCGACATCACAAAACAATATGGCAAGGAAGTGCTCGCCAATTCCGTGATTAAGCCCAATGCCAGCCAGATCGATTTCTCAAGGTTCGATCCTCTGCTCGACCGAATTGTCGCGGTGATGGTAGACTATGCCTCAAAGAAATCCGCCCACTAGGGATCAAAATTGCCAAAGGGCTTGGGGGCTCCAATCTGGCTATGGTGGCAAAGCTGTTGGAAGGGGCGGCCCATTAGGTAATGCGCAACCTTATGGGGGCACCCATGCCACGCCCCAAGCAAACCGTTGACGGGCTGACCAAGTTTCAGCGTTACCGGCAGCAACAGCAGCGTCAGGGCATGAAGCAATTGCGGATTTGGGTGCCCGATCCCAACCGGCCGGAATTTGTCACCGAGGCCAAGCGGCAGGGACTTTCTCTGCGTGGCCGGGCCGAAGAGGCTGAGGCGTCGGGCTTTATTGCCGCCGCTTTTGAGTGGCCTCAGGAATGAAACGGGGCGATCTCGTAAAGGTCTCGACCCAGGGCGACACTGGCAAGCCGCGCCCGTCGGTCGTCATCCAGTCCGATGCGCTCGACGCGGCCGATAGCGTGCTCGTCGCCTTGTTGACCAGCACGACCGCCGATGCGCCGCTCTACCGGCTCACGCTTGAACCTACTGCCGGCAACGGCCTCAAGACCATCTCGCAGGTGATGGTGGACAAGGTGCTGGCCTATCCGCGCGCCAAATGCGGCCCGGTGATCGGCCGGCTTTCATCCGCCGACATGCTGGTGCTGAACAACATGCTGCTGGTGATGATCGGCCTTGCCGACTGACGGCAGATCAAAACGCCGCCGTCTTGTCGGTGCCGTATTGATCCATGAATAGTCCATAAGCAGGCTTCGTGATCCGTTTATGGATCATGCTGGTCGCGGGCTGTGAGGAAAGCGGCGTTGCACCCGTCCTATGTTGCGCGACCTATTCGAAAGCGAGCTCCTCCCATGTCCTCTCCCCTCCAAGCCATCCTCATCTCCGGCACTTCCCATGTCGGCAAGTCGACGCTGGCGGAGAAGCTCGCCGGGCGGCTCAAGTGGGCGGGGATGTCCACCGACAAGCTCGGGCGGCATCCTGGCCGGCCGTGGCTGGGGATCCCGGCGCCCGTCGCCGAGTTCTATGCGCGGCTGTCGCCCGAGACGATCCACTGGTTCTTGAAGGTGCACCACGAGAACATGTGGCCGGCGATCCGCCAAAGGATCGAGGTGGAGCGGGACGCCGGGCGGCCGTTCGTGCTGGAGGGCGCGGCGCTCAGGCCCGAGTACATTGCCCCCATTGTTTCCGATGAGATCTTTGGCGTGCTGTTGCATGCCGATGACGCGTTTCTGCGCGGGCGCATGCGGTCGGCGGCCGATTATGAGCAGCGCGACGGCGCCGAACGTGGCCTGATTGACGCTTTCATCGATCGGTCCTTGCGGGAAAATGCCGCGTTCAAGGATGCGGCCCTTAAGGGCGGGCTCAGAATCGTCGATGCCGCCGACGAGCGGGCGATCGACGACCTATTCGATGAGCTTGTCGCGCGGGCTTCGATCTAACTGCCGCGTAAGGCCGCCCCTTGGTTGGAACGTTGCATCCACTCGGATTTGAGCAGGGCGTAGATATATTCGTCGCCCCACTTGCCGTTGAACCGGTCGTTCTGGATGAGGTGCGCTTCGCGCCTCAGGCCCAGCCGCTCGACGACCGCCACCGATCTTGCATTCGCACTATCGAGGCGGGCGAAGATGCGATGGAAGCCGATGGCCTCGAAGCCGATCCGCAGCAGGGCGGCAACGGCTTCCGTGGCGTAGCCCTTGCCGGCGTGAACGGGGTTGAAGATGTAACCCACCTCGCCTTGAAGTGCGTCTCGGCTGGCCAGCTTGAGCAGAACCTCGCCGACCACCGCGCCGCCCGCCTTCACGGTGACGGCCAGCCGGTAAACATCGCCGTCGCCCTCGAAGCGGGCGGCCAGCACGCGGTCGAATTTCTCACGCAGGGCGTCCCCGGTTGGCGGCGGCGCATAGAGATAGGCGTAGACCTCGGGGCGGGCGTGATAATCGGCGTACTGGCCCCAATCGCCGTCGGCGAATGGGCGCAGCACCAGGCGATCGGTCTCGTGGCGAGAGGGAGGCGTTTGAAGGGTCATCGATATCCCTTATCGCGGCGGCAGGCGGTGTCCAAGCGTGGGGTTGGTCAGAGGGGCGGTCGCTTGCCCGTCAGTCAATGATGGGCTGGCCGCCTTCACGCGCCAGGCGCGCCAGGCCTTCCTTCATTTGCCGCACCTGTTCGGGCGAATGGCTCTGCCACTTGGTCACTTCCGCGATGATCCTGAGGGGATCGCGGGAGCGATAGGATAACGTCGGGTTTCCGGGAAATTTCTTGTCCGTCAGATTGGGATCGTCGAAGATCGGCCCGGTGGGTTCCACGACATAGATGCGCTCGGGCTCAAGGCCGGCGGCAAGCTCGGCGCCCCAGATCGCCGCGTCCAGCGTGCCCGAGAAATAGACCCATGAAAGCGGTTGAGGGGTGCCAAAGTTCGAAGAATGACCGACGACGATATGGTCGCCCGGCCGCAGGTTGGCCCTGGTTCCGTGGAAGAAGGATTGCGCAAACACGCTGGCCGAAGCTGACATAGGCACAAGGCTCCCCGTTTATTGTTGACGCCGCCGCCGTTGGCACAGAGAGCCTTCAGGTCGCCGGTATCAGGGTTTTTTGAAAGCGATGGGTCGCTACGATGAATTGCCGGCTGACGCCCTTCGGCATCCAAAGCGCATCGTCAAAGGTGTCTGTGAGGTGCCAGCCCTCCCGCTGATAGAACCTTTCGGCGCGGCTATTGCCGGCCGTGCAAAGCAGTTCGGCCTCCGACACCCCATCGGCGAACAAAAGCTGTTCCGCGAACGATAACAACGCATGCGCCGTTCCGGTTCCACGGGCGGATGTGCCGACATAGAGTTTGACGACTTCCGCTGCTTTGACGGAGACAAACCCGATGAGTTCGGTGCCGTCCCTCGCCACGTAGAAGGCGTCTTTCGCCTCTTTCAGCCAGATGGCGAAGTGGCCTTCGGTGCGAAAGGACAACCCCTCGGGCGGCACGAGGGCGGCATGCGCTTCGTGCCATCCCCGGTGCCAGAGCTGGACGATTTTTCCCTGGTCGGCGACCCTAGCCGGATGGATGTCGAGCATGCGGTTTACGCGCGGCCGAGGCGGCGCGCGCCCTGGGGAGCCGCGCCGGACAGCAGCCGCTCGGCGAGGAAGCCGAACAACAGGCCTTGCGCGCCCCAGATGATCGCTTGCAGGCCGAGCGAGGCCAGACGGAAGCGCCAAAGCATGACGGCGGAGAAGGTTTCCGGCACTTCGTTGATCTCGGGCAGCAGCGTCATCACCGCCGCCATGACGGCGATATAGGCAAGGCCGCCGAGGAGGACGGCATTCCAGGCGCCGAGGCGCGCCCAAGTCTGCCGCGCCAGCGCGAAGGCGACGATCATCACCGCGACCGATACCATCAGCATGATGAAGTAGAGCTGGGTGCGGATGACGATAGTCTCCGGGCTGCCGACGGCTGGCGGGTTGGCCGGGTATTTGATCGCCGGCACCAGGATCACCGCGACAAAACCGGCGAGTGCCAGCAGCGCGGCGAGCGGGCGGGCGCCGAGGGCGCTGAAGCGGCCGAGCACCAGCGCGAACACCAGCGACAGGATGCCGCCGAGGGCGGCGCTGTAGACGATGACGCCGGTGAGCAGGCCGAGGCCGGCCTGCGTTGCCCGGCTGACCAGCTCGGGCTCGGCGGCTTCTCCGGCCGCGTGGCTGGCCTGCTCCTCGAAGGCGATGGCGAAATCGACCAGCGGCTCGCCATAGAGGCGGGCGAACAGGAAGGCCATGAGGCCACCGACCACGCCGGCAATCATGCCGCGCAGCAAAAGCTTTCCAGTCATGAAAGACGCCTCAGTGGCAGGGGAAACCCAGGAGGTGGCGGCCGTCGTGCACGAATTCATGCACGTACATGCTGTTGAACAGCGAGGTCGCGCCTTCCTCGGCGCCGACGAAATACACCGCCAGCATCAGTAGCAGACCGGCGAACACGGCCCATGGCAGAACCTCGCCCAGCGGAATGGCGGCCGGCGGCGACAGGGGAGCGGTGCGTGAAATGCTGGACATGGAAAGCCTCCTGGGATTGCGCGTCCCGATGACAGAAGGATGGCGAACAGGTCTGGCTCTCGGGTTTCAGCCCGATTACAGTGGCGCGACCGCTCCGGAGTTTCACCGGCTTCCGCTCAACATCGTCGCTCACCCTCCGCTAAGTGCCGATGCCTGTCAATCGCAAATGATCGATGAGGAATGGGGATGGCCGCTCGCCTGACGCTGATCACAGTGCCGACCGACAACGACCGCCGCGCCCCGCGCTTTCCGGGCCGCGATCGGCTGGACCTGACCTTCGAGAGCTTGCCGGAGACGGTGCGCCGCTGCCTTAGCGAAGCCGATCACCTTATCCACGCACCCGAAATCGCCATTGGCCCCAACGCCACCGTCCGGGTGCCGGCCGAGGTGGCCGAGGCGCTTTCCAATCTCGATTATGGCAACTGGGCGAACCGGACGATGACTGAGATCGCCGGCGCTGATCCCGCTGGCTTCGAGGTCTGGCGAATGGATATGGCGGCGGCCCCGCATGGCGGCGAAGCCATCTCCAGCGCGCGGGACCGGGTCGGCGGTTGGCTGGCCGGGCTGGAGGAACGATCGGGGGCCATCGTAGCGCTGTGCCCGGCGACGATCGTCAGGATCGCCCTCACGGCGGCGCTCGAGGCGCCGCTGTCGATGATCTGGCGCCTCGATCCCATGCCCTGGTCGGCCTGCGAGCTGACGCGCCATGGCGACCGGTGGTCGCTCAGGCTGAGCTAGCTTACCCGTTGCGACGGCCGGTTGCCGTAAATGTATCGGTGTGTTGCTGGGCGCTCAATTATGACGGGTTACGACAAATCGCCACAGCCTCACCATTGAATTTGCCAATTCGTGGTGTTCCCTCGCGCCACTGAGAGTTTCGGTCCGACTCTGAAACCAAGGGGTGACATCATGAGATGCCTTCCGAAGATCAATGGTATCTACTGGCTGTCGCTTGCCGTGGCGAGCGTGTTCGGCGCCAGCCTCGGCGATTTTCTCGCCGATGGGCTCGGTCTCGGCCATCTCAAGGGGCTGCCTTATCTGCTCGGCGACTTGGCGCTCGTCTTGCTGGCCGAGCGTTTCCTGAAATACACCAGCACGCTCTACTTCTGGGCGGCGGTCATCCTCAGCGTCGCCGCCGCCTCCAACGTGGCCAACGCGCTCCATGATCTCCACGTCAGGCTGGCGTCGGTGCCGGTGCTGTGCCTGCTGCTCGCCATCACGGTGATTGTCTGGCGCCTCCGCGAACCGTCGGCCGACGAGCGCGACTTCATCCCGGTGGCCGGCTTTTACTGGGCCACCCTGCTCATGGCCGGCGTGCTCGGCGGCGTGGGGGGCGACGCGGCCGCCTATCCGCTCGGCTTCGGCAACTTCGGGGCGATGGTGGTGTTCGCCATTCCCCTGGGCTTCCTGCTCACCATCGGGCGCAACGGCCTCTACACCGACCTCGGCTTCTACTGGCTGGCGGTGGTGTTCATCGTCGCCGCCGGCACCGCCGCCGCCAATCTTCTGGCCCACGACCTCCACAGCATCGACCTCGGCACGGCAATCAGCGGCGCGGTGTTCGTGGCGTTGATCGTCGCGGTGTACGAGATGAGGGCTTGCAACAAGAGCCTGCGGGTTGGGCTGGTGGGCGAGGGAGCATGAGGAGGCATGAGTCCACATAGGCGCGGGTGGACTCCCATGGACTCCCAAAGGCGAGGCGTCGAGAAAGACGTGCCCGCGAGCGCGCGACCATCCTCAGCTTGCCGCGTCCGAGGATCCGTCTGGCAAAGTGGCCGCTCCCGGCGGCATCAAACCCGCCGAGAGCGCCGAGCGCTTGGCAATCAAGGATGCAGACCATTCAGCGGAGGCCGCCTGTGGAAGGGGCCCGCGTCGGACCCGCTGTAATAGGTGCCGAACTGGTTCTCGTAATCGCGATCGACGATCGTTGAGGCATCGTAGACCGGGCTGTTCTTGACCACCTGCCGGTCGACGCTCAGGGCAACGGTCTTGTCCGCCCAACTGATGTCTTTGGCCAGGCGCGGCGAGATCAACACCTTCTGCCCCGGCCACCAGTTCTTGGTGTCGACCACGAGGTAGTGGATGCTCCAGTCCGCTTCCTCGACCAGCATGTCCTCGACATGGCCGATATCGCCATCGGTGGCATGGATATGATAGCCGTCCACCGCCTTGACGCTGCGCAGGTGCGGATCATCATGCCGCCGATGCGCCTCGAGCACCTCGTTCTCGAAACGCAGTGTATCCGGCTCTGGTGCCAGGATGGGTGCGCCCATCACGCTGCCGTAGCCACCGCCACCCATATAGAGGCCGCTTCCCCAATAGGGGCTCCAGCCATAGTAGCCGTAGATGTTGTTTTCCATTTGCCGCGACACCGGCCGCTCGGTGTCGATATCCGGACTATTTTCGACCTGCCGCATCGTCAGCTTGACCGAGAACTCCCGGCTTCGCTCATTGGCGTGTCCCAGCGTTGACGTCGGGAGAAGCACCCTGCGGTGGGTGAGCCAGTCGCCGGTTTCGACGACGAGCCAGCGGATGAGCCAGCTTTCATCGTCGAACAGCAGGTCGCTGACGGTGCCAACATCGCCGTCGCTGGCGGCGATGGCGTAGCCCTTAATCTTGGAGGCATTCCATAACATGTCGGGACTCCTTGGAGTGTGCAACCGCCGCGAGGGAACGCCGTTGATCGGCGCCAACCTTTGGCCGGTATCGCGACCGTGGACCCCACCTTCAATGTCAGGGCAAAACCGATGACACTCCGAGCGCGGCAAGTCCGATGGCCAGTGAGGCAGCCAGTGCTGAGCGGTTTGGGGGTAAATTCTCCTGTAGCCATTTTAAGTAACCGCTGAAAATTGAGGTTACCCCATGGCTAGATGAAGACAGTATTCCTCGCCGAATTTGCGGTGAAGGCTCGGATATTACTCACAAATACGTTTGATTACTAAGGTTTGGCGCGTTTTCATCGTTGCCAGAGGGGCCGGGCTATCCTTCCTTCAGGGCCGAAGGCCTCGCCTGTCGGAAGGGCGATCTCAGGGGCGCCATCCTCAAGGGTATCGCCAGCGCCGCCGTCAAACGGCACGGGCCGATCGATCTCGACGAGAACCGGGCAGATCGCTCGGTGCCATCCCGACGCCTCAACCTCGTCGGCGCTACCTACAGACTGACATACGACTATCGGACTTAAGTCCTTTTCGTGCGGGCTCTGAGTATTTTCCGGGCCTACCCTCGGTCGATGGATGTCGCGATTCTATCATCGCGATGAATACTCAATTGCCGAGGGCAATAAGAGGCGGGGAAGTATCGCACCATTTCAGGGAGGTCAGCCATGGACAACATTGGTAGCAGGATCAAGGACATTGGTCCGCAGCCGCAAACTTTCGACATTCAGCGCGCGACGAAGGAAAACACCAATTACCGCTCAGTTGCCTGGAGCGGCCGCTACCTGCAAGTGACGCTGATGTCGATCCCCGTTGGCGGCGACATCGGCCTTGAAGTGCATCCGGAGACCGATCAATTCCTGCGTCTCGACTCCGGCAGCGGTCGCGTGCAGATGGGAGAGGCCAAGAACAAGCTGACGTTTGAAAAGCATGTGTCGGACGGTTGGTGCGTCCTCGTTCCCGCCGGCACCTGGCACAACATCACCAATATGGGCACGAAGCCCATGCAGGTCTACGCGATCTACGCCCCCGCCCACCACAAACCCGACAAGGTGCAGGCGACGGCAGCGGCAGCGGAGTCCGACAAAGCCGACAAACCAGCGACCTGGTCGGTACAGCCAAAGCAGGCGCCCGACGAACACGGCTGACAGGGGGCTTCATGCTTGGCCATCGTTTTGGGATGCGACGCCGATGGCCGACCGATCTTTACTACGCGTTGCTCGGTGTCGACAGGGAGTGGCGCAGGCGTTTGGTCGGGGGCGGCGGTCGGCGAACTATCGCCTCTGGCTCTCCACATCACTGTTCACCGCTTGGTGATCAGCGGCACCGCGTTCGTGGCGCTCATCGTCGTCGTGTACCAGATGACGGCATGGAGGCAAAGCCGCCCGAGGAATGAGATTGGCGGGCAAAGATTTACATAGATGGATTGTCGCCGCTGTTCTGTGTCGCGCGGAATGTTCCGCGAAGTTTGGAAGCTTCATGTTTGTTCGGCGCGCTGGACCCGATAGTGATCGTCCGGTGATCGTTTGCGGGGAGCCCAGTCCAGGAAGTTCAGGTGGCCCGATTTCCGTAGATCGCTAGCGACGGCGTTGAGTTGTGAACGGCTTACGATATGGCGCCCGAGTACTCTGGGCCAAATGTCACCCCAGATCGCAATCGATGGTCCCGCTGGTACCAGATCCAGCAGCGATGCTTTAGCGTTGATCAGTTCTTGCGCCAGATAGGCTTCGGCTGGGTCGGGCGCCATTTGAGCAAAAGATTCGAATAACTCTGCCTGCTCGCTAGCTGCTACGGATGCTTGTAACTTGGCGACTCCACGTGCTTTGTCCTGCTTGCGCAGTGCCTTGATCTGACATTCCCGAAATACTTCTAGCCCAGCCGGGCTGCGGGTTCCATAGATCAGACTATAGAGCGGTCGGTCTACGGTGGGTCTCAGGACAGTGGTCTCCGCAACAAATGGATAGTTGCCAATTCGCGCTAATGTGCCCGAAAAGGCTTCTATAAGAACTATTTTCCGATGTTCGGACTCGGCTCTCCCTTGCGGGGTGGGTTCTCTGAGGCATTGGCGCCAGCCTGGTTCCAAGAATAGTGCGTCAAGGCTGGCAGCGACTCCAGGACTTGAAACGTTAACGAAGCGATTGATGAAATCGAACATGAAATTGAAGACGACTTCGCTGTTTGGCCGCTTTACCAGCGGCGCAATGCGATCCATCTCAATTCGCCAGCCCTTTGGATCGATTAGCAAAAAAGAAAATGCGCGACGGGGTATATCCCTGAGAATAGTCTGCGCTAGTTCGATAAACGATCCTTGATATGTCTTGATTTGGACGTCAGGAAAGAGAGCGCTGACTCCTTGTAACTTCGCGTATGCGGTGGGATCTTTCTCTACAAGGTAGGCCGACATTTTCAAGGAACGGCCGAGTTCATTCCATCTAGCCTTCACCTTCGCCAGTGTCGCAAGTGCAATGCCAAACGATGTGTCTTGAAATTGCTCGCCTGCGTTTTGCCAGGGACCTGAGAAACCATCGATATAGGCCACCTCGTTCCACTGGCTGCCTATCTTGTAGGCCCAGGCCTCGAGATACTCGCCCAATAGGAAATGCTTCACATAAGCTTGTTCACGCCCCTTGTAGAGCTCCAATTCCCCGATCATCACATGCTCGCAGTATCAGGTCGTTTTGCGTTACCTTATGGCACCATGGCAAAGCCTATTGTAGGAGTCTAGGAAAACTCGCATAGGTAGAATCGCGCCCAATTGTAACTCACTTGGCTTTGGCATTTCCGCCGTCAACCGGCGGGCGAGTTGTCGTTCTTAAGAAAATCTTTTTGGCTAGGGCTGACAGTTCAGGCCGATCAGAAGTTCTAGCTACTTTGATAGATGAGTTTGACCTATGGCTGAGACGCAGATTGAGTGGACCGACGCCACATGGAATCCGGTGGCTGGATGTTCCATCGTAACCGCAGGGTGTACGAACTGCTACGCGATGCAGATGGCTCGCCGTCTCGAAGCTATGGGTGTTCCCAAGTATGACGGTCTGACTCGAAAAAGCGGCAAACGCGCTGTCTGGAATGGGGTCGTGCGTGAGGACCGAGCCGCTCTTGAGATTCCTTACGGGTGGCGCAAGCCCCGGAAGATCTTTGTCAATTCGATGAGCGACCTCTTCCACGATGCCGTAAGCGAGGACTTCATCGTTGATGTGTGGCGGGTCATGCGAGAGACGCCGCACCACAACTATCAGATTCTGACTAAGCGCCCGGAGCGAATGGCCGAGATTGTGGCGCGAACAATCCGCGATGTCCTGCCTAATGTCTGGTTGGGCACCAGCGTTGAGAACGCCGATGTAGTTGAGCGGATTGACCATTTACGGGCTGTGCCAGCCACCATTCGCTTCATCTCGTTTGAGCCGCTGATAGGTCCCGTCGGCAAGATCGATCTTACCGACATCCGCTGGGCGATCGTTGGGGGAGAGAGCGGCGTAAACGCGCGTCCTATCCGCGAAGATTGGGTCGATGAAATTTACGCGTATTGCGACACCTACGGTACAGCTTTTTTCTTCAAGCAGTGGGGTACTTGGGGCAAGGATAACAAGAGGCGCTCCAAGAAGGCTAACGGGCGTGAGTATCGTGGTCGCATCTGGAATGAGATGCCTCCGGCTCTCGAAGTCTAATGGCGCCGGCCTGTGCGGAGTAAATTTTGAAGACCGAAGGCTATAACTGGACCAAAGGGGCTGATCTTGACGACCATAGCCGGCGCAAGCACAAGGTCCTCAGAGAGTATTTCCGTCAATACCTAACAGTTCGCTGCCAGAACCCTCACCAAGCCAAATTCCGTTTGGCTATTGTCGATGGGTTCTCCGGGAGTGGCCGTTATAACTGTGGCGCGCCTGGCTCACCAATCATCTTCATTGAAGAGTTAAGCAGCGCGCTTGAAGAGATCAATCTCAACCGAGCGGGTCGTGGTCTCGGTACTATCGAGATCGAGGCTCTTTTAATCTTTAACGACGCGATTCCGAGCGTGACAGATATGCTACGGTCTCACTGTGAGCCTCTGTTGGCTTCGCTTAAAGACAGTACGCAAAAACTACATGTGAGTATCTGCTATTTTTCTGGCGAATTCGAGACCGTTTATCCGAGGATAAAAGATCTGATCCTCAAGGGGCACTACCGTAGTGTTCTCTACAATCTCGATCAGTATGGTCACACGGGGGTCAACATATCTACCCTTCAAGATATGCTACGTGGCCCGTTGTCCGCGCCATCAACGGAAGTATTCTATACGTTTGCGATCGAGGGTTTACTGACCTATCTCAGTGGCAGAAATCCTATGTTATTGTCTAGGCAGCTAGGACACTTGGGTATCGAACCATCAAATATGAAAGCGCTCGAAGGACTTCTCAGCAAGACTGCATGGCTGGGCGCGGCCGAACGCCTAGTGTACGAGACCCTCAAGAACTGCGCTCTTTATGTCAGCCCGTTTTCGATCCGCAATCCCAACGGTTGGCGCTACTGGATGCTCCATTTTGCCAACAATTATCGAGCCAGGCAGGTCTACAATGATGTTCTCCATGATAATGGTCAGCTGGACCATTTCGGGCGTTCTGGCCTAGCAGGCTGTTGAAAAAGGCCTCGCCTCGTCAATACTGGCATGATTCACTCTGTCCGAACGGTGATTTGGAGGGTGGTGGATGCGGGGTGGAGACGAGCGGAGCGGCGAGCTTTTCAGCTATGTCGATCTTGAGGCGCGGGTTCGGCGGGATCATCCGCTGCGGGTGATCCGGGAGATCGTGAACGCGGCCCTGACGAGCCTGGCAGCAGATTTTGCAGCGCTTTACTCGCCGATCGGGCGGCCCTCTATCCCGCCGGAGAAGCTGTTGCGGGCGATGCTGTTGCAGGCCTTCTATTCGATCCGCTCGGAGCGGCTTTTGATGGAGCGGCTGGAATACGACCTTTTGTTCCGCTGGTTCGTCGGGATCGGCGTGGACGATGCGGCCTGGGATCATTCGGCGTTCTCCAAGAACCGCGACCGGTTGCTGGCAGGGGCCGTCGCGGCGAAGTTCCTCAGGGCGGTTCTGGCGCAGCCCAAGGTGAACAAGCTTCTGTCCACCGATCACTTCTCGGTCGACGGGACGCTGATCGAGGCGTGGGCCTCGATGAAGAGCGTTAGGCCCAGAGACGGATCGGACACGCCGCCTTCGGGTGGTGGTGGCCGCAATGCCGAAGCCGATTTTCATGGGCACAAGCGGACCAATGATACCCATGTCTCCACCACCGATCCGGAGGCGCGGCTCTACAAGAAGGGCAAAGGCAAGGAGGCGAAGCTGTGCTTCATGGGGCACGGCTTGATGGAGAACCGCCACGGTCTTCTGGTCGATGCCAGCCTGACCCAAGCCGATGGCCACGCCGAACGGGTGGCGGGCCTTTGCATGGTCGAACTGCGTGCCGACCGGCCGGAGGCGATCACGCTGGGTGCCGATAAGGCCTACGATAGCGAGGACTTCGTCAACGAGTTGCGGTCGATGAACGTGACGCCGCACGTGGCCCGGAATACCAGCGGGCGAAGCTCGGCCATCGACGGGCGCACGACACGGCATGAGGGTTATGGTGTCAGCCTGCGCATTCGCAAGCGCATCGAGGAAGCCTTTGGCTGGATCAAGACGATCGGCGGGCAGCGCAAGACCAGGTTCCGGGGCATCGACCGCGTCGGATGGGCCTTCACCTTCTGTGCCGCCGCCTACAATCTGGTGCGGTTGCCCAAACTCCTGGCGGTACCCACATGAGCGTGCCAACGGACTGCCAGTTGATCGGCCGCTGGCGCATCATCGAAGCCGACATCTGGGATCGCGATTATCTCGATCTGTGTGGCCCGGCCACAATCACCATCGGGGCCAACAGCCGTGGCGAAATCGCCTTCGGCGCCATGCAGGCCAACCTCGAACTCGGCTGCAGCCGCTCGATGGTCGTCTTCACATGGGCCGGATCAGACGAAATGGACGAGGTCACCGGCGACGGTGACGCCGAATTGCTCGACGATGGCTCCATCGAGGTCACCTTCGCCTATCACAACGGCGACCAAGCCACCCTCAAAGCCATTCGGGTGACTTCTTCAACAGCCTGCTAGACATGTTTTCGTACGACCCTGCCAACGAAGGTCGACTCTACATGTTCGAGGCCGATGACCGGCAGGCCGCTAGAACCCAGTTGCTTACCGATATTCCGCGCCTAGTTTCCGACGCCGGTAAAACAATGCTGGTAGGCTCGTTTTACGAGGCGGCCTACAGCGCGACACCCGCTCATATGAACGACATCCACGTAGCGATGCTTGAGAGTGAAGAGCTGGAGGTAATCACGTGCAACGGTGGAATCCGCCGAAAAGGCAACACGATCCAAATTAAAGATACTCTTCGCTTAAAGGATCAGCGCACATTCTTTCCTATGTTCAGGCAGAAACCTGCTTTGTGATTTCCAAACATGCGTGTGCTGGGGCGATCCTGGTGTCGACGGCGAACGGCTGCTTCGATGTGCCTGACTATGTGATCAAACGGCTCCGGCAGTTTCAGGCGCTGTGCCGCATTTCTGGTCTTGCCGTGCCGCTTGGCTGGGTGATGGGGCGGCAGCCGGAACGGGCGGCGGCGCGCTCGGTCTGCGATCCCCAGTTGCTGCGGCAGACGCTCGACCATCGGGAAGCTGGGCCGCTCATGCTGGTTCTGCAACGCAGCGTGTTCCAGTATCTGGCCGCGCGGCTGCCCAGCACGGTGGTCGGCACCATGGCTTTTGCCGACCTGCCGCCACTGCCATTCAAGCGGGTGTCGGCGCCGACGCTGGTCATCCATGGCGATGCCGACCGAGTGGTGCGTTCGCCCATGGGGCGCGGTCGGCCGAGGAGATCGCCGGCGCCGAGCTGTTCGCAGTGCCCGGCGGCGAGCACGCTTGCCTCTTCATCCATCTGAATGAGGCAAGGGCCCCGGTGGAAGGGTTTGTCGGGCGGATGAGGACGCTGAGGGCGCCGAATGTCGATCGGTGTAATATCCAGGGTTGTGGTCTGTTCAACGGGCCGTTCGGGGTGCATCGCGCCGGGCGCGCGGCTCGCTGTGTTGCGAAAAGCGCGGAAAGCCCAGCGAAACGAAGCGGACTTTATCCGATCGGGGGCTTCCGAGACTGTCGACGGTCAAGAAAATCAGACCGCTTCCGCGAAAGCATGTGCACGTGTAGCGTGCTTTCTGGTTTGATTCGACTGTTCCCCAGCCCGGAGCCGCCCACCATGCAGCTTGGCCGTCGCCATCCTCGTTGTGTTGCCTTGTTGATCGTTGTTGCCGCCCTTGGCGGTTCGCTGCCGGCCAAGGCCGGCGATGCCGCCGATTCCCGCGTTCTTTCCGGTTGGTCGGTGTATGGCGGCGTCGGCGCCAGCAATGCCGGCCTGTTCACGGCCGGCGACGTCGATGGCGTTCTCGCCAACATGGAAGTGCGGGCGCCGGCGCTGGATGCGCCGTCCTGGCTGTTCTCGCCACGGCCGACGCTGGGCGTCGACATCGCCACCGAGAGCAAACAGATCAGCGACGTCTATGCCGGCCTCACCTTCACCTTCCTGAAATATGGCGATCTCGCCTTCGAGGGCCAGCTCGGCGGCGCGCTGCACGACGCCAAGCTGAAAAACGATCCCTCCGGCCGCGAACTCGGCTGCCATGCCCTGTTCCACCTCGGCCTCGACGTCGACTGGCGCGTGACTGAGAACTGGTCGGCGCAGCTTTACGCTAGCCACATATCCAACGCCGACCTCTGCGACGACAACAACGGCTATGAGAGCGCCGGCCTGCGCGTTGGTTATCACTTCTGAGGCTTTTCAAGTGATCGACGGCCGAGGCCGGCTCACTCGGCCAGCGCGGCGGGGCCGAGCGGGATAACGATCTCCACCTCAAGGCCGTCGGGCGCGTAGACCTGGCTGACCTCGCCGATGGCAATGGCCGAGCGGATCAGCCGGCTGCCGAAGCCGGTGGCCGCCGGTGGGACGACCGGTGGCCCACCGCTTTCCATCCAGGTGATGCGGAGCCGGCTGTCCGCCTCGTCGAGCTGCCAGCCGATCGATACCCGGCCGCCGGGCACCGACATCGCGCCATATTTCGCCGCGTTGGTGGCCAGCTCGTGCAGGACGAGGCCGAGCGCCATCACCGTATCGGGCCCGAGCAGAACGAGCGCGCCGGGCGCGACCACCACCGCTTCCGGGTCGGTCGCATAGGGGGCGAGCACACGCTGGATCAGCACCGCCAGTCCGGTGTCCTGTTCCTCTGAAAAGCCGACATCATGGGCGCTGGCCAAGGCATCGAGGCGGCCCAGCACGTCGTTGCGGTATTCTTCCGCCGTCCGGCCCTCGGTGGTGGTGCGGCGGGCGATGGATTGCGCCACGGAGAGCAGGTTCTTCATGCGGTGCCTGAGCTCGCCGAACAGCATGTCCTTGAGGGCATCGCTGCGGGCGCGCTCGGTAACGTCGACGATGGACAGCAGCATGGTGTGGCTGCCGTTGTCGGGATGGTGCAGCGTGCGGGCCGTCAGCAGCATGGTTTTCCGGCCAAGGCCGGGAAAGTCGTGCTCCACTTCGTAGTCGATGATGGCGGAGGCGCGGGGGATTACCTGCAACAGCAACAGGCGCAGATCTGGGATGTCCCACTGGCCATCGCCCAGCTCGTGGATGGGCTTGCCGATGGTCTCGGAGCGATCGACCTTGAAGGTTTCAAAGAAGGCCCGGTTGGCGCTTTGCACGCACAGGCTTTCGTCCAGCAACAGCATGGGGTCGGCCACGGTATCGACGATACCTTGTGCCTGGATATGACCGGTGCGAAGGAGGCGGTACAGGTCTTCTACGTTCATGCCGATCGCCGCTCCATTAGAGACCTAGATTATAAACAAACCCGCCGGTCTACAACCGGAATAGACAGGGGCGATTTGGGCCTTTCGTTGATCGCCGGAACCCAGCACCACCGTCGCTCGTTCATCCATCGAGGGAACGGGTTTGCTTGAGCATTCGCGAGGCTGCCCGTTCCGAGGATGCTCCGGGGGCGGCGATGTTCGAGACTTTCAAGCTGGAGATGGTCGACCTGCCCGAGGCGACACTGCGGGTGCGCCATGGCGGCTCCGGTCCACCGCTGCTGCTGCTGCACGGCCACCCGCGCACGCACACCACCTGGTACAAGGTGGCACCGCTCTTGGCGCAACATTTCACTGTGGTCTGTCCCGACCTCAGGGGCTTTGGCAAATCGTCAAAACCCGCCGATCCGCACGACCACGAGGCGTCGTCCAAGCGGGCCAAGGCGGGCGACTGCGTCACCCTGATGAAGCACCTCGGCTTCGATGAATTCCATCTCGCCGGGCACGACCGGGGCTGCTACACCGCCTTCCGCCTCGCCATGGACCATCCCGAGAGAGTGCTGAAGCTCGCCGTGCTGGACGGCGTGCCGATCCTCAGCGCGCTGGAGCGCTGCGACGCCCGCTTCGCCGCCCGCTGGTGGCACTGGTTTTTCTATGCCCAACCCGACAAGCCGGAGCGCGCCATATTGGCCGACCCCGACGCCTGGTATGGCGGCACGCGGGAGACGCTCGGCCCCGGCAATTACGAGGATTATCGCGTGGCGATCCACGATCCCGACACCGTCAGGGGCATGCTGGGCGATTATCGCGCCGGTCTCTACGTCGATCCGCTCGACGATCTCGACGACCGGGACGCCGGCCGCAGGTTGCTCTGTCCCGTCCATGTCGTCTGGTCGAAGAGGGACGATCTCGAAGAACTCTACGGCGACGTGCCGGCCACCTGGCAGCCCTGGGCGGCGCTACCGGTGACCGGCGCCGGCCTCGACTGCGGCCACCACATGGCCGAGGAGGCGCCGGAGGAATTGGCTGCCGAGCTGGCGGCGTTCTTCAGCGGGGAGGGTGGGGGAGGCCCTATATCGGCGGCCGCTCAGCTGTTGGAAACATAGGTGGGCTCTCTCGTCGTCAGCCAGCCTCCCAGGCGCGCGTGGCCTCAGCCGCCTTCTCCGGCTTATCGCAGATGAGGATCAGCCGATTGTTGTGGTCGGAATACTGGATGAGGATGTTGACGCCCGCCTCGGCCAGCGCGCGGGCGATCGCTCCGAGCTGGCCCGGCGTACCCTGCCTCAGCCGGCGGATCACCGGCTCATGCATGGCCACGACCTTGATGCCCGCCACCTCCGCCGCCCGCCGGGCCGCCTCGCCATCCTTGAATAGAAAGTGCGCCACGGCTCTGTCACCCTGACTGAAAACGCCGCCGCCCTCGAAGGCAACGCCGGCACGGCCCATGGCCTCGCCGAGATCGGCGAGGGCGCCGGGACAGTGGGTGAGGTCGAATTCAAGATCAAACATGCTGGTGTCCCTTGGCGTGAAAATCGCGGCTGTCGGCGGGTGCTTCGTTCCGGTCGCTCATGCCGTAGTCGCGCAGCACCTCGGCGATGCGCAGGCGATAGCTGGCGAACACATGATCGCGCCCGGCGGCCTGGGCACGGCGATGCTCGGGCAGGGCGCGCCACTTCGCAACGGCGGCTTCATCGCGCCAGAACGACAGCGACAGCAGCCGGCCGGGCGTTGTCAGGCTTTGGAAGCGTTCGATGGAGAGGAAGCCATCGATCTCTGCCAGAAGGGGTTTGAGCTCGGCCGCCAGATCGAGATATTCGGCCTGGGCTTCGGCCGTGGTTTCCGCTTCGAAAATCACCGCGATCATGGGTGCCTCCTTTTGCCCTGTCATAGGCGACTGGCGTCGGTCGATGGTTCGGCTATCATCGAACCATGACAGAAGGTCCCGACATCGCCCGCGTCGCCGCTCTGGTGGCCGATCCCGCCCGCGGCGCCATGCTGCTGGCGCTGATGGATGGCCGCGCGCTGACCGCCACCGAGCTTTCCGGCCTTGCCGGGATCACCAAGCAGACGGCCAGCAGCCATCTTGCCAAGCTGGTCGATGGCGAAGTGCTCATGGTGGAGGCGCAGGGGCGGCACCGTTATTTCCGCCTGGCAGGCACGCCTGTCGCGGCGCTCCTCGAGGCGTTGATGGTGTTTTCCGCCGACAGGGCGCCGCCGGTCCGCACTGGTCCGAAGGAGCCGGCGCTCAGGAAGGCGCGCGTCTGCTACGACCATCTGGCCGGCGAAATGGGCGTGGCGCTCTACGACCGGGCTGTTGAGGCGGGCTGGCTGTCGGCCGACCTCGGGGTGACCGACAAGGGCTGGTCGAAGTTCTCGACCATCGGCGTGACGCCGGAAGACCTGCCACGCAGCAACCGGCCGCATTGCCGCGCCTGCCTCGACTGGAGCCAGCGGCGGCACCATCTCGCCGGTGTCGTCGGCAAGGCGACGCTCGATCGCCTGTTCGCGCTTTCCTGGGCCAGGCGTCTGCCCTCCTCCCGCGTCGTCGCCTTCACGCCGGAGGGCGAGCGGCGGTTTCGGGAATGGATCGGGTAAGGGGGCCTGGGTCGACCCGATATCAGGCCGTATCATCCAGGGCCAATTTGAAGCGCCTGAGCACGTCGTCGGCATAGGGGTTCGAGGTGAGGATGGCCCGGCGCACTTCCGGCGCGTCGTTGCGGACCATGTCGACGGCCGACATCATCAGCTCGAAGCTGCGCGTGGTGAGGCGCGTTGGGCGGAGGTTCATCTTCATAAGCAGGCTTGCCACCAGATGCGTCAGCCCCTGCACCTCGGCGGCGTCGCGGTCGTGCTGTTCGGGCGTGGTCATGATGACGTCGAGGCCGAGCCGCCGGCAGAAGGCGGCGACGCGGAAGCGCCGCCCGCGCACGGGGCATATGGCGATCCGCGCGCCTCGGATACCCTGACGGGCGCTGTTCGGCCCGAACAAGGGATGGGTGGCGACGATCTCGACGTGGTCGGGCAGCGTGTCCCGCAGGATGGCGGCCGGTTCCACCTTGACGCTGCCGACATCGAGCACCAGCGCGCCGGGCTTCAGGTGCGGCGCGAGGCTCAGTGCCACGCCGCGCATCTGACTGACCGGCACCGCGAGGATCACCACTGGGCAGGCGGCGGCGGCTTCAAAGGACACGACCGTCGCGCCCAGAGCGTCGGCTCGGGCGACGTCCAGTGCGATGTCGAAGACCAGGATGGGAAAATAGGCGCGGAGATGCTCGGCCAGCAGTTGCCCGAAGGCGCCAAAGCCGATGATGCCCACGGGCCTATCGGATCGTTTGTCGGGAGCGTCTGACATGACATCCTCGCACTGGCGAGCCCGCCAGGGGTGTCCGTCGACTTCAACCGCTGGTCAGACCGCGGTTGAAAAAGCAAATGATGCCCTCGCCGCTATGTCAGCAGCGCATAGTACAGACCTGAAAGGGGCTGGGTCATCATCATGCCCTTGCGATAGCAACCGACCCGTGCCAAGTCAATGCGGCGGGATGGACTTTGACCCGACTCCGCTCACCGCTCTGCCATCATGGCCGGAGCCGTATTGCTGTTGGCGAGGAATTGCTGGAAGGCGGCTTCCGAGCCGTTGAAGACGTTGCGGTCGGTTTTGCCGGGGACGCCGGCGACGCGGCCGGTCGAGGTGTACTGCCAGAAGTGCCAGGGGCGCTTGCCATATCTCTCGTGCGGCTCGGCGGCGGTGGAGCGCACCCACAGCGGATAGTTGGAGAAAGCCCCGTCGGCCAGCCGGTCCTGATAGAAATCGATGGTGGTGTAGATCACCGGCCGCTTGCCGTAATAGGCCTCCACTGTGTCGAGGAAGGCCTGCATGTCGGCGTGCAGCGTGGCGGCCGCCGGCCGCTTGGTGCAGGTGGGCGAAGTGGGCGTCCACTCGATGTCCAGCACCGGCGGCAGGGCACTGGGATCGCGCGGCACGTTCTGGATATACCAGGCGGCCTGCTCGGCGCCCGAGCGGCAGTGGTACCAGAAATGGTAGGCGCCGCGCAGCACGCCGGCCTGCCGCGCGCCGGTAAAATTGTCATAGAAGCGCTGGTCGACCCGGTCGCCGCCCTCGGTTGCCTTGATATAGGCAAAGCGGATGTTGTCGCCGGCCACGGCGTTCCAGTTCACGGTCTCCTGAAAATAGGAGACGTCGATGCCCTCGACCGCCGTCTTCGAGGGCTGGCGGATCTCGAAATCCGCGCCCTTGCGGGCGCTTGTGCGCACCGGCGCATCGTCGTCGAAGCTGAGCGCCGAGCAGCCGATGAGGAGCGCGGAGAACGCCAGCACGGCCGAGCGGAGAACGAAGGAACGGGACTTCACCATCAACAAGCCTCTTGGGTGGGATCCGGCGCGGCGGCGCGCCTTCCCTCGCACCCAGCATCCCAGCACAAGGATAAGGATTTGTTAACCACGACGAGAGGGGCGGACTGGTGGGAGTGGTTGTTAGCCAAAATAATATCGATATCGGGTTGTAATAAATATATCTATAACCCAAAATAGGAAGAATCCCCATTTTATGTAGCTTAGTCTGTTGTATTCTGCCATGAACTCCAGGTTTTTCTGTAATGTCTTCGATGCAATATACGCAGTTGGCGCGCTACCTGTAATCATGCGTTTCGCGTTTGGATCGTATTTTAGTATCAGATGGTTTTCTTTGAAATGATAGACGTAAAATCCGATCATCGGAGCAATGAAGCTGAACAGGGCGATGTATTTACCCAAGGTTGCTCTCCGTTGGCTGTTCCTAGTATAGGCGAACCTGGCTGCCACTGGAAGAGGAACGCGGGCAACGGAGCGTCTGCCACCCTAGCGATGCCGTCGCGGTGGCAAGCTTGCTCTCCGACGCAGCGGCTATAACCTGCCGTTGGCTGCCTGATCTCGTGTTTCTGTAATCCATAGTTCACACCTCTTGACGCAGTCGGAGCTGTGAACTATAGTTCACATATGTTCGAAGTCCGCAAAACGGCCGTCTTTGCGAGTTGGCTCAGGTCTCTCAAGGACGCTCGCGCTCAGGCCCGTATCTTCATGCGGATCAACCGCCTTGAGGCTGGGCTGCTGGGAGACGTCAAGTTCTTCAACGGGATCGGCGAGCTTCGCATCGACTATGGTCCCGGATACCGGGTCTACTTCGTCCAGCGCGGAAACGAGATTGTCATCCTGCTTTGCGGTGGCGACAAGAGTACGCAGAGCAAGGACATCAAGCAGGCCATCGATATGGCGAAGGAGGTCTGAATGGGACTCTCAACGACCAAGTGGGACGCCGCCGAGTTCCTGACCAGCGACGAGGCGATTGCCGCCTACCTCGAAGCGGCCTTCGAGGACGGCGACCCGAAGATGATCGCCGTTGCCTTGGGTGACATCGCCAAGGCCAAGGGCATGTCGGCCATTGCCAGGGAAGCTGGCGTGACCCGCGAGGCGCTCTACAAATCACTCAGCGACCGGGGTGATCCGAAGCTGTCGACGCTCCTCGGCGTGATGAAGGCGCTTGGGCTGCGGTTCACGGTGACAAAGGCGGATGAGGCCGCTTGACCGAGGGGCAAGCGGCTTTGCGGCTGCAGAAGGAGGAACCCCATGAGCAACCCAGATTGGCTGAAAATCTACGCGGAACAAGGCCTCTCCGCGCTCAATAAGGCGCTCGACGACTATGACGGAGATCAGGTGGCCGTTCTAAAATACCTTGAGCACGAAGGGTTTGAGATCAAATGGCGCTACTCGCGTGATGGGTCCGAGGCGGCGGATTTCGGCGCCGTTTTGGCCGGACGCTGACACACGCCTGTTGGCCTGGCTTGGGGTATTTGGAAGTCCTCCGATATCTGACTCCTCATTTTCACAGTGGTGAAAGCCTCGGCGTTAGCGAGCTCAAGCTGAAAGGAGACGACCATGCAGATCACCCGCACCGGCACGCGCCCGTCGCTCAAGGGGCCTCCCGATTGGTTCACAGGCGCCGTCCGCATCGATCCGCTCTATCCAGTTGCCCCGCCGGCGCGGGCGGCCGGCAATACCGTGACCTTCGAGCCGGGCGCCCGCACCGCTTGGCACACCCATCCCTTGGGGCAAGTTTTGATCGTTACCGCCGGCCTTGGTCGGGCCCAGCGCCTGGGTGGCCCGATCGAAGATATCCACCCCGGCGACGTCGTCTGGTTCGAGCCGGGCGAAAAGCACTGGCACGGGGCCGCGCCGGACATCGCCATGACCCACATCGCCATCCAGGAAGAGCTCGACGGCAGGGCGGTCGACTGGATGGAGCAGGTCACTGACGACCAATATTCCGGCGCCAATTGAAGTTTCGTCGTTGCCAATTGGGTGGCCGGCGCGCTGGCTGCTCCCCTCGGCTGGCTCGCCGACGGCACGCCTTGGCCGATGGGGCTGGTGATCGGCGCGGCCGGGGTTCTGAGCCTGATGTCGAGCCTATTGCTGGCAGAACGGACCTGATGACCTACCGGAAACGATGCGGATTGCCAGGATGGTTGGCATATATCATTTGGTTGTAGTCTTATTATGATTGCCACTAAGGATAAATGGCAGTGGCATAAGCAATTCCTTGGTAAATATACCTTTTGTGGACGAGCTGGTTAACCAGCCTTTACAACTCCGCGTGCGACTAAGCTTTACAGTGGTCTTAGGCGATGTCGCCAGACTTTGCGGGGGTAGGCATGCGCATCCGGCTTATCGTTCTGGCCGTTATCTCTCTGTGTCTGGCGCCTTTCTTGGTGGCCCAGATCTTCGCTGCGCATAAGGAAAGAGCGGACGCGCTGGCGCGGGTGGAGCAGAACGTGAAACTGTCTGTCGAACGCGTTCAAGAGCTTCTTAAGGACACGCAAGCCGATATTGAGAATATAGCCCAGAATATATCGATCAGTAACGCCTATGCGGATACATCTCCGGAAACATGCCATGATCGTCTGTCTAAGATAGCCAGATTATACGAGAATGTCTCTCATATCTCTATTCTGACGGCCCAGGAAATTGTCTATTGCTCTTCGCTTTCTGGTGTCTCTGGTGTCCAAGCGGATCATTCCGGAGATTTTATCAGAAGCATGCACGGCAACGATACGCTATGGGGCGAGACGCGGATCAGCCGGATCTCCAACACGTTGGTCGTTCCGTCTGCGACGGCCATTCGCAATGGCGTCGATGTCGATTACTTCGTGGTCGCTTCGGTGGCGGCCCAGACGATGCTGCGCAAGGCGCTGGCTTTGCTCGACGTCTCATTGACGGAAGCGGCCCTGATCGACAATCAGGGGGTGGTTCTGGCGTCGGAGCATTTCTCTTCGCCGAAGACGGCAATTGGCACCGATCTCATACGCAGAAGCCTCGCGGTGTCTTCCGGCGTCATCTCCGACACTACATCGGCCGATGGATGGTATTATGCGGGTGTCGTCAAGCTTCCGATGAATAACTCGCGAATTGTCTTCATCGCGCCTCTGAAGAGCGAATATGATCGTGCCAAGAGAAATCTGAGTCAGGCAATCATATCGGCCATTATCGAGACTCTGATCCTGGCCTCCCTGGTGATGTTTTCGGTGGAGTTCTTATTTATTCGGAACCTCCGCCGCATCGGCGCGCTTGCCACCGAAATAACTGAAGGCCAGCAAGGGCGGCGGATATCGATCAAGTCGCATATCCCCGACTTCAAAGCGCTCGTCTCGGCGCTCAACCTGATGGTGGACAAGCTTGAGGATACGAGCCGTCAGGACGCCCTGACGGGGATCGCCAATCGGCGCGCGCTCGATAGCCATATGGCACTTTGCGATCAACTGCTGTCCGACGGGAAGGGGCCGATCGCGGTGGCCATGATCGATATCGACAATTTCAAACTGTTCAACGACAGGTTCGGCCACGCCTCGGGTGACAAGGCCTTGCAGAGGGTTGGGCTAGCCTTGCGAAAGTTTGCCCGGCGCCAGGATGAAATCGCGGCGCGCTATGGCGGCGAGGAGTTCACGCTGGTGCTGAACGACAGCGATCCGGACCGGCTGCGGTCGCATCTCGACGCAGCGCGGCGGGCGGTGGAAGATCTCGATATCCCGCATCCGGACTCGCCTCATGGCCGCGTCACGGTCAGCATCGGCTATGCGTTTGCTTTACCGGGGACGGCCATGCAGCAAGCCATCGAGCGCGCCGACGAAGCGCTCTATCGGTCCAAGGCCGCCGGTCGCAACCGGATCAGCGGCGAAGGCACGCTTTGAGGCTGAGCGCTCCATCTCTTTGCTGGGATCGCTTCAGAAACGACAAAGCGCCCGAACCGGTCAGGTTTCGAGCGCTCAACGTCGTTTGGCTTTATCGGCTCCGCGCCGTCAGATCCTCAGAGGCCGAGGGTCCGGTTGAAGGAGCGGCGGCCGAGGTAGCGCTCGCGGGCTTCGAGGTCGTAGCGGTCGCTGGCCCCATTGAGGTAGGCCATGTCGCGTTCGGCTTGGCTGGGGATGCTGAAGAGCTTGGCGGTGCGCTTGAGAGTGGCGAACATTTCGATTTTTCCTTTTCCTAGACCGGCGGTTTCCGGTCTCTGTCTCTGTTTTCTTTTTGCATCCTCAATATAGGGCCGGAAGCGCCGCGGACCTAATTGCAACTTCTGAAGGTCGCCTTCAGATTTTCTATAAGTAAAATTCCGTTAGCGCCTTCACATCGCCGCTTTCCGCATCGCCGGTTTCAGGGCTTAAGGAGCCGGTTTGCTTCTGCCGATGATATTGACTCGCTGGCATGTTCCCGTCGCAGGCACGATCTCCAATTTATCGCCGACCTGGAAGCCATCGCGCGGCGTGCCTATCTCAAAGGAATATCTGCAGGAAATGGCTTCTCCTGTCGGCGAGGTTCTTGTGAAAGACAGGTCTGCCATCGTCACGATGGTCTTTTCCTTTCGGTGAACCTCCTTCTCCCAAACAGCTTCGATGGTTGCGACGGTGTGCGGGAAGTGACGGAGCCGCCAGAGGTAAAGGCCGCCTGCCATGGCGAAGACCACCAATGCAATAATGCCGCCCACGATATTGGCGGTCCTTTTTTGCTGAGGCGTCATCGAGCGGTAATTGATCCGAGGTCCAAACATCAGGGTCGCCCGTGCAACTTCTGACAACTATAAGTTGGGCGTTGTGGGTGTGCAATGCAAAGCTTGCGGCTGCCTTGGTCGGGGGCGTCGTCAGGGCATTGATTTCCTGCAAGAAACGCCCTCACACCGCCGCTTTCCGCATCGCCAGCCAGCGGCCGGGCGTCATGCCGAAGGCGCCGCGGAAGTGGCGGGTGAAGTGGGCTTGGTCGGCGAAGCCTGCGTTGAGCGCGGCGTCGGCGAGGCGGTTGCCGGAGGCGATGAGGCGCTTGGCGCGGTCGAGCCGGCGCATCACCAGAAAGCGGTGTGGGCTGGTGCCGGTGTGGCGGCGGAACTGCCGCGCCAGCTCGTAGCGGTCAAGGCCGGTGACCGCCTCCAGTGTTTCCGAGCGGACGGTCTCCGTGGCATGGCTTTCGAGGTAATCGCGAGCGCGCCGCACGGCTGTCTCGGCGGTGGCCGACGCTTTCGCTTGTCTGAGGCCGCCATGTTCGACACCAAGATCGTCCTCGTCGTCCGCGATGACCTTGCCACCTGGCAGAAGCTCAACGTCACTGCCTTTCTGACGAGCGGCATCGTCGCGCAGGTGCCAACGATTATCGGGCAAGCCTACCGAGATGCGGCGGGGAATGTCTACAACCCGATGTCCATCCAGCCGATGGTGGTGCTGGTGGCCGACCAGGAGACGTTGCGCACCATCCATCGGCGGTCGCTGGAGCGCGGCGTGGTGACATCGGCCTATGTCGAGGAGATGTTCGCAACCGGCATGACGCCGCCAACCGCGAGGTGTTCGGTGAGTTCTCGCCGGAGGATGCCAAGCTGGTGGGCATCGCGATGCGGGCGGAGAAGAAGGTGGTCGACAAGATTACGAAGGGGGCGAAGATGCACCCGTGAAGGGGAACGGGTTCGTCAATAAGTTGTAGACGCGACTCGCTTACCGTTGGCTCTCCGTCCATATCGGACGGCACCAACCGGCGGGTTTCCGAGGCAGCGATGATCCACAACGACCCCATGGACCTTTACCGTGCGCTGGGGCTGACCTCATCGGCGACCAGTGAGGAGATCGCGGCGGCTTTCAGAAAGCGGGCGAAGGAAACCCACCCCGACAGCACGGGACAGGCGTCGGCCGACGCGTTCCGCGAGATTTCCGACGCCTATGACATTCTGGGCGATCCGGTCCGCCGGCAGGAGTACGACAGGGCCGCCCAGGAGCTTTACGAACAGCAGGCTACCGAGGAGGCAGTGCAGCGACCCGAGCGGCGGGCAGCAGATCCGTCCCCATCCCGAGCAGTTCGATCCCGACTGCGACGGGCGATTGTGATCGTCTGGATACTGGTTGGCTGCCCGTTCGGCGTTTGGATAGCCTTGGAAGAAAAGGCCAACATGAAGGCCGAGACGGCACTTGCCCAGGAAAGGGACGCCGATATCTCGCGACGCTTTCCGACGTGCGCGAACCAGCCCGTCATGGGCACTTTTTTCGGGCCCGAGGGGCAACCCGTCGGTATCCATTCCCTGAGGATCGAGAACGAGACCTTGTACAACATGCTTGCTAAGGTTCGGGACGTAAAGTCTGGTCGCGTCGTTGCGGCCTTCTTCATTCCTAGTGGGGGATCTTTCAAATACGGTTATATTTTCGACGGGCTCTATAAACTTCAGTATGCGTTTGGGAGTAAATTGGACGTTTCGTGCAGGAATTTATTGGAGCCAGTCGTTATCAGCGAGTCCAGGCTCAGGGAATTTACGCAGGATAATTACGGAGGTGGAGAGTATTATAGATTCACTTCCCTTCCGAAGGATTCCCCAGCCGAGTATGGTCGAAGTAGGCACCCAGCATATTACTATGTGCGTGTGCCGTTGGCGGAGTTCCTAAAGCCCTAGGCAATCATTTTGATCCGCGTAGTGGTAACGGATCAGCATGAGGCTGCCAGCAGGATACGAGGCGCAGCGGCATCCATCCTGACGGCCAGCCCTCCCGTCACGCGTCCCAACAACGCCAGCGTGAATCCCAACTTGGCATATGTTCTTGCCATTTGGCGTAATGCGCCTATATTCACGACAAATGACAGGACGTGCCATGCTGCTGCAACCCATCGAAGCCACTCCGATCGAGCGTACCGAGAGCGCCGCCATCACCGACGAGGAAGCGGCAGCGCTCGCGCGGGCGACGGTCAATCTGTTCAAGGCGTGGAAGCTCAGCGATGCCGAGGCGACGACGCTCCTGGGCGGGCTGTCGACGCGCACCTGGGCGCGGTGGAAGGAGGGCAGCATCGGCCGGATCGACCGCGACCTCCGCATGCGCATGGCGCACCTGATGGGCATCCACAAAGGGCTGCGCTACCTCTTCAAGGAGCCGGCGCGCGGCTACGAGTGGGTGAGGAAGCCCAACGACACCTTCGATGGCAAGTCGGCGCTTGAGCTGATGCTGCGCGGCGAGCTGTCGGACCTTGCCGATATGCGCGCCTATCTCGACGCCGAGCGGGGCGCGTGGTGACGGGGGAGGTCGCTGGGGTGGTTCGGCGGCGGGTGTCCTGGCCGAAGACCTATCGGATCATCCGCTCGATCCATCCGCCGATCGACCTGTTCGAGGATATCGCCGACCCGCACGACTGGGAGGCGCTGGCTTCCGTCGAGGCGAAGACCAATCCGCGGGTGCGCGGCCTGATCGGCGATCTTTCCAAGGTGCCGAAGAACCGGCGCGTCGGCGGCCTCGGCGCCAGCCTAGTGATGGCGCCCTTCGTTCACGCATCGCCCTTGCGGCCCGGCCGCTTCACCGACGGCAGCTATGGCCTCTACTACGCCGGCGACAGCGAGGACGTGGCGATCGCCGAGACCATCCATCACCACCAGCGCTTCATGGTGGCGACGAAGGAAGCGCCGGGCTGGACCTCGGATTTCCGCGTGCTGGTGGGGGCGGTGGATCGCGAACTCGACGACGTCAGCGCGGTGCCGGGGGCACTCGACCCGGACGATTACAGCGCCTCGCAGGCTCTGGGG
The DNA here is from genome assembly GCF_041320595.1 of Pleomorphomonas sp. PLEO. Classification (NCBI taxonomy): domain Bacteria; kingdom Pseudomonadati; phylum Pseudomonadota; class Alphaproteobacteria; order Hyphomicrobiales; family Pleomorphomonadaceae; genus Pleomorphomonas; species Pleomorphomonas sp. PLEO. The sequence goes on from NZ_CP166625.1 coordinate 1,600,632, forward strand.
CGTGAGCTGCGGGCCGCCGGCAGCGACGGCGTGGTCTATCCGAGCGTGCGCGGGGCCGGCGGCTGGTGCATCGGCATTTTCTGGCCGGATGTGATCCCGGTGCCGGTGCAGGGCGCGCACTACTGCTATCACTGGAACGGGACACGGGTGGATTTCGTCAAGCGCTACGAGGCGGACGAGGCGAACACGGTGTTCGAGGTGATCACGCCGACGCGCGAGAGCTGAAAAATCCGCCCGTCAGGCTGTGGCCGATCGATCGGGGCATGTGGTGGGCATCGTGGTCGCCAAGTCGAACCTAGCTCCGCGCGGCACCGCCGAGCATCCTGACATCGAGGTGATCCAGAACGTCAACTTCGCCATCAAGGCCGGCATGGCGCAGTTCTTCCTGGACGCTAATCAGGTCCACTGTGACGTCGAAGCGCCGGGCAACGACCTGAAGACGCCGGATGTGGCCGACGTCGCCCGGAATTTCTCCGTGCAGGTGGCGTGCGAGGTGAAGAAGTAGCGCTCACGCTGCGACGGCCCGCTCGCGCGAGGCCTTGAGGTCGCGGCCGGGCGGCTGGCCGAACAGCCTGGCATATTCGCGGTTGAACTGCTGCACGCTTTCGTAGCCCACCTCATAGGCCGCGAGGCTGGCGCTTCGGCCTTCCGCCAGCATCAGCCGCCGGGCTTCGATGAGGCGCAGCTGCTTTTGGAATTGCAGCGGCGACAGCGAGGTGATCGCCTTGAAATGCTGGTGGAAGGCCGAGGGGCTGAGGCCGGCGATGTCGGCAAGCTGTTCCACCCGGACGGGCGCGGCATAATCGGCCCTGAGCACGGCGATGGCGCGGGAGATACGCTGGGCGTGGCTGCCCGTGACGCCGAGGCCACGCATGGCGCCGCCGTGCCGGCCGGCCAGCAGCCAGTAGTGCAACTCGCGCAACAGCTGGTTTCCAATGACGGGAAGGGCGGCCGGCCGCTCCATCAGCCGCATCAGGCGCAGCGCGGCATCCGCCACCTCGGCATCGGTCGGCTCGATCCGGACGGCCGGGCCCGGCTCGGGCGCGGCGGCCATTTCGACGGAGAGCTCCTCGATCACCTTGAGGTCGAGCTCCAGCACCAGCGAGAAATAGGGCACGGCGCCGCTGGCACGGGTGATCTGGCTGACGGTGGGCACGTCGGCCGAGATGAGCAAGGACTCGCCGGCGCCGAAATCCAGCGTCTGCCGGCCGATGGTCACCCGCTTGCCGCCTTGGAGGACCAGCGCCACCAGTGGCCGGTTGATCGCATATTGCAGCGCGCTGGGCAGCATGGCGCGGATGACGGTGAGGCCAGCGATCGGCGTCGCGGCGACGCCAGCCTCATCGGCATGGGCGGCGGCGTGGCGACGCACGGCGGAGAGCAGCGTTTCGATCATGTCGGGAAGTTAGGCACATCGGCCTCGCGTGCGCAAGATGGCGCGGAGAATCAGGCAAAGATGCGCGAGCTTTGGGCAAAGCGTGGTGTTGGTGGAATTGGTGTCGGTGGTCGCATTCGTGAAGGATCAGGCAAAAAGCGGCCAGTATCGGGCAACCACGCCGGAGCCGTTCGGGCGATCATCCGTCCGTCAAACCGAACCAAGGAGACAGTCCATGACCATCGCTCTCATCACCGGCGCCAACCGTGGCCTCGGCCGCAATGTTGCCCTCAGCATCGCCCAGCGCGGCGGCGACGTGATCGTCACCTATCGCGGCAGCAAGGCGGAAGCGGACGCGGTGGTGTTCGAAGCCAAGGCTCTCGGCCGCAAGGCGGTGGCGCTGAAGCTCGACGTCAGCGATTTCAGGAGCTTCCCGGCTTTCGCCGAGACGCTGCGTACGACCCTTCAGGAGGTGTGGGGCCGCGACAGCTTCGACCACCTCGTCAACAACGCCGGTCATGGCGAGATGGCGGCCTTTTCGGAGACCACCGAAGCGCAGTTCGACGGCCTGTTCGCCGTGCATGTGAAGGGCGTGTTCTTCCTGACGCAGGCGCTGCTGCCGTTGATTGCCGACGGCGGCCGCATCATCACCTATTCCTCGGGGCTGACGCGCGTCTCCTATCCCGGCTTTTCGGCCTACGCGGCGGCCAAGGGCGCCATCGAGATCCTGACGATTTATCTCGCCAGGGAACTCGGGGCGCGCGGCATCACCGCCAACTGCGTGGCGCCCGGGGCGATTGCCACCGACTTCCTGGGTGGGGCGGTGCGCGACACCCCCGAATACAACGAAGCCTTCGCCAACATGATCGCCTTGGGCCGCGTCGGCCTGCCCGACGATATCGGCCCAATGATCGCCAGCTTGTTGGGCGAGGACAATCACTGGGTCACCGCCCAGCGGATCGAGGTATCGGGCGGTCAGGTGATCTGATCGGCAAGCGGCAGAGCTTTTCCGGCGATCCGTTTTTGCCGGAAAAGCTCTATCTCTTTGTTTTCTGACGCAAAACCGTAACATGGGTGTGCTGGAATTGCCTTTCATGCCGCGCCGGACGTCCGGCCTCTGCCATGCCGGGTTTTGATGCCGCTCCTCTCGCCCACCGTTCGCGCCGTTGCCGCCCTGTCGGTGACCCAGCTTCTCGGCTGGGGCGCGACGTTCTGGCTGCCGGCCGTCACCGGGCCGGCGATGGCCGGCGATCTCGGCATCACCTTGCCCATGGTGATGGCCGGGCCGACGGTGATGCTCGTGGTGATGGCTCTGACGTCCTGGCCGCTGAGCGCCAGCTTCGAGCGCTACGGCGCACGGCCGATCATGGTGCTGGGGTCGCTGATGGGCGCGGCGGGCCTTATGGTCATCAGCCTTGCCGCGGGGCCGATATCCTATGGCCTCGCCTGGGTTATCCTCGGTCTTGCCGGGGCCGGCATGCTGACGACGCCGGCGCAGATCGCGGTGACCGAGATCGCCGGCGAAAAGGCACGCTCGGCGCTCGGCATGCTGATCCTGGCCGGCGGGCTGACCTCGACCATCGTCTGGCCGCTCACCGGGCTGATGCAGGCCGCCTGGGGCTGGCGCGCGACGACGCTCGTCTATGCCGGCCTGACGCTGCTCGTTTGCGCCCCGCTGCATTGGGCGGCGCTCGCCCGCCGGCCGCGCCAAAGGCCACAGGAGAAAGCCGGTTCGACCGATGAGCCCTCCGCCATCGACCGGCCTCGTTTCGTCCTCTTGGCCCTGAGCTTTGCCGCCAACGGCTTCTTCACCTGGGGCTTCGCGCTGACCATCATCATTCTGTTCGAGGCCGGCGGCCTCGATCACGCCAGCGCGCTGACGGCCGCCGCCTTGATCGGCATCGCCCAATGGGCGGGGCGGATGATCGACATTGTCGGCGGCAAGCGCTGGTCGGGCTTTGTCACCGGTCTTGCCGCCTCGGCCTTGTTTCCCTTGAGCTTCATCGTTTTGCTGCTGACCAGCGGCTTCCTGGGCGCCGTGCTGTTTGCTACGCTTTACGGCATGGCCAGCGGCGCCACCGCCGTCGCCCGCGCCACGCTGCCGCTGCAAATCTTCCCCAAACAGGCCTATGCCCGCGCATCGGCCCAGCTGGCGGTGCCGCTCAACCTGTCGTTCGCCGCCGCGCCGCCGGTGTTCGCCGCCATCATGACATCATCGGGGCCGCACGCCGCCCTGTGGCTGGCCTTCGCCCTGTCGATCCTTGCCTCGTCGGCGCTGTTCGCCCTGTCGCTGCTGGAGCGGCGAAGGCCGGCGGGTTAGCCGCTTCTCGCCCTGGCGAATTCGGCGGTCAGCCAGTCGGCGAATACGCGGACGCGTGGCGATAGCTGGCGGGTGCGCGGATAGAGCAGCGATACCGGCGTCGGCTTTGGCGGATGGTCGGGCAGGATCTCGATCAGCTCGCCGGCGGCGAGCGCCGCCTCCACGTGGTAGCGCGGCACCTGGATCAGCCCCAATCCGAGCCGGGCGGCGGCGACGTAGCTTTCGGCGGCGTTGACGGTGATGACGCGCGGCAGCGTTATCGCGCGCACTTCGCCATCTTCCGGGAACTCCAGCGGCAGTACGGCGCCGGTGGCGCTGGAATGAAAGCCGACCATGCGGTGGCCGTCGTCAAGATCGGCGAGGCGTTCGGGCCGGCCGTGGCGGGCGATGTAGCCGGGTGAGGCCAGCGTCACCTCGTCGAGCAGGGCGACGCGGCGGCCGATCATGTCGGTGTCGCGCGGTTCGCCGACCCTCAGCACGCAGTCGATGCCCTCGCGCACCAGATCGGCGAGGCGGTCACCCTCGGTCATCAGCAAGGTGATGTCGGGGTAGGTTTCCAGAAAGCCCGGCAGGCCGGGCAGCACGAAGCGGCGGGCCAGCGTGCCGTGCACGTCGATGCGCAACTGGCCCTGCGGCTTGCAGCCGGCGAAGGCGCCTTCGGCATCCTCGACATCGGCGAGAATGGCCAGGCACCGCTGATGATAGGCCTCGCCGTCCAGCGTTGGCGCCACGTGGCGGGTGGTGCGCTGCAACAGGCGCACGCCCAGCCGCCGCTCCAGGCTTTTCACCGCGTCTGTCACCGTCGAGCGCGGCAGGCCCAGATCTTCGGCGGCCAGCGTGAACGAGCGGCGCTCGGCAACGCGGGTGAAGATGCGCATGGCGTCGAAGCGATCCATTGTTCGTCTTTCCCGGATGGTGATGACGAATGATACATGATTATCCGCCAAATCAGAAGGTGCATGGTCCTCTCCATCGAAACCAACCCAGAGGACAGACATCATGACCACCACCACGCATCCCGCCGCCAAGGTCGCCATCGTCACCGGCGCCTCGCGCGGCATCGGCGCGGCGATCGCCCGCCGCCTTGCCCACGACGGCTTCACCATCGTCGTCAACTATGCCGGCAACGCCGCCGCCGCCGAGGCGGTGGTGACCGACATCGAGCAGAGCGGCGGCCGCGCTGTCGCCCATCAGGCCGATGTCGCCGATGCCGCCGCCGTGGCCCGCATGTTCGAGTCCGTCGAGGCGGCTTTCGGGCGGATCGACGTCGCCGTCAACAACGCCGGCATCATGAAGCTATCGCGCCTTATCGACGCCGACGACGCCGGGATCGACGCCACCATCGCCGTCAATCTGAAGGGCAGCCTCAACGTCATGCGCGAGGCGGCGCGCCGGCTCGGCGATGGCGGCCGTATCGTCAACTTCTCCACCTCGGTGATCGGGCTGCGGCTTGAGACCTACGGCGTTTATGCCGCCACCAAGGCGGCCATCGAGGCGCTGACCGGCGTGCTCGCCAAGGAGCTGCGCGGCCGGTCGATCACCGTCAACGCCGTGGCGCCAGGGCCGACGGCCACCGACCTGTTCCTCACTGGCAAGTCGGACGAACTGATCGACCGCATGGCCAAGATGAACCCGCTGGAGCGCCTCGGCACGCCCGAGGATATCGCCGCCGCCGTCGCCTTCCTGGTTGGCCCCGATGGCGGCTGGATCAATGGCCAAGTCATCCGCGCCAACGGCGGCATGCTCTGAGAAACCGTTTTGAAATTCTACTCCGGCGGCCGTCTGACGCGACTTTCTGCGCTTCCGGTGCTCACGGACAGAAAGTCCGCTCCGCTCCGGTTCTCGACAGCCACGCCAGCCGACTCACCGGAGCGAATTTCCGAAACGGTTTCTGCGCTCTGAGCCAAACCATTCACTGAAAAGAGAAAATCATGTCCAAAGTCATTCTTGTTACCGGTGCGTCGAGCGGGTTCGGTCGGCTCACTGTTGAGGCGCTGGCTCGCGCCGGGCACACCGTATGGGCGTCGATGCGCGATATCGGCGGGCGGAACGCTGGGAACGTGGCGGCGTTGGCCAAGCTGGCAGATGAGGCCGGCGTCGATCTCAGGAGCGTCGAGCTCGACGTTCAGTCGCAGGCGTCGGTGGATGCCGCCGTGGCGCGCGTCATTGCCGAAAGCGGCCGGATCGACGTGCTGATCCACAATGCCGGCCACATGGCCTATGGCCCAGCCGAGGCCTTCACGCCCGAGCAGTATGCTTTGCTCTACGACATCAACGTGGTGAGCACCCAGCGGGTCAATCGCGCCGTGCTGCCGCACATGCGGGCACGCCGCGACGGGCTCGTCGTCTGGGTATCGTCGAGCAGTGTGGCCGGGGGCACGCCGCCGTGGCTTGCGCCTTACTTCGGCGCCAAGGCGGCGATGGACGCCATTGCCGTGCAATATGCTCGCGAGCTGGCGCTGTGGGGGATCGAGACCTCGATCATCGTGCCGGGCGCCTTCACCTCCGGCACCAACCACTTCGCCCATGCCGGCGCGCCCGCCGATGCCGCTGTCGCCGCCGATTACGAAGCCGGCCCCTATGCCGGCTGGGGTGACCGCATCCGCGATGCCTTCGCGGCGATCGTGCCGGAGGACGCCGACGCCTCGCTGGTGGCGGATGCCATCGTTGATGTGGTGGGCCAGCCGTTTGGCGCGCGGCCCTTCCGCGTCCACATCGACCCGAGCCGCGATGGCGCTGATGTCGGCTTCGCCGTCACCGATCGCCTGCGCGAGGAGATGCTGCGCCGGGTGGGCTTCGATGAGTTGCTGAAGCCCAGAGCCAAGTGAGGCTCACTCGATATGGGCGCGCAGGAAGCTGGCCTTGATGTCGATGGCCGGCTTGGCGCCAAGGGTGTTGGGCAGGACGCTGTCGACCAGCGCCGCGCCCGCCTCCACCTTGTAGCTCACCTTGGTGCCGGCCACGAAGCCGAGGGTGACGTCGAGCGCCCGAGCATCGAGGGCGATGGTTTCGGTGTTGTCCACCTTGTCGAAGGTGAGGTTGGAACGGAGCGCATCGCCCTTCAGAAGCAGCGAGCTGGCATGGCCCCTGAAGCTGATGTCGGCGGCCTTGCTGTCGAGCGAGACGGCCGAGAAATCACCGTCGAGGCTGACTTGCGCCGCCGCCTGCTGGATGGTCACCGTGCTCGCCTTGGGCAGGTTGGCCTTGAGCGCAACGACGCAGTCGGACGTGTCCGGCCAGGGGGCACCGACGTCGACGTGAAGCGTGCCGCCCTCGACGCGCATCCGGCCGGCCGAGCGGCAATCGCTGGCGAAGAACGCCGAATACCAGTTGGCGAACCAGCCGGAGCGTCGGCCGCCCAGCGTGGCCTCAAAAGGCGCGTCCGCCGTGGTGAGGGCAATGGAGCTGGCGTCGCCGGTGATCGAGATGGTGGTGATGCCGGTGAGGTCGAGGCGCTGCTCATCGCCGCTCTCGGCACTGGCGGGCAGGGCGGTGAGCAAGAGGAGGAGGGTGGTCAGTCTGGCGGTCATGGCGGGGCTCCATCGAGGGGACCTGATGGATTTGCCGGCAAGGCGCCCGCGCCGCGACCTCGAACGCGATTGAGGACGGCCTTGAACGCGATCGTGGATGTGGCACAAACGGAGCGAAGCGCGGCGCGACGAAACGACATCGGACGTGCTAGGAAAAGCCATGCTGTCGATCCCCTTGTCGTTCGTCGTCTCGTTCATCCTCTGCCTCATTCTCGTGCGGATGATCCGGCACGGAGCGGAGAAGTTCGGCCTGTTTCCGCTGCTGGTCGCGGTGTTCGCCGTGCAGGCCACCGTGTCCGGGCTGAACTGGGACATGGGCTGGCGGCCAGCGCGGATGATCCAGCCGGTTCTCGCCGCGCTGTTGCCGGCCCTGTCCTTTGTGGCCTTCGACCGGCTGCGCCACCATGCGCGGGCACGGCCGTTGTGGCCGCACCTGCTGCCGGCGGGGTTGATCGCGCTGCTGGTCGCCTTCCGGGGCGAGGCGATCGATCCTGCGCTGTTCGTGATCTGCATCGGCTACGGCGTGGCGCTTCTCGCCGTGGCGCGGCACGGGCCGAGCGCGCTCTCCGCCGTGCGCTTCAGTGACGAGCGAACGGCCTATCGGGCGCTTCTCGCCATTGCCGCGCTGCTCATCGTCACCGCCGTCGGCGACGCGGCGATCTCGGTCGACCTGTTCCTCGGCAATGGCGACAGGGCGCGAACGCTGCTGGTGGCCGCCAAGCTGCTGTGGCTGGGTGTTGCCGGCTATGCCGCCACCGTGGCCGGCGACAGTCGCCCCGAACCAGAGGTGGAAGCGGACGTTGGAGGCGAGAGGAGAACGGCCGAGGAGGCCGCCCTCTCGGCCGCTCCTCCCGATGACGACACCGCCGAGGCGGATGCCGCCGTGGTCGGGCGCATCGAAGCGCTGATGGCGGAAAAGCAGCTTTACCGCGACCCCGACCTGACGCTGGAGCGCCTCGCCCGCCGCGCCGGCATTCCCGCCCGGCAGATCTCGGCGGCGCTCAACCGCATCCATGGCCGCAATGTGTCGCAGGTGGTCAACGAGTATCGGGTGCGCGACGCGCAGCGGCGGCTGAAAGAGACCGACGATACGGTGACCGTGGTGATGCTGGAGGCCGGCTTCGGCACCAAGTCCAACTTCAACCGCGAGTTCCTCAGGGTGACGGGCATGACGCCGAGCGCCTATCGGCGGGCCGGATCGAGGGGCCATTAGGTCTTGAGGTCGGCTTTCACCGGGCCGCACGGGCCGTTATTGGCAAAGTCCACGTATCTGTGATAGGTTACATGTAACCCGTATTGAAGGAGGAAGCATGTCCTCTCTATCTAGCCCCAAGTCGTCGCGCGTGAAGGTCAGCGAGCACCGCGCCCGTCTGCGCGCCCAAGGGCTGCGTCCCATCCAGATCTGGGTGCCGGATGTGCGCGCGCCGTCGTTCAAGGCTGAGGCACACCGCCAATCGCTCGCTGTCGCCGCGAGCGCCGAGGCAGCGGAGGACCAGGCGTTTATCGATGCCGTGAGCGACTGGGGCGATGAATGAGGCGGGGTGACATCTGGACCGTTTCGGGTGGCAAGGATTACGCTGGCAAGCCGCGCCCTGTGGTGATCGTCCAGGATGACAGCTTCGACGGAATGGACTCGATCACCGTTTGCGCGTTCACCTCGAACGCCACCAAGGCGCCTCTGTTTCGTTTGCCTGTGGAGGCCAGCGAGCGTAACGGCTTGCACCTTGCCTCTCGCCTGATGGTCGACAAGATCAACACCGTTCCGAAGTCCAAGCTCGGCGATCGGATCGGACGACTTGATGATGAGGACATCGTGCGCCTCAATCAGGCAATGTTGGTGTTTCTGGGTTTGGCCGTTTCTCCGAAGGGAAGAGCTGGCGGCTGATCGCCGTCCTTTAGGCAGACCTCACCCCGCCACTCGCCCCCGCAACAGTGGCAGCGCCAGCGCCACCACCGGCAGGATCAGCGCCGCCCAGGCGGCGGTGTAGCCGACATGATCGACGATCAGCCCGAACAGGTAGGGGCCGAGCGCCATCACCGCCAGACAGATGGTGGAGGCGAAGGCGACGGTGGAGGCGATGGAGCCCTTGGGCGCGCTCTCGGCGATCTGCAGCAGGTAGATCGGGAACCAGCCGATGCCGAACCAGCCGAGCACCGCCAGCACGATGGCGACGACCGGCAGCGGTAGGCCGGCCGGCAGCAGGGCGAGGGCGAGCGCGGCGCCGGCCGCTATCAGCGATACGATGCCGAACGACTGGACGCGCCGGCCCGGCCGGAAGCGGTCGCTCAGCCAGGGCAGCAGCACGCGCCCGGGGATGCCGGCGAGTTCCGTGGCGGCGAACAGCGAGGCGGCGGCCATAAGCCCCAGGCCGAGGCCATCGGCCAGAAAGCCGATCACATGGGCGGTCAGCGTGAACTGGAAGGCCGACATGGCAATGCCGAGCCGCAGCACCGGCCAGAAATCCCGGTTGGCGCCGACGGCGCGGATCAGGTCGCGGAGCGGTAGCGGCCGCTCGGCCTTGCTCAGCACCTCGTCGCCCTCGCGATACAATCCCCAGAACAGCGCCGCGCCCAGCACCGACACCGCCGCGCCCACCCACACCGCCGCGTGCCAGCCGTGGTGGAGCGCCAGATAGGGCAGCACCGCCGCCGCGATCATGGTGCCGAAGGGCACGGCGGCCTGCCGGAAGCCGGTGGCGATGCCGCGATGGCGGGGCGGAAACCAGCGCATGATGGCCCGTGTGCCGCCGGGCTGCACCGCCGCGTAGGTGCCACCGAGGAAGGCCATGGCCAGCAGCAGCGCCGGCAGGCCGTTGGCCAGACTGGCGGCGCCGGCCATGGCCAGCGCCATGCCCAGCATGGCAAGGCCCACCACTTTGCGCTCGCCGTAAAGGTCGATGGCGCGGCCGAGCATGAACATGGTGGCGATCTGCACGCCGTTCATCACGGTGACGGCCAGCGAGGCCGAGGCGAGCGACACGCCGAGGGCGTCGCGCCAGAAGGGCACCAGAATGTAGATGCCTTGCGACACGAAGGAGCCGGCGGTCTGCGTGCCAACGGCCACCGCCAGAACCGTCCAGACGTGGGGATCGATGGAGGTCGCGACGGGTGGCAGGGCAGAGGTGTGCGAGGAGGCCATGGGGGTGTTCCGGTTGGTTTTCCGTCCATAGACACCGCCCGACACCCAACAGAAACTGCCTCTTGCATGTTTCAATGATTAGCGTTTGTTATGATGGCCATGCGCTTGCTTGATCCCGAGGCGGTGGAAGCCTTCCTTCTCGTTGCCGAACTTCAGTCGTTCACCCGGGCGGCCGGCCTGCTCAACACCACGCAGGCGGCCGTTTCGCTGCGCCTGCGTCGGCTGGAAGACCTGCTGGGCCAGCGCCTTCTGGAGCGGACGCCGCGCCACGTGCGGCTGACCGCCGCCGGCGAGCGTTTCGTCGGCCCGGCGCGCGAGTTCGTCTCCGCCGGGCGGCGGGCGGCCGAGGCGTTCGCCGAAGGGCCGAGCCGGCTTGCCATCGGCATCACCCACCACCTCGTCGGCCCCGATCTGCCGCGCCTGTTGCGCGTGGTCAGCGAGCGGGAGGCCGGCGTGACGCTGCATCTGCGCACCGCCGGCACGCGGGCTCTGCTCGACCTCTACGATGCCGGCGCGCTCGACGCCGTCATCGTGCTGCGCCACGACGAGAGCCGGCGGGGCGGCGAGGTGCTGCTGACCGAGAGCTTCGGCTGGTTCGCGGCGCCGGATTTCGCCTCACCGCTCGGCGCGCCGGTGCCGCTCGCCATCCAGCCCGAGCCGTGCAGCCTGCGGGCCATGGCGCTCCGGGCGCTCGCGGCCGCCGGCATCCCCTGGCAGGAAGCCTTCGTCGGCACCGGGGCCACGGCCGTCGGCGCCGCCGCCGAAGCCGGCCTCGCGGTGGCCCTGCTCGCCCACCGCGCCGCGCCGAACGGCGTCGTCGACATGGGCGACAAACTCGGCCTGCCGCCGCTGCCCCAACGCGACGCGGTGATGCACTCCAACGTCACGGGCGCACGGGCGGCCTCGGCGCTGAGCCGCATCGCCGGGGCGTTCCGGGCAATGCCGGGGTGAAGGCAGTCAGTGAGGACAGTGACAGGTCTCGGCGCTCGCCCCGGCCATCTGGCCGACGGCCCCCGACTCCTTCAGCGGGCAAGCGCGATCGCCGATGGCGGCGAACAGGTCGGCGTCCTCGCCGATCTCGGCGTTGGGCGTGGTGAGCAGCTTGTCGCCGTAGAACACCGAGTTGGCGCCGGCCACCAGACAGAGGATCTGCGCCTCGCGGTTGAGCGCCGAGCGGCCGGCCGACAGGCGCACCGTGGAGCCCGGCAGTACCAGGCGGGCGGTGGCCACCATGCGCACCAGATCGAGCGGATCGACCGTGGGACGGTCGGCCAGCGGTGTGCCCTTGACCGGCACCAGCGCGTTGATCGGCACGCTTTCCGGGTGCGGATCCATGCCGGCCAGCACCCGCAGCATGGAGGCGCGGTCGCGCACCGTCTCGCCCATGCCGATGATGCCGCCGCAGCAGAGATCGACGCCGAAGGAGCGCACCAGAGCCAAGGTATCCAGCCGGTCTTGATAGGTGCGGGTGGTGATGATCCGGCCGTAGAACTCGGGGCTGGTGTCGAGGTTGTGGTTGTAGGCGGTGAGGCCGGCCGCCGCGAGGCGCTCGGCCTGGTGCGGCTTCAGCATGCCCAAGGTGACGCAGGCCTCCATGCCGAGGGCGCGAACGCCCCGGACCATGTCGATGACGGCGTCGAACTCGGCGCCGTCGCGCACCTCGCGCCAGGCGGCGCCCATGCAGAAGCGCTCGGCGCCGGCATCGCGGGCGGTTTCGGCCAGCGCGATCACCTTGGCCGGGTCCATCAGCCGGTCCTTGGTCAGCGCCACCTCGCGGTGGTGGGCCGACTGCGGGCAATAGGCGCAGTTCTCGGGGCAGCCGCCGGTCTTGATGGAGAGCAGGCTGGCCTTCCGCACCCGGTTGGGATCGTGATGGGCGCGGTGAACGGCGTTGGCGCGGCCGATCAGCTCGAGCAGCGGCAGGTCGTGGAGGGCGGCGATCTCGTCCACCGTCCAGTCCTGCCGGATGGTTCCGTCGGCGGCGCTCACGCGGCCGGCCCCTTGAAGCGGGCGAGCGTGGCCGGCACGGCCGTGCATCCGGCCGCCACCAGCGCCACCTTGACGATATCGCCGAGGATGAATGGCGCGAGGCCCAGCGCGATCAGCTTGTCGGCCGGCACGTAGAGCGCGAGCCAGGCAAGGCCGAGCGCGTAGATCGGCACGAGGCCGGCCAGCATGGCGAGCAGGCGGCCCACGATGCCCCGACCGGCGGCCAGCGTGCCCACCAGTCCGGTGGCGACGAGGTAGCCGGCGAGATAGCCGCCGGTGGGGCCGGCCATGTAGGCAAGGCCGATGCCGCGTTCGGGCGAGCCGGAGAACACCGGCAGGCCGGCGGCCCCCGCTGCGAGGTAGGCCACGAAGATCGACAGCGCGAGGCGCGGGCCGAGGGTGACGGCGAACAGCATCACCGCGAGCGTATGCAGCGTCATCGGCACCGGCCAGAAGGGGATCTGAACCTTGGCGGCCAGCGTCATCAGCGCCGTGCCACCGACGATGATCAGTGCCACGCGGGCCGTCTGCGACAGGCGGCTTCCGGTCGACCATTCGGATGCGTTGCTCATGCTGCGTCTCCTTTTCCGAAATTATAGATAATTTCAAGAATCTATCGCTAAAGGAGTCCACAGAACGACGCGCTTGGCAAGAGCCAAGCACGCGGCATCATTCAGAGTTAAGCTAAGAAGCTGGTAAGGCTGACTATTTCGGCTCTTTGCGACCCACCGTCCGCACGTGCCGAGCCAGCACGGCGGCGGCTGTGTCGGCCTGTCCGGCCCTGAGCGCATCAAGGATGGCGCGATGATCGCGGTCGGTGGGGGCTTCCCATTCGGCCCGCCAGCCGGAGAACAGGAAGCGAGCGCTGGCGGTCTGCAAGTCGTCGATCGCCTTTAGGAGACGCGGCATGCCGCAGGGCGTCAGGATGATGCGGTGGAACGCGCGGTTGGCCTCTTCCCAGGCGTAGACGTCGCGCGCCCGATCGCCAGCCCGGTTGGCGTCCTCAGCCTGATCGAGAATGGCTTTCGTCATATGCGGGAAGGCGTTACGCAGCGCCAGCGCCTCCAGCGACGCCCGCATTTCCGACACCTCGCGTACCTCCTCGCGGCTGAAGCCGGCCACCCGCACACCCCGGCGCGGCTCGCTCACCACCAGCCCCTGCGACTCCAACAGGCGAAATGCTTCGCGAACCGGCACATGGCTGGCCCCGAATTCCTCGGCCACATGGTCCTGCCGAAGGCGGCTACCGGCCTCAATGGCGCCGGAAATGATCCGCTCGGCCAGCGTCTTGCTGATCCGCGCGGAGATGGGCTCTGATTTGGCGGTGCTCATGAATTATAGATAATTCATGAGGGGGGAGGTGTCGAGGGGATCTGCCGGAATGGTGCTATAGATATCGGACTCGCACGGCCTGCAAGACGGTGGGAGGAAGATCGTGGCCACCATCGAAATGAGCTTCGGCCGGAAGGCCTTCGGGCTGAATCCTGCCGCCTACCTCGCCGCTCGGCCGGACTATCCCGATAGGCTCTATGGCCTGCTCCCCGCGCGCTGCGGCCTCGGCCCCGGCGCCAAGGTGTTCGAGATCGGCACCGGCACGGCGACGCGCCGGCTGCTGGCGCTCGGCGCTGATCCGCTCATGGCCATCGAACCGGGTGCGCGGCTTGCCGCCTTCCTGCGGGCGGCCAACCCCGGCCCGGCGCTCGATGTGGTGGTCGCTCGCGCTCGAGGAAGCGGCGCTGGAAGAGGGCGCCTTCGACCTCGGCATCTGCGCCGCCGCCTTCCATTGGCTCGACGAAGACGCGACGCTCCAGAAGGTGGCGCGGCTGCTCCGCCCCGATCCGTTCCATGACGCAACGAGCGACTTGCTCTCCGGCTTCGACATCCCTCCGGACGGCGAACGCGGTATCCCCTTCGGCCTCGACGCGGAAGTCCGAAGTACCGCCCTCAAGCGCTGCGGCGCCTTTGATGTCGTGGAGCAGAGGATTGTGCCGTGGCAAATGGTGCTAACCGTCGATCAGACGGTGGCCCTCTAGCGACGTACTCCAACCTCACCACACGGGAGGATAGTGAGGCGGTGCTGGGGGGATTGGTAGGTTTGCAAGGGATGAGTTCGTGGGAAGGGTGGAGAGGAACATAACGACGAGTGTGTTTGTGAGGCCGAGGGGGGGCAAAAGCGATGAGTTTGTCACTCTCGGATTGACCTCTTCGTTAATCCCGTGAGACGATAGCTGGCCGGAATGTGAGTGCATGGAGACTGTCATGTCTGAGACTCTGTGCCCATCCAACCGATATTCGAGACTTGATTATATTAATGTGATATATTAGAACGAAAAGAGAACGCAGGTGCTCCTTGTTGACATATGTTCGAACCAGCCTTTTTGATTCTCCAGCTCAAACGTTGGTCAACACGGTCAACGTCGTAGGAGTTATGGGAAAAGGCATCGCACTTGAGTTTAAAGAGCGTTATCCAGATATGTTCAGGGCTTATAAGAAGCTCTGCGATAGCCATTCGTTGGACATTGGGAAGCTCCATCTCTGGCGCGCCTCAGATCATTGGGTTCTAAATTTTCCCACCAAAACAACTTGGCGCCAGCCTTCTAAGCTTGAATATATTGAAGCTGGACTAGAGGTCTTTCAACGCTCCTACAAGGCGATGGGTATCGCATCGGTATCCTTTCCTCCTTTAGGTTGTGGTAATGGTAACTTAGACTGGCGCGATGTACGGCCTCTAATGGAGCGTTATTTGGCTAGGATCGAAATACCCGTTTATGTGCACGATCGACAAGTTCCTCAAACATTTATTGCCGAGCATCAGCTTCCTGAAGAAAAGCGTGTTCCGATTAGTTTTAATGAGTTTACGCATGATATTATGTTTAGGATTGAACGTAGCAGAAACTTCTCCACTTTGAGAAACACATCTGAGTTTGTTGCTCGCTGGGTGGAAGACGGAAATATTATAATCGAAAGATCAACTGGTCGCAGCGAAATTATAGATCGTGAGTTGATAGAGGCGGCTTGGTCAGCTTTACAGAATGGCATGCTTACGGCGGATCAGTTCGCGGATGAACCTTCTAAGAAGTTAAAATCTTATCTCTTTCCTATTCTTGCTTCCTTACCTTATGTAAAGGTCGCGGAGATTAGTAAGCCAGGCTGGCTAGAGGGAAGCCAAGGGCACGCATTATATATTAGTCGTGATGACCGAAAGAGTGGGGCACAGATGGATGCTGTGTCTTCAGGATCTGGGGAGCAGGCGTGCCTATCACTCTAGCTCGAGCTCGAAAGCATGTCAGCGACCAAACGGCACGCTTGAAGGGCAGCAATCGTGCTGGATGGCCACAGTTTTTATATCATGCATGTGACGTAACCACGGCAATTAACGTAGTCCGCCATGGTGAGTTAAAGTGTCGCAATGACGCTTCTGGCTTTCTCGATGTGGCGAATGGAGGGGCTCTTAATATTTTCGATGGCTCCCATTCGTGTGCTCGCTTGTATTTCCGTCCGAAAAACCCGTTTCATTTCAGAACTGAAGGCATAAAGTGTATTGCAGACCAATGGCGCTTGGCTAACCATATGTCCATACCCGTTATGTTTGTTTTCGACTTGGTTTCCGTTATTACTTTGCCTGGGGCAAAATTCAGTAGTGGGAACGTTCAAAAATCTCGTTCATTTCTGGATGGGGACACCGCTTTTGGTGAGCTTGATTTCACTGCAATTTATCATGACTCACCTACAAATTCCGGAAATAAAGAATACATACTGAATATGCGTATGTCGGAAGTGGGTGTCGAAAGAAAGGTTCCACTTTTCCCTCATCTCAAGGCGATTGTATTCCGTACTCAATCGGACATGCGTACGTTTGAATATTTACTTGAGAGGGATGGAATATTTTGTCCATATAAGAGATTCGTGGAGAGGTCTCGTGGAACGTTATTTTTATCGAGAGCATTTTATATTAATGATCTTAGTTTTTCTGAGGATGTTGTGAGTCTGACATTTAATTTTCCAATTGATTTCTCTCCTTCTGATCGGGTATTTAAAGTATATATTTGTCAAAATGTGGTAGGTCAATCATCGATTTACGATAAGCCTGTAGAGTTGAGAAAGCCAACTTTCCGGGTGAAGAATTTTAGGCCTGATACATCTGCGATCTGGTTGATTAGGCTGGAAGATCAGCTCGCTTTTAACGGAAGAATTCAGGCAGAGGTTTCCGAACTATTCTGATAGTGAAGTTCGGCGCCGCAGAGGCGGATTAAAAATCCCTCGGCCCCGCAAGGAGCCCCCACAGCCCCATCACCGCATCGCGCACCTCGATCGTCAAGGGGGGGGCGACCATGCCTTCGATGGCGGTGTTGGTGAGGATGATGGAGGGATGCTATTCGCCCGGTCGACGAACCAGTTGTGGTCGTAGCGCCGCCCCCACTGAATGGTGCCTGCGGCTCGCGGGCTGCCGGCGGTGGCGGAGTCGGCAGGACTATCCAGAGCCGTAGCCGAAGCTAAGCCGGGGCGCATAGCGTTCTTTTCAGGCGGCCCTTGCGGCGCGGCTATCCGCTCGACGGCTGCGGGCTTTACAAGGTAGGCGCAGAGTGGCGGATGTCGCCTCCCCCTCACTCACACGCAAACGCCGTCTTCCCCAGATCCCCCAGCCTCCGGAACACCTCATCCCCCGCCTCGTTGAGCTCAGCGAGATGGCCGAGGGCGTCCTTGTGGCGGCCGGCTTCGAACAGTTTCAGCGTGGCCACCGCTTCCTGGTGGACGCTGGCGTGGGCTGGTTCGATGGAGCGGAGTTGGCTGAGCGACTTGATCTTGGGGTCGGTCACCCTGTCGTACCACAGGCCGAGGGCGACGCACCGGGGTTTGCCCTTCATTGAAGCCGCTCGGCGTGCCAACGAATATGGTCAGCCATGAACGTCGAGATGAACAGATACGAATGGTCGTAGCCATCACGCATATTGAGCGTCAAATCGATGCCTGCCTTCTGACAGGCATTTTTGAGGAGCTCGGGCCTTAGTCCAGTTTCCAGGAACGGGTCGGCCGTTCCCTGATCGACCAGCAGCTCCTTTACCCGATATCCGTCCTCGATCAGCAAGGTCATGTCGTGGGCTCGCCATGCGGCGGGATTGTCGCCGAGGTACTTTTGAAAAGCTGGCTGTGACCAGTCCGCGGTCGATGGCTGACAAATCGGGGCGAATGCCGAGACGGAGGTGAAGCGTTCTGGAGTCTTCAGGGCAAGCGTGATGGCTCCATGCCCCCCCATCGAATGTCCGAAAATGCCCTGCCGCTTGTTATCGATGGCAAGACCGGCGCCATCCAGAAGCCGCGGCAGTTCCTCCATGATGTAAGTCTGCATTCTGTAGTTTTGGGCGAAAGGCTCTACGGTGGCGTCGAGATAGAAGCCAGCGCCTTTCCCAAACTGCCAATTGTCGGGTTCGTCGGGAATGTCATCGCCGCGAGGACTGGTGTCGGGGCAGATGATTGCGACGCCGAGGTCGGCGGCGGCCCGGCGATATTCGCCTTTGTCCATGACGTTCTGATGGGTGCAGGTGAGACCCGACAGGTACCATAACATCGGTACTTTCGCGACTTGAGCCCGCGGCGGCATGAAGACCGCGAATGTCATGTCGCAGCGGCAGGCCTCGGAGGCATGCGAGAACACATATTGGGAGCCGCCAAAGGACTTGCTGACCGAGATTTGTTTCATTGCTGACCTGTCGAATGGGCGAGAGTCGATGGACTGGGAGAGCGCTTGGGCATCCGCGGTTGCCGATGGAACAGTGGATGCCCGCATGCAAACGCATGCGACGAGTGATCAGTATTCGATGACCGAACGGATCGACTTGCCTTCATGCATGAGATCGAAAGCGGTGTTGATCTCTTCAAGCGGCATTTTATGGGTGATCAGATCATCGATGTTGATCTTGCCGTCCATGTACCAGTCGACGATCTTCGGTACGTCAGTACGCCCACGGGCGCCACCGAAGGCCGAGCCCTTCCAGACGCGGCCGGTAACCAGCTGGAATGGGCGCGTGGAAATCTCCTTGCCTGCCTCGGCCACGCCGATGATGATCGATTCACCCCAACCGCGATGCGCCGCTTCCAGCGCCTGACGCATAACGTTGACGTTGCCGGTCGCGTCAAATGTGTAGTCGGCGCCGCCGTCGGTCAGCTCCTGGATGGCTTGCACGACTTTGTCGCTGCCGATCTCCGCTGGATTTATAAAGTCGGTCATACCGAACTTCCGGGCCATCGGCGCCTTGTTCGGGTTGAGATCAACGCCGATGATCTGATCGGCGCCGACCATACGGGCGCCCTGGACGACGTTGAGGCCGATACCGCCGAGACCAAACACCACGACCTTCGAACCGGGACGCACCTTGGCCGTATAGATGACGGCGCCGATCCCCGTCGTGACACCGCAGCCGATATAACAGATCTTGTCGAACGGCGCGTCTTCACGGATCTTCGCCAATGCGATTTCCGGCAGAACCGTGAAGTTCGAAAACGTCGAGCACCCCATGTAATGGAAGATATCGCCGCCATCACAGGAGAAACGGGTCGTGCTGTCCGGCATCAGACCTTGCCCCTGCGTCGAGCGGATGGCCGTGCAGAGGTTGGAACGCTGGGAAAGGCAGGTTTTGCACGCGCGACATTCCGGAGTGTAGAGCGGGATGACGTGATCACCAACCTTGAGCGAGGTGACGCCCGCGCCGACTTCACGCACGATTCCCGCGCCTTCATGACCGAGGATCGCTGGGAACTTGCCTTCGGAGTCGAGGCCTGACAGCGTGTAGGCGTCGGTATGGCAGACGCCTGTAGCCATGATTTCGACGAGAACCTCGCCTGCCTTCGGCCCACTGATCTCGATCGTTTCGATGGTCAGGGGCTTGTTTGCCTCCCAGGCAACGGCTGCTCTGCTTTTCACAAGGCCTCTCCTTCAGGGGAGCGTGCCTATTTCAAATAGGCGCGCAGGATTTTCATGATGTCGTCCATCTGATCGTCTCCGACCGATGGTGTCTTCGCGGGCGCTGGGTGGCTCATCGTTTCACGGAGATGGATCTCCAGCACTTCGGCCATCAACCCGCCCGCCGCGCCGCGCATGGCGGCAATCTGCTGGAGGAGAAGGCGACATTCGGTGCCTGCCTGCACTGCTCTTTCCAATGCTTCGACCTGTCCCTTGATGCGTCTGAGACGTGTCGTGGCCTTCTTTTTGTCTTCAGCCGAGTATGGCATTCGCGCGCTCCTAAGTGGCAATACGCATACTGGACAGAGTGTGTCAATATACTGGAGGGAGTATGGGAGATGCGCGGAGCGTCGTATCATGACCGGCAAGCCGGCGACAGGTCTTGGCTTTGAAAGTTGAGAACCAAGCTGAAGAGTGGATATATGATTGTGACAATAAATATTTCTCGGATGCGGGAATCCATATCCTCCTTCGGAGGCAGGCGTTTCGGCGCTTCCTTGGCTCCCCGCCCTCAGGCCTTGTCGATCAGGATATAATCCGCCGTAAACTCGAACGGCTTCATCTCACTGGCCTTGGTCAGGTGGATGAAATGGCCGTACTGGCGGAGCGCGGCCGATAGATCTACCGCCTGGTCGACTTCGAACAGCTTGTCCTTGTGCGGCTGCTTCCAGCCTTTCACCAGCTTCAGCGCCTTGGCCTTGGCGGCGTTGGCGTCTTCGGCGACGATCAGCACGTTTTTGTGCTGCTCGGTGAATTCGGCCGGGTCGTAGCCGCCGAGGTTGATGAAGAACAGCCGGTTGGGCGTGGGCTCGGGCGCCGTGGTCCGCAGCGTGATGTCATGGCCGTCGGCCTGTTCGATGGCGGCCCAGCAGTCGACGTGGAACTTTGCCTTGTCGCCCCACCATTGCGCCCTCAGGTCGGCAAAGCAGTCCTCGACCTTGTCGCCGATCGAAAAGCGGATGTCGTGCAACTCGACGTTCGAGTTCCTGAAATTGCCGCCGACCTGAAACATGAAGAGCTTCAATGCAATCTCCCTGGCTGAGTCACGGTTCTGTATGGCGCGTGGACTCGCCGGGGGATGTCAGTAGAGGAGAATGGACGGTGTGCCGGAGCGCTTGAGATCAGATGGAAAACAATGGGCCGCGCCGACTTCCGCCGGGCGCGGCCCCCTTGCGTTGAACGTGACCCGAGGTCGCGCCCTCACTCACAGCTAAACGCCGTCTTCCCCAGATCCCCCAGCCGCTTGAACACCTCGTCGCCCGCCTCGTTGAGCTCTGCGAGATGGCTGAGGGCGTCCTTGTGGCGGCCGGCTTCGAACAGTTTCAGCGTGGCCACCGCTTCCTGGTGGACGCGGGCGTGGGCCGGCTCGATGGAGCGGAATTCGCTCAGCGACTTGATCTTGGGGTCGGTCACCTTGTCGTACCACAGGCCGAGGCGGCAGCAGTGGTGGTCGGGTACCTTGGCGCTGAGGAAGTTGCCGTAGCCGAGCAGGGTGTCGATCACCTTCTTCTTGAACAGCACGTGGTCGATCTTGGCGATTTCCAAGAGCATGGCCGGGTCGACGGAATCCTGGAACAGCGCCTTGGATTCATCGGCGTTGCGCTGGTTGCTGGTCTCCACCTTGTCGGCCATCTGCTTGAGCAGCGACTGATTGTGCTGGGCGAGGAACGCGGCGGCGTCCACCGACGTGGCAATTTCGGCGCTGGCCGCCTGCTGCTCTTCCAGCACGGCGGCGATGGAGTCGATGCGCGTCAGCACCGTGGCGACGCGCTCGCCGATGGTGCTCATGGCGCCCGACACCTCGTCGATCACCGTTCCGCCGGTGGCGACGGCGGTGTTGGTGTGCGACATGGCGTCCGTCATGCCCTCTATCACCTGGCGCATGCTCTCGATGCGGGCGTTGATGTTCTCGGTGGCGCTAGCCGTCTGGTTGGCCAGCACCTTCACCTCGGAGGCGACCACGGCAAAGCCCTTGCCGGCCTCGCCGGCCCGCGCCGCTTCGATGGTGGCATTGAGCGCCAAGAGGTTGGTCTGGTTGGCGATGGTGTCGATGACGGAGAGGATCTGGGCGATCTGGTCGAAGGCCGCTTCGAGCTCGGTCACCTTGGCCTTGGTCTCGTCGGTGGTGGCGCTGATGTTACCCATGGCGGCGCGCAGCTTTTCCACGGCGGCGGTCGATTGCATGGCGGCATCGGAGGCGCTGCGCGATTCATTCAACGCCTCGTGGCTGGCCCTGGATATCTCGCCGATCGAGGCCACCATCTCGGCCGTCGAACTGGCCATCGCCTGCGAACTGGTGGTGAGGTCGCCCATGTTGTAGGCGAGGCCCGACATTTCCACCGCGATGGCGTTGACGTCGGAAATGGTGGCGGCGATGCGGCCGATGGAGTGCCGCGTGAAGCAGGCGCGCAGCGTCTCGCTCTCGGCGCTGACGCGGCGCTCGGTCATGGCGCGTTCCAGCGCCGTCATCACCTTGGCATAAGCAAGGCAGAGGTCGGAGGCGGCGCCCGAGCGGCCGAAGGCGAAGGGCGATTTGCGCATCAGCGTCGGCAGCGCGGCGGCCATGTGGGCTTCCACGCCGGCGGCGAGCGCGCCGAGATCGGTGCCTCCGGCGAGGAGGTCGGCAAGGCGGCGCTCCGGCGCGGTGGCGTCGAACAGGCTGGCGACAAGCCCCTTAACATCCCCCTGGGATGACACCGTTGTCGACCGAGGGGATCCCGACGCGGCGCCGGGGGAAAAAGTTGAATTCAGTGAAGCAGTTGAGGTCGCCATGCGCAGTCTCCTAAGCGCGGCGATCCTGGAGCGGAACCCGTTAACGAAGTGTAGAATTCCGCAAGCTGCAACCAAGAAACGACAAGGTAAGAAGGGGCAAGGCGCAAATCTGCAACCAAGGCGGTTATCACCCTCCGTATTAACGTCTATCTGGTTCGGCGGCCTCAAGATTTATTGTAGTTTTGGTCGCCGTTTGCCCAACGCGGCCGGCCCCGTAGCTGATTAGCCGGCTTCGAATCAAATCTGAGTTTGGCCCGGCAAGAGCCGCCGGCCGAGGGTCATTGCCTCGGCTCGGGCGGCTTGTCGGTCCATTGCGGCGGGGCGCCGACCATGCCGGCGACCATGCCGGGCACGCCGGGCGCACGGCCGAAGGTGTCGCAGGCCGGATATTTGGGCTGGCCGCCGAAGAAGGAGCCGATCCGCGCCAGGGTCGGCAGGTGGAAGTCCATCAGGGAGGGTTCCTTGCCGGCGATGATCAGGTCGGAGAAGTCGCCGCCGTAGGAGGCGGCGAGGCTGTAGGCGTCGCCGACATCGGATACGCTCGGGTTGTTGGTGATGGAGTTGGCGCCGCGCGCCCAGACAATGGCGGCGCGCTGGATTTGCCCGCTGTCGAGCGCCTCGCCCTCGATGGCGACGCCGCCGAGCCCTATGGGAATGCGGGGAATGCTGACCGGCAGCACGAAGCCGCTGCCCAGCGAGGTCACGGCGGATACGCCAGCCATCGTCTTGTTGGTCGGCACCACGTCGATCACCGAATTGCGGATGGTGAGGTCAGCCGGCTGGTCGGGCGCCACCACCTGATACTTGTCGCTGAGCGCCACGCAGACGGCGCGGTCGAGCGCCCGCGTCACCAGATCGCGGTCGCCGTTGGCCGGAACCCTGGCGATTGCCTGGGGCGAGAAGGTGGCCGGCAGGATGCGGACCGTTTTGGCGCCGGCCACGGCGTCTTTGTCGACATAGGCGCGGGACTTGCCGAGCATGCCGCTTTCCTTGCCGAGCCGGTCGTAATTGGAGAGCGTGCCGCCTTGCTTGAGGGGAACCGAGGCGCAGCCGGCCAGCACCAGCGCGGCGCCGAGGAGCAGGGGGGCGGATCGGCGGCGGCTGTTGGCGGCGCAGGCATCATTCATTCAGTTGGCTCTTCTCACGGCTGAGGACATGCGCCTTTCTGTCACGAATCGATGTGGCGGATTGCTGACTTTTTCGCTACCGCCGCCGATTTATTTCGCCGTGACGGAAGACGGCGAGGCCCATGCTCCAAAGAGCGCCGTTTCCGGCTCCCTTCATACCAATTCGCGAAGAGGCTGATGCATCCGCTCATGGAACCATTGCCGATTTCTCATTTGCATCAGGGGCATGAGAAATCGGCAAGCAGAATACCAAGAGGCATTTCAATGCATCTTGGTATCAGCCCTGCCTTGGGGCGATAAGGGTCAGCTCGATGCCGGTGGGGTCGGTGAAGCGAAGTCCGCCGGTGGTAATGGAGGCGTCCGCCAGCCGGCTCGCCGCCGCAAATACCTCCCGATCGGCGACGTGCAGGCTGAAGCGCCTGAGACGGGCGCTGCCCTTGGGGGAGGCGCGCTGTCATAGCCGAGCCAGGTATTGAGCCCGATGCGATGGGTGAACGTGCTGCCGGCGCCCAGATCGGCAAAGCCGATGTGCGGCAGCGTCAGATTGCGGACGAAGCCCAGCCGTTCATAGAAGGCGATCGCGGCGGCGAGGTCCGGAACACTGAGGTTGATATAGGCAATGCGCGCGGCATCGGCGAGGCCGGCGTCGAGGTCGGCATTGCGGGCATGGTCGAGTTCCTCGATCATATTGAGCGGCGCACGGCCCGGATGGGGGCGCCCTTCGGGATCGAACAGCTCCACTCTGTGCACGAAATCGCCGAAGCGACCGAAGCGCTCCGGCGTTTCGTAGGCGATGACGAAGCCCATGCCGTCGGGATCGTGAAAGTAGAGCGCCTTCGACATCAGGTGGTCGTCCGGCGAGACGTCGATACGGTTGCCGATCAGTCGGGCAAACAGGCGGGAGAATTCCACCTGGTCGGGCACGCCGATGGCGATGTGAAAAAGACCGGTGTGGCGGCGCTGCTGGGCCGGATGCGTGGCGCCGCCATGCAGGATGAGCAGCGTTTCCGATCGAGTGCCGAGGGCGACGCCGTCCGCTGCCGGCCTTGGCACCATGCCGAGGGCCGAGGTCCAGAAGGACACGGCCCGCTCGACATCGGTCACCTCAAGTTCGACGGGGCCGTAGGAGACTCTCTCCGGACGGCCTTGCAACTTGGCCAACCGAGCCAGGCGACGGGCGGCGGTTTGCATGCGGCGACCCTCCAGGCTTTTAGAGAAAACTCAAAAATACAGGATGACCGCCTTGCGTAGAGAGGGGCGGGCTGACGGACTTGGGTGCGTCTCCAAGCGCGGGGGAGATCAGCAGATCCTACGTATAATACAGGACCTGTTTCTCGTCCTTTGATCGCGATGTTAAATGTTGATGCATTGCTCACAAAAACACGAACCCTGCCCCCCGAGGGCGTTACTCCGGGTTTTCCAAGCTAAACATGTCGGCGTTTTCGTCGAAGGCGAACAGTTCGGCGTAGCGCGCCCAGGCCACCACCGCCTTGAGCGTCTCGTCGGCATAGTCTTCCGACATGTAGTCTTCGAGCTGCTGGCGGAAGCGCACCGAGGGGGCGGTGTGGGTCGGCCGCTCGTCGAGCACGCTGCGGATCAGGCCGACGATCGGCACGTAGGACAGAAGATGCTGGGCGAACAGCTTCTTGCGGTCGTCGGTGCCGAGGCCGGTGAAGGTCTTGCCGGGTTCGGTGAGTAGCAGGTCGCCCTCGCTGAGGTTGGCCAGGCGGAGCAGTTGCAGCGTTTCGGCGAGGTGGAACAGCTCGTCGGCTTCCATTTGCAGCCGGTCGGCCAACACGGGCAGATCGGCCCGGCCGTGGAAGGGCTCGGCGGCCAGCGCTTCCAGAAGGCCGGCCATCTCGTTGGTGGAGACGGGGTTCAGCACCATGCCGACGCCGGTGCCGGGGATGCCGGCTCCCGCCGTGGTCTTCGGCTCTTCGCGCCGGGTCATGTGGGCGTAGATGCTGTCCACCAGCTTGCGGAAGGTCGGGTCGAGGCGGTTGCGCGGATGCGGCAGATCGACCTTCATCTCCGAGGCGATGCGGCCGGGGTTGGAGGAGAACACCAGGATGCGGTCGCACATCAGCACGGCTTCCTCGATGTTGTGGGTGACGATCAGTACCGATTGCATCGGCAGCCGGCCCTCGACCCAGAGGTCGATGATGTCGGTGCGCAGCGTTTCGGCCGTCAGCACGTCGAGCGCCGAGAAGGGCTCGTCCATCAGCATGATGTCGGGGTGGACCACCAGCGCCCGGGCAAAGCCGACGCGCTGGCGCATGCCGCCCGATAGTTCCTTGGGATAGGCGCTTTCGAAGCCGTCGAGGCCGATCAGGTCGATGGCTTCGAGCGCGCGGCGCCGCCGCTCGTCGGCGTCGATGCCGAGCGCTTCGAGGCCGAGTTCGACGTTCTGCAGCACGGTCAGCCAGGGGAACAGCGCGAACGACTGGAACACCATGGCAAGGCCGCGCGGTGGGCCGGAGATCGGCTTGCCGCGATAGAGCGCAACGCCTGTGGAGGGCGAGGATAGGCCGGCGATGATCCTGAGAAGCGTCGATTTCCCCGAGCCGGAACGGCCGAGCAGGCCGACGATCTCGCCGGAGCGGATGGTCAGGTCGACGTTTTCGAGAACCAGGAGGTCCTCGCCATTGGCCTTGGGGAACACCCGGCTGACGGCCTGGACATCGATCAGCTTTTCAGCAGTGGCAGTGGCAGTGGCGGTGGAGGAGGTGGTCATGGTCATGATCGGGAACCTTTCCACAGGTCAAGCAATGCGCAGGCGGCGTTCGGCGTAGCCATAGAGCGGGCGCCAGACGAGCCGGTTGGTGAGGGTGACGAAGAAGGACATGACGGCGATGCCGAGCACGACGCGCGGGAAGTTGCCGGCCGCCGTCGCCTCGGCGATGTAGGAGCCGAGCCCGGTGGCCGTCAGCTTGTGGCTGCCCCAGCTGGCCGCCTCGGCGACGATGGCAGCGTTCCACGAGCCGCCCGAGGCGGTGATGGCGCCGGTGACGTAGTAGGGGAAGATGCCCGGCAGGATGACGTTGCGCCACCAGCGCCAGCCGGTGACATGGAAGCTGGCGGCGGCATCGCGCAAGTCGGAGGGGAAGGCGCTAGCGCCGGCGATGATGTTGAACAGGATGTACCACTGGGTGCCCAGGATCATCAGCGGGCTCAGCCAGATATTGGCGTTGAGGTTGAAGCTGACGATCAGCATCACCACGGCGGGGAAGGCGATGTTGGCCGGGAAGGCGGCGAGGAACTGGGCCAGCGGCTGTACCCGCTCGGCAACGCGCGGCCGCAGGCCGACCCAGACGCCGATCGGCACCCAGACGAGGCTGGCGAGCGCGATCAGTACCAGCACGCGGATCAGCGTCAGAACGCCCTTTGCGAAGGCTTCGCCGACGTCGACAAAGCTGAGGCTGGCGCCGACGAAGCGCACCACTTCGAAGCCGATGTAGAGGGTGCCGATGACGACGACGGCCAGCCACAGACCGTCAATGAGGCGAGCGGATAGCCGCAGCCTGAACGATAGGCGTGGGACCGGCGGCAGGCGAAGGCGCCAGCGGCCGACGCCGCGCAAGGCGTCGGTGATCATCAGCGACAGGGCACGCAGGAAGCGCGTCTGGCGGAACAGGTCGAGCACCCAGGAGGACGGCGCTTCGCCGGAGGACGTCTGCTCGACGCGAAACTTGTCGGCCCAGGCGACGATCGGCCGGAACAGCAGCTGATCGTAACAGATGATCACGGCGAGCATGGTCAGCACCGCCCAGCCGATGGCCGAGAGGTTCTGCTGGTGGATCGCCTCGGCCACGTAGGAGCCGACGCCGGGCAGCGTCACCGTGGTGTCGCCGACGGTAATCGCCTCGGAGGCGACCACGAAGAACCAGCCGCCGGACATCGACATCATGGCGTTCCACACCAGACCCGGCATGGCGAAGGAGACATCGAGGTGCCAGAAGCGCTGCCACGGCGACAGGTGGAAGCTCTGGGACACCTCGTCGAGATCCTTCGGCACGCTGCGCAGCGACTGGTACATGGAAAAGGTCATGTTCCAGGCCTGGCTGGTGAAGATGGCGAAGATGCAGGCAAGCTCCGCCCCCAGCACGCGGCCGGGAAACAGGCCCATGAAGAAGACGACGGTGAAGGTGAGGAAGCCCAGGATCGGCACCGACTGCAGGATGTCGAGGATGGGGATCAGCACGATTTCGGCGCGCCGGCTTTTCGCCGCCGCCGTGGCGTAGACGAAGGTGAAGGCCAGCGACCAGACCATGGCGGCCAGCATGCGCAGCGTGGTGCGCAGCGCATATTCGGGCAGGTACCAGGGGTCGAGGCTGATGGGGGAGCCGGCCATGGCGGTCAGCGAACCGTCGGCCTGATCGACGCCATAGGCGATCAGCACCAGAAGGCCGAGGACCAGAACCAGGGCGGCGACGTCGAAGATGTTCGGCACAAGGCCGCGGCCGACGGCGGCCGGCCTAACATTATGAAAAACCATATTGAATCATCTCCTGACCGATAGAGGCCAGAGCCATGTCGCGAAAAAGGCGGCGCGTCGGGGTCAGGCTTCCGGTCTTCGACCGGAAAGCGACTGGCTCGGAGATGAAAGGAGGCGGCGTGTCAGCCGGGGTAGAAACAGCTTGCTTGGCATTGGCTCGTCCTCAGGCACGAAACGCGCTGGGCGAGCCGGGGACGGCTCACTCGTCGGCGCGGTTCGCGCGGTTGCGACTAGATCGACTGTGACTGTCCATGATCTTTCTGTTGGTTCGTGCGGCGGCGAGGGCCGCGCAGAACCCAATTCTTCCTGTCGGCTGTCATTGTCAAGCATCTTGAGCGTCCTGCCAGATCAGCAAATATTGAAGGGCTGACAGGCACGCGCGCGGCTTTTTTACCTTGATGATGGCGGTGGCGCTCATCCGGCGGAACGCGTTGCGGGGGACGCGCAATTCGCTGCGTCCGCCGTTTCACAGCCAGTGCTATGTCGCCGCGCCGTTCGCCTTCGCCGAAGCGCTGGTGGCGGCGCTGCTGCTGGCGGTGCTCATCGGCATGATGGTGAAGAACTGGTCGGCGTGGGGACGCCGACGAGGGATCAGCGCATTTCGAACAGTTCCTGGTGGAAGTCGGCTGGCTGAAGGCCGGCGCCGACCAGGTCCTTGCGCAGGATGGCGCCGAAGCCGGTCGGGCCGCAGAACCAGAAGCTGGCGTCCTTCCAGTCGGCAACGGTTTCCATGATCTGCTTGGCGTCGAGGTGGCCGTCGCGCGGGCTGACCAGGACGTGGAGGTCCACGCTGGCGGCGTCGGCATCGGCGCGCATCCGGTTGAGGGCGTCCTCGGAGACTTGGCGCGTGGTGTGGAAAAGGTGGATCTGGGTGTTGGCGGGGGTGCCGGCGCGTTCCCGCATCTTGGCAACGAAGGGCGTTATGCCGATGCCGCCGCCGATCCAGATCTGGCAGGGCTTGGCACTGTCGAAGGTGAACCGGCCGTAGGGGCCCTCGATTTTAACGCGGGCGCCCTTGTGGAACTCGCGGCGCAGTCCGGAGGTGAAGTCGCCCAGCTCTTTGGCGATGAAGCCGATGCGGCGATTGGCCGGATTCCAGGAGGTGGCGATGGTGAAGGGATGGGCGCCTTCCTTGAGGTCGGTGACGACGAAGGCAAACTGGCCGGGGCGATGGCCCTTCCACCTCTCGTCGACTTCGAGATCGACCTCCAGCACCTTGAGCTCGGGGTAGTAGTGCGTTTCGACCACCCGCGCCTCGGCGCCGGGGAAGCCGATGAAATGGCGGACCAGCGAGTAGACGCTGGCGATCGAGCCGGTCACCGCCATCGTCACGGTGGCCCAGCCGAAGGGCGTGGGCCAGTATTCCGGCCGCATCAGCACCAGCGCGTGGAAGGCGAAGACAAGGAACACCGCCGCCATCACGAAGTGCAGCTTCTGGAAGATCCGGTAGGGAATGAGTTTGACGAGCGCGGCGGCGATCAGCGCGATCAGCAGGAACAGCACGGGCTGGGCGATCATGTGGGCCAGGCCCATCAGGCTGGGGAACAGCGTTTGGGTGGCGGCGACGGCCGGGTCGATTACGCGCTCCACCGGCGCGGCGGCGCTGGCGGCGGCGGTAACGGTCGAGGCGACGGCATTGGCCGCAGCGGCGGCCGCTTCCACCGGCGGGCGGTGACCGCCGCCGGTCCTGACCAGCCAGTGAACGACGGCGATGGCCAGCGCGCCGATGCCGAGCCACTTGTGCAGCCGGTACATCTTGTCGAGCCCGCCCAAGCTCGGTTCGAGCCACTTTTGCCGGGTCGACAGGACCGCCGCGAAGGCCATCATGCCAAGCGACAGAAAGCCGGTGAGCTGGGTAAAGGCGAGCCCCATGCCGGCCGTGCTGGAAATGCCGGCGATGCCGATAGCGCTCGCGGCAAACACGGCCAGCAGCAGGAGGTTGAACAGCCCCAGCGTGGCGGAAATCTTGCTCATCATTCACCCCTAGAGACAGGCCACCGATACGGGTGCTTTAGGCTCTACCGGCCAATATTCGGTAAAAACCGGCCCGTCCGGCCGTCTCGTTGAGGGTGATGTAGTGTCAGCTGGCCGAATAATCTGCAACAATGTGTACAAAGGTGTAATCAGGCATCGCTATCTGGTTCTAGTGCTCGCGGCGATCTAGGATCGGCTGGCGGCCAGACGCTGCCGGCCGCCGATGCTTGTCGTCAGCCGTCGAGCAGCGACGTGCCGTAGGAATTGTCCACCGCGCACAGCCAGCGGCCGGCTTCCGACTTGCGAAAGACGTAGGTCGCCCGGCGGACGATCGGTTCCGCTTGGCCCTCCACGTCGAGCAGCGTTTCCATCAGCACCAGCGCGGTGTTGTCGGCGCCCTCGATCACTTGCATCCGGCCTTGCCGCACCTTCAGCGCGTTCTTGAAGTGGGCGGCGATCGCCACGAAGGCCTTGCGGATTTGCGTCTTGCCGGTGGCGTTGAGGCCGGGCTTGACGACCAGCGTGGCGTCGTCGGCGTAGAACTCCATCAGGCCGTCGAAGTCCTCGGCGGTGATGGCCCGGTCGGCGGCTTCGATCAGCTGCCTCAATTCATGTTCGGCCATGTTTCATCTCCAAGTTCGGCCCGGAGACGGCACAAAAAACCCGCCTCGCGGGCGGGTTGCTAAGAACAATAACGCGCACCCACCAATCAATCGATGGCGGGAATAATCGACGGGGCGAGGGCGCGAAGGTTGTCCATGGGGGATGGGTAACATGGAGGCGGCGGTGATACAACGTTCGGCGCGGCGGTCACTGGGACCGAGGCACTGGAATGCGGTAAATCACCGTCGGATGATCGAGGTCGTCCGTTTTCCTGAGGCGTCGGCTCCCCACAACCACGCCGCCCAGGCTCTCCGCCACACGCCGGCTTGGGTGGTTATATTCGACAACGGGGTAGGTGATCCGCTGCACGCCGGTCGCTCCCGCTGCCCAGCCGACCAGTGCCGAGACGGCTTCCCGGCCGTAGCCGAAGCCGTGAGAGGCCTCCTTGATCCAGACGCCGGCTTCCGCCTCCTCATCGCCGATGTTGTGCAGCCCTACGAGGCCGAGGAATTCTCCGGTCAGCGCTAGGCGAACCACCAGGAAGAGGTCCGTGCCGCTTGCCATTTTGGCAAACCAGGCCGAGGAGACTTCGGAGAAGGCGTCGAACGACGGCGATGGATCAAATGCCATGAAGCGGGTGAGCGTCGGCGTGACGGCGGCGAAAATCTCCGCCGCGTCCTCGGCTTGGAAAGCCGTGAGCCGCAGGCGAGTGGACGATAGCGTCGTGGTTGTGAAGTCCATGGTTAGGGCAGTCTCAATCGGAAAATCATCTTGCCGCTGCCCGACCCATACCGCGCATTCGTCCGACGACACAAGGATGAGATGAGCCAATCGCCGGCTCTGTTCGGCAGGCGACAGGGCTGACATCGCATGTGCCGGTAACGCCAAGCATCTCCGACAATTCGCGGCTTTCGATCGCCAGGTACGTGCATTTACGGCTGCATTTTTGCCGGGGGGCTATACCTTGAACATCACACGTCAAGCGCGAGACACCATGATCGACTCTCTCAATTGTATGGTCCGTGTTTGGCTATCCGGCACCACCAAGGTCGCCGATCGCTTGCGTATCCGCCCGCCATTCAGTCGACGCTTCATGCGATAATCCAGATGGTTGCTCAGCCCCATCATCAGGTGCTTCAGGAGTTCATCGAGAAGTCCAACAAGTGCCGAAATTATGGGGAGCTGAGCTCCGTCTTCGGCGATTACCTTGCCCGGCTGGGCATTGATATGTTTGCTTTCAGCTATGTCCATCATCAAAATGACATTGCCGGTCACGCGGTCCTGTCGAACTACCCTGGCGATTGGCTCAATCATTATGTGAGCCACAACTACATTACCTTTGACCCCATCTACCGGATTGGCTGGGAGAAAAGCGGAATCTTTGACTGGGCGTCCATTTCCAAGACGCATTCCCTGTCAAAGGACGAAGTAAGGGTGATGAACGAAGCCCGTGACGCCGGGCTGAAAGCCGGCGCCGCCGCGGCCATCCATCTGGGATATGGCGATCTCATCGGCTTCGGGTTCGCCAGCGCGGATCGCCACTCGTTTGGCAGGGACCATCTCAGCCAGCTCTATGCGATGGCCGGTCAGTTCCAGTTGGTTTACACCTCGCTGCTTCCCAATCCGCAGCTTCCGCAAATACGGCTGTCGGCGCGGCAGAAGGAGGTTCTGCGGTGGACCGCGACGGGCAAGACGCGCGCCGATATCGCCGACATCATGGGCATAACCGAAGACACGGTTGACGACCATCTTCGGCAGATCTTCCGGAAACTGCGCTGCAACGACAAGGTGGTCGCCGTCCTCAGGGCGGTGCAGCTCGGAGCTATTTCGATTTAGACCGCCGCGTCCGGGAGGTTGCCGCGTCACGCGATCCGCGTTTCATCCGGTTGATTTCATGGTGTATTTTGTCGTTTCCCTCTGACGACGTACCACGGAATTCCGTAGTACTCATGGCCGAATTCGCCGTTATCGTCGGCCTTATTGCACGGGTGGGCTTGCTGGCTTCCGCCCGAATAAGGTTAGTTTAGTTTTAGGGCCGTCGCCGAAATTTATAGTTCTTGGCATAGTCAAGGCAGCCGCCTCCGCGTGTATCGGGGCGGCTGTTCTTGTTATTGCCAATCGGCCTCAGGGTGACGCTTCCTCCTCTGCCGAACCAGGTGTGTCGGCAGGCTTAGAGCGCTATCCGATCTGATTGAATCAGATCGGCGCTCTAAGTTCTTGGTTTGGAAGCATCATCTTATCGATCCTCGTTTCACTCCGGTCGGATGATGCTCGAATCGAAGGTCTATCAGGGCCTATACTATATCTCAAAATAACAATGGCATTCCTACCAGGACGGGAAGCACTTGTGATTTCTTGCAATCACAAAATAACCCCATCCGTTATTTTCTTTACAGGTTATTCTTTTTTACGTCCGCACTGTGCAAGCTGGATTCAAACGACAATTTCCGGAGCTGGAAATGAACACTGTGCGTGGTCGGTTGTTCGCGGTTGTCGGCATCTTGATGATTTGCTTCATGTTGCTTTCTGTTTATTCGGTGGTCCAGTTTCGCTCGACGCTTTACACCGAGACGGATCACCGGCTGCAGAATCTCGTCGACAGCGCCTACGCCATCCTGTCCGGGTACCAGGAGAGGGTCGTCAAAGGCGAGTTGTCCGAGGTCGAAGCAAAGGGGCAAGCGCTCGCCGCGATCGGGACGATGCGCTACGACGCAACCAACTATTTCTGGATTCATGATCTGCGCCCGACCATGATCATGCATCCGATCAACACCAGCCTGAATGGAACGGATCTCACCTCCTACAAGAGTGGCGACGGGACCGCGATCTTCGTCGGCATGAACCAGGCGATCACCGCTGCCGGCGGCGAGGAGGCATCCTACAGCTATCAGTGGTCAAAGCCCGGCGCCGCCGCACAGGCGCTATTTCCGAAGCGGTCTTTCGTCAAGCTATTCAAGCCGTGGGGCTATGTCGTGGGAACGGGACTTTACGTCGACGATCTCGACGCCCGGACGTCTCGCATGACGGCGGTTCTCGGCGGCATCTGCGGCCTGCTTCTGCTCGTCGCAGCCGTCCTGTCGCTGTTGATCGTGCGCTCGATCTTGCAGCCCTTGGCTGGCGCCGTCAGGGAACTGCGGACGCTGGCCACCGGCAACACCGACCTCTTTTTAGAGGCGGCGGGCGGTCTCAAGGAGATTGCCGCCATCCGGCATGCCGTGGCCTATTTCCGCGATGCCATCATCGAGCGCAAAAAGCTGAGCGCCGAGCAGGAACAGGAAAACCAGAAGCAGCTCGACCGCCAGCGTCGGGTGGATGAACTCATCGGCGGATTCCGTGGCGATGTGACGCTATCGCTCGGCGAAGTCTCGACCACCGCCGGGGCGATGGCCAAGACCGCGACCAGCCTCAACGGCATTGCGGATTCGACCTCGGAGGAGGCGTCCAGCGCCGCCTCGGCATCCGAGGAAGCCGCTGCCGGCGCGGAAGCGGTCGCGGCGGCCGCCGAGGAGCTTTCAACCTCCATCCATGAAATCTCGCGCCAGGTGAGGACGACCAAGGATGTCGTTCGTAGCGCCACGGAAGCGGCGACGTCGACAAATCGCCGCGTCGATGGGCTGGCCGAAACGGTCGATCGCATCGGCACCGTCGTTCAGCTGATCTCCGACATCGCCGGGCAGACCAACCTTCTGGCCCTCAACGCCACCATCGAGGCGGCGCGCGCCGGTGAAGCCGGGCGAGGCTTCGCGGTGGTGGCCTCCGAGGTCAAGTCGCTGGCCTCGCAGACGGCGCAAGCCACCGAGGACATCTCAAAGCAGATCTCCAACATCCAGACGTCGACGGGAGAAACGGTGTCGGCCATTCGCGAGATCACCCACATCATGGGCGAAATCGACGAATTTACCTCGGCGATCGCCGCCGCCGTCGAACAGCAGGGCCTGGCAACGCAGGAAATCTCCCAGAACGTCACGGAAACGGCCAATGGCGCCAAAGACGTGGTTCGCGCCATGGCCGGCGTCTCCCGTGGCGTGCAAGAGACCAACCGCTGTGCGACGGACGTTCTCGGCTCCGCCAACAAGGTGACGGATCGCTCGGACGAACTCAGGACAACCGTCGAACAGTTCCTCAAGAAAGTCGCCGCTGCGTAACGAGCGCCATGGGGCGGCCTCTCACAGCAGCGCCGCCTTCGCCGCTGCCAGCACCGCGCGGGATAGCTCCGGAAATTGGCTGGAGACGAGGCGGCTCACCTGCCAGTGGAGCGTCACGTCCAGAGTGGCGCCGGGTACCAGCTCCACGAGGCGGCCGGTGGCGAGGTGGCCCGAGACGAGCTGGGTGGGGTTGAGCCCCCAGCCCATGCCGAGCAGGGCGGCTTCGACAAAGCCCTGCGTCGACGGCAGCCAGTGGGTGGGGCCGGGCTCGGTTGCGCCAAGCGTTGTCATCGCCCAATCCTGTTGCAGGCCGTCCTTCTGGTTGAAGGTCAGCGCTGGCGCCTGGGCGAGCGCCTCGGCGGTGACGCCGTTCGGGAAATGGCGGGCCACGAAATCCGGGCTGGCGGTGGCGTGGTAGCGCAGGCGGCCGAGCGGGCTGGTCTTGCAGCCGGCCACCGGCTTGGCGAGCGAGGTGACGGCGGCCACCACGTGGCCACGCCGCAGCCAGTCGGCCGTATGGTCCTGATCGTCGACGGCGATCTTGAGCAGCGCCTTGGAACTCTGGGTGAAGGCCGCCGCCGCCGGCATGAACCAGGTGCCGAGGCTGTCGGCGTTGACGGCGATATCCAGCGTGATCGGACCGGACAAGGGGTCGCCGAGGCCGGGCAGCCGCTCGAACAGGTCGTTTTCCAGCATGCCGACCAGCTCGACATGGCGGCAGAGCCAGGCGCCCTTTTCGGTCGCCACGCAGGGCGTGCCGCGCTCGACCAATACGGCACCCAGCCGCTCTTCCAGAAGGCGCACCCGCTGCGAGATGGCCGAGGGCGTGACGGAGAGCGCCTTGGCGGCCTTCTCGAAGCTACCGGTGCGGACAATGGCGGCGACGGCAAGCGCAGCGGAATAGTCGATCATCGGTTAGCTCGGCTAATTCAGAGTAAGAAGGATTAATTTGTCTAACCCCCTGGGTATGGCTACTGCAAGCCTCGTAAACAGGGGGCGTTTGTGGATTTTTCGGCCTATCTCTCCGGGCTCGGCATGGGGCTGAGCCTGATCGTCGCCATCGGCGCGCAGAATGCTTTCGTGCTGCGGCAAGGCCTGAAGGGCGGCCACGTGTTCGCCGTCTGCCTGACGTGCGCGCTGTCCGATGTGGCGCTGATCATCCTGGGCGTCACCAGCTTTTCCCGCATCGCGGCGGTGCTACCGTGGCTCGATCCGGTGATGCGCTTCGGCGGCGCCGCCTTCCTGGCCTTCTATGGCGTCAGGAACCTGATGTCGGCGCTGCGTTCGCATGGGGCGCTCGATGTCGGCGGAGCCAACGGGGCAACGCCCTTGATGCCGACGCTTGTGGCCTGCCTTGCCATCACCTGGCTCAATCCGCATGTCTATCTCGACACGGTGGTGCTGCTCGGCACCATCTCCACCCAATATCCGGGGCGGGAGGCGGCGTTCGCCTTGGGCGCCATGACGGCCTCCTTCGGCTTCTTCTTCTCGCTCGGCTATGGCGCGACCAAGCTCCGGCCGATCTTCGTCCAGCCCATGGCGTGGCGCTTGCTCGAGGGCGCCATCGCGGTGATCATGTGGACAATCGCCGGCAGCCTGGTGTTGGGAGGATAAAGGGGGCTATGGCCGATTGCGCGTCAACGGTTGCACTGGCCATCCACGCCGGCTTCATTTCGAAATCGTAAAAGGTTATTTTCTGGTTAAAGATAAATTCTATGAAATATACGTCGCCTTTCGGTAAAAACGAAAATAGCACTATTGTCTATTTAAATTTATCTTGAGAGCGAAATGTATGCCGGATCGATGTATATTACTTTCAAGTTATATTGACTGCCATCATTTTTTATTTTGATCTCGAATTTCTTCGAAATTAACATCTTGCGCACAGCGTACCAGTGCCGCCATGCCGAATGGTGTGGGCCCGGAGGATTGGTTCGATGTCGTTCAAAAATTGGTCGATGATTTGGAAAGTCATCAGTCTCCTGCTGTTGCTCGGCACCGTGAGCCTTGGCGGAGCCCTGTATTCCGCCTCTCAGATGCGGACGATCAGCGGCAGCTACGTGACGCTGCTCGATGGCCCCAGCCAGGCCGTGCTGGCGCTGGCCCGCGTTGGCCGCATCATCTATCAGACCCAAGTGGTGATCTACCGTTACGCCGTATCGACGACCGATGCCGGCAACTCCGCCGCGGCCAAGGCCTTGGTGGAGGTGCGGCAGGGCTTCAAGGACCGGATCGCCGAAGCCGTGAAGTTCGCCCCGACCGAGGCGGCGGGCACGGCGGCGGTCGGCCGATCCTACGAGGTGGCGATGGACGGCGCCTGCGCCGAAACCATAAGCCTTTCTGCCAGTTCAACGGATGCCGCTGGCACGGTCAAGGCGATGACGGCGATGCAGTCCACCTGCGCGCCGGCGCTTGAGCAGGTCTTCGCAGACGCGTCCAAGGTCTATATCGGGCTCGCCAAATACCTCGGCACGCAGTCCGAGGCCGCTCAACAGCAGGTAACCTTCACCGTGACGTTGACCATTGGCATGATCGCTCTCGGTACGCTGTTGGTGATCGGCCTTGCGGTCGGGCTGGTGCGCGGCGGCCTTGTGGCGCCGATTCGTGTCATGATGGGAACGATGGAAGCGATGGGGCGCGGCGAACTTGGCGCCGCCGTCGCAGGTACCGAGCGCCGCGACGAGGTAGGAGCCATCGCCAAAACGCTGGAAGTGCTGCGCAAGATGCTCGGCGAGGCGGATCTCAGGCGGGTTGAACAGGCTGGCGCCGAGGCGTTGGCACGCGACCGGACGTCGAGGCGGGCGACCAACGCCGACGCCTTCGTCGCCCGGATGCAGTTGCTGGTGGCCGGCCTTGCGCGTTCCTCCGGTGAAGTGGCCGACGCGGCCAAGAATTTGTCGGCGACTGCCGAAGAGACGACGCGCCAAGCACAAGCCGTGGCAAAGGCGGCCGAGGATGCCACGACCAATGTGCAGACCGTGGCTGCCTCCTCGGAAGAGTTGGCTGCCTCCGTTCATGAGATCAACGGCCAGGTGACGCATTCGGCACAGGTCGCCGACGACGCGTTCGCCGAGGCGGAAGCCTCCAACAAGCGCATCGCCACCTTGGCGACGGCCGCCGCTGCGATCGGCGAAGTCGTCAACCTCATCAACGGCATTGCCGACCAGACGAACCTGTTGGCCCTCAACGCGACCATCGAAGCGGCGCGGGCCGGCGATGCCGGCCGGGGGTTCGCGGTGGTCGCCTCGGAAGTGAAGCAGCTGGCCGCTCAGACGGCCAGTGCGACCGACGGGATCTCAGCCAAGGTTGCCGAAATCCAGAAGGCAACGGAGGACACGGTCAAATCGATGGTGGAAATCGTCCGGACGATTTCCAGCGTAAAGGATATTGCCGCATCGATCGCCGGAGCCGTCGAGGAACAAGGCGCGGCCACCAACGAGATAGCCCAGAACTGCCAGCGCGCCGCCCACGGCACCGCCCAGGTGACGAGCAATATCTCGGGCGTCGGCCATTCGGCGGAATCGACCGGCGCGGCCTCGACACAGCTGATGGCGCTGTCGGACGGCCTTGAGACGCAAACCACCGAGCTGCAGCGGGCGGTCGAGACCTTTGTCGCCGAGCTCAAGGCAGCCTGAGGATCGGCATCGGAAGATATCCGTCGTGTTACTGGCGAGACCTGGCCCGGAGCGTACGCCTCGGGCCATTGTCGTTGGTTGAGGTGGGCCTGGCACAAAGGCGCGGGGCGCCCCCTCAGCTCCGACCTGCTTTTTCAGGCCGTTCTCCCTCGGCCTGCCGAAAGACAAGCCGGGCGTCGGGTGCCTCTTTGTGAATGGCGGTCGGCATATGGGCCTGAAGCTCGCGGCGGAAACGGGCAGCGTTGCGAGAACCCCAAACGCCGACGAAACGTTCGCCGGACGTGTCGTTCTTGAACACGGCCACCCCGCCAAAGGCCGAAGACAACCCGCCTTCTCCCCAAATGCCACCGCCGCCGTAAACGGCGACAACCCGGTCGAGCGGCGCGAGACTGACGACCGTGTCGCCGGATGGCGCAAACGCGGGACTTCGGAAGAGATAGACGGGGCAGGGGGACATCATTTCCCTAGCTTATGCCATGCGCCAAGAGGCGCAAGGAGCACCCTTTGATGGGGGTGCGTTCTCTGGACTACCCTTCCAAAACACGAAAGCCGGCGATGGTGTCGCCGGCTTTCGATTGTCGCGGAACCCGGCTGTCTCAGGCCGCCGCGAACTTGACGACGAAGGTCTCGACCACCGATTTCAGGTTCTGGGCTTTCGTCGATAGGCCGGTGGACAGGTTCATCAGCTGGGTCGAGGCGGCGCCGGTCATCTCGGCGGCTTGGCCGACGCCGGCGATGTTCTCGGTGACCTGGTTGGTGCCGATGGCCGCCTGCTGGCAGTTGGTGGAGATCTCGTTGGTTGCCGCGCCCTGTTCTTCCACCGCGCTGGCGATGGCAGACGCCACTTCCTTGATGTTGGCGATCGTCTTGACGATCGAGGTCATGGAGTGGACCGTGTTGTTGGTGGCGTCCTGGATTTCGCCGATCTTGGTCTCGATGTCGCCGGTTGCCCGCGCCGTCTGGTCGGCGAGTTGCTTGACCTCGGCGGCGACGACGGCAAAGCCCTTGCCGGCCTCGCCGGCCCGCGCCGCTTCGATGGTGGCATTGAGCGCCAGAAGGTTGGTCTGCTCGGCGATGTTGCGGATGATGTTGACGACGTCGCCGATCGCCGCGGCTGAGGAGGCGAGGGTGGAGATGCGGGCGTTGGAGGCCTGCACTTCGCCGAAGGCCAGGTCGGCGACTTCAGCCGAGTGATCGACCTGCGCGCTGATCTCGTGCACGGAGGCGGCCATTTCTTCCGAGGAGGCGGCCACCGTCTGCACGTTGCTGGCGGCCTGTTCGGCGGCGGCGGCGACGGCCTGCGCCTGGCGGGCGGTTTCCTCGGCGGTGGCGGCAAGGCCGTGGGCGCTGTCGGCGATCTCGGCCGAGGACTCTGCGAAGTTGGAGGCCAGACCCGTCATCTCGGCGACGAACGCGTCGGCCAGCTTCTGGCGCTGTTGCAGATGTTCGCGCTCTATATGCTCGCGGGCCTCGCGCTCGGCGTGGGCCTTTTCGTCGGCGATCATGCTCTGCCGACACTTCTCCAGCACACCGCCGAGAATGCCGAACTCGTCGCGCCGCGCAGCGATGGTCACAACGAAGTTCTTTTCGCCCCGGCCGAGGGCCTGGACGTAGGCGATGGCGATGCCAAGTGGCCGCATCACCGAAATGGCGCTGACAAAGGCGATGGTGACGGCGACCAGCGCAGCGACGACGCCGATGCTAAGTTCGATGACGACGCCGCTAGCGGCCCCATCGATGCCGGCCTTGCCCGCCTGTTCGGCGAGCTGGCCGTAATTGGTCGACAGCTCGGTGCCGAGCGCGTCGATCTGCGGGTAGATCGCCGCCAGCTCGGAGCGCAGGTTGGAGTTGATGGCGCCGGTGTCTCCGGTCATGATCTGGTCGGCCAGCGTCTTAACCCCAGCATGATAGCTCTTCAGCGTCGACGCCATGTCGGCCGCCTTCGCCTTGCGCGTGGGATCCTGCGTGTTCGCAGCTACTTCGTCGAGCTTGGCCTCGGCGGTTGTGAAGGCCTTGCCCATGCGGTCGAAGATCTCGGCTTGCCGCTTGGGTTGTGCCAGCGCTTCGTAGAAGGAGGCGCGGCCCATGGAGATCTGCTTCAGCGCCATCTCCATGTTGAGGTTTAACGTATAAACACGTACAGACTCCTTGGTGTAGGCCGAGGAGTCCGTCAGATATACATAGCCGGCCATTGCGACGGCGATGAGCATCAAGGTTACGAGGCCAAAGCCCGCGTAGAGCCTGTGGGAAATCTTCAGGCGATCCATAACTTCACCCCCGATGGAACAGCATGGAATTCAATTAATATAAAAAGGTATTTGTTTTGTTAACGCTGTGTATAGATAGACTGGTTGAGGGAAAAAGACGTGGGTACTGGTATTTATGACAGGCCATGGCGCTGATGAAGTGCCCCGCTATCTGATGGGAGTGATATGTAGATACGCGAGGACCCCTTTCAAACTAAGTATTGTTCACATAAAAACCGGGCGATATCTGGATATATATTATAGGTCTGTTGGTGATTTTGGGGTGCTCCCCCTCAGGGTAACGTCACATATCTTTATTTTCCTATGGATGGCTTATAGTCAAACGAATGTCTTCGTGGTGTTATGTTTGGGTTTTTGATGGTAAAATTTTTCTTAATTTGTAGACTTATTCGGCTTTATGCATGTCGTTCTGAGATTTTTTATGAGTCTATATTTGAATTCGATACC
Organism: Pleomorphomonas sp. PLEO; assembly: GCF_041320595.1. Taxonomy (NCBI): domain Bacteria; kingdom Pseudomonadati; phylum Pseudomonadota; class Alphaproteobacteria; order Hyphomicrobiales; family Pleomorphomonadaceae; genus Pleomorphomonas; species Pleomorphomonas sp. PLEO. The sequence continues at coordinate 1,641,408 of NZ_CP166625.1, forward strand.
CGTCGGTAAAGAATGAAATTGCGCGCCGAAGATGTGTTGTCGGTTGCGTTGCCATCAATTTGGCCACCTGCGTGTGTGGCGTTGGGAAATTCTGATCGGCGATTTGATGCCGCAGGTTGTAGCCGGCGGTTGAGCCTCTTTCCGGCGGAATACGTGGGGGCTTCCAGCGCTTTTCCCTGGGTCTGCCGCGTGCCTATGCAGGTCTCCGGTCTGTTTTCTCAAACTGCGTGATCAGATGATCGCGCTTATATTTCGAGTTGTATGGTGGGGTGGCCACACCTCGCTGAAGAGAAACGAGGGCCGTGGAGTCCGGCCTTCACGCCGCGAATTGACGCAGGGCGGAAAGCGGGACGCGCAGCTCTTGCATGCCGGCGAAGGCCGTCAGGAGATAATCGACGGTAACGCGGACGCGCGGCGCGATCAGGGCCCGGTGTGGGTATTGCAGCGTCATTTCGAAGCCGCCGGGGTGGTGGCTTTGAAGCAGCAGTGCTTTCAGTGAGCCGTCGACCAGATGTTTCCAGGCATGGTGGACGCCCACTTCGGCGACGCCGGCGCCGGAGAGCGCCGCCGCCGTCAGCGCTTCGGGCGAGGACAGGGTGAGCACGGCCCGCTCGGTGTTGAGCGTTGTCAGGCTGCCATCGCTGGCGCGGAAATTCCACGGCGACACCCGGCCGCCCAGGAAACGGCGCGTCAGCAGCCTGTGCCGGCCGAGATCTTCCGGCGTGCGCGGTGTGCCGTGAGCGGCGAGATAGCCGGGCGAGGCCACCAGCACCAGGTTCATCTGGCAGACCGGCCGGGAGATCAGGGAACTATCGGCGATGTGGCCGCCGCGCAGCGCCATGTCGTATCGATCGTGCACCAGATCGACCAGCCGGTCGTCATAATCCACCTCGATGGCAAGGCCGGGGTATTGATCGATGAGGCCGGGCAGGATCGGCGTCAACTGCTCGCGGCCGAAGCCGACGCTGGTGGAGATGCGGACGCGGCCGGTCGGCGTGGCCCGATGGGCGATCACCGCCTCGGCCGCCTGATCGAGGGCGGCCAGCGCGATGCGCGCCTCACGCAGGAAGGTCTCGCCTTCCTCGGTGAGGTTGAGGGTGCGGGTGGTGCGGTTCATCAGCCGGACGCCCAGCGCCTTCTCGAGGCCGGCGATGTTCTTGCTGACGGCGGCCGAGGAAATGCTCAGCGCCCGGGCGGCGCCGGCGAAACTGCCGGCATCGGCGGCGTTGATGAAGGACAGGATGGCGCGAACGCGCTGGGTGGAATCCATGGCTGACTCTCGTGGCAAGGCTCTCGGCCGACGCACTCGTCTGTCTATTATCAATGTCAGGTTATGTAATCACCAACCCGACGGCGTCTTCAGATCATCAATAGGGCTGACTTATATAGCTGCCGAGCCCCAACGGCAGAGAGAAGTTCAATGTCCGCGCCCGCCTATTTCATCTTCCACACCACCATTGACGACCACGAGGCGATCGCGCCCTATCTCGCCTCGGCGATGGCGACGGTGACTGCCTTCGGCGGCCGGCGCCTGCTGATGGGTGGCCCGGCCACGGCCGTCGAGGGCGAAGCGCCGGCGGGCATGACGGTGATCCTCGAATTTCCCGGCAAGGCAGCGGCCGAGGCCTGGTACGCCTCGCCGGTTTATCAAGAGATCATCGGCATTCGCCTCGGGGCGTCGACAAGCGACGCGTATCTCGTGGAAGCCGTAGCCTGAACAATCCTCTTTCCCCCAAACAATCGCAAGGTTCTGGTCCGCGACCTATAGCAGCCACAGCGCCTCATCCTGCCTGAGGTCCCCCGCCTTCGCGGAGGATTGTTCGTCTGCGTTGTCTTAAGATGAAGGCGGCCTCTCCGGCCGGTTGGTTTGACGACCCCGGAGAGGCCGGTGGCAGGCGACCGTGCGGAGGATCGGGTTTTCACCCGTTGTCATCAAGGCTCCCTGCCATCTTCCATCATTCGCTTGGAGAGTTGATGGGGTCTCTGGGGGCTGACCCTTGCCGATCAGACCCACGCCCGAGAACAATCCGAAGCTCATGGTGGCCTAACTTGGGAAGGATAGCACATCATGACCTTTTTGCAGAAGGCTCCCGAGATCGTTCTGGGCTTCGATGTCTCCCAGGACACGCTGACGGTCTTCCAAGCCCTTTCCTCGTCTGCCTGTCCGAAGCCTTGCGTCATCGACAATACCGCCGCCGCCATCCGCCGCTTTCTGAAGAGTCTTGAGCGGATAGACCTTGCGGTCTGCGAGCCGACCGGTGGCCATGAGCATGTCCTTGTGGCCGAACTGATGGCCGCAGGCATTGCCTGCCACCGGGTGGATGCCTTGAAGGTAAAGGCTTTTATCCGCTCCTTCGGCACCCTGGCCAAGACGGACGCTCTCGATGCCGAAGCGCTGGCCCGCTACGGGCAGGATCGCTGGGATCGGCTTTCCCTCTTCCTGCCGAAAGAGGCCGACCAGAAGATCTTGACCGATCTGGTTGCCCGGCGCGAGGACCTGGTTGCCCTCAAGGTGGCCGAGCAGAACCGGGCAAGAGCGCCGGCCAGCAAGGTGATCAAGGCGTCCTGTGACGCCATCCTGCGGGCCATCGTCCGCCAGATCAAAGCCATTGAGGCGGAGACGAAGGCGCTGATCGACAGAACCCCGCAGCTCAAGGCTGCCTTCCGGGAAATGCAGAGCTTGCCCGGTGTCGGGTCGCTGACCGCGATCGCTCTTCTCGCCCACATGCCAGAGCTGGGCAGCCTGCAGCGAAGGCAGGCGGCCTCGCTGGCCGGCGTGGCCCCACACGCCAATGACAGCGGTCTGTTCAAGGGACACAGGACGATGCGCGGTGGACGCTCTGAGGTGCGTCGTCTCCTCTTCATGGCAGCCCTGGCCGCAAGCCACGCAAAGGGACCATTACGTGAGGTCTATCAACGCCTTGTTCAAAACGGAAAGAAGCCAATCGTCGCCATCGGAGCCCTCATGCGCAAGATCATCGTCATCCTCAATGCAAGACTGAGAGACCTCAATGCCCAACAGAGTTGATGACAGTTCTATATATATGTTTTTGTTATATAAATTGTCTTCTTCTGCGCAGGCAGAGGACCTCGGGCCGAAAAGGGCGAACGGCGAATATGGGGCTGCGTTGAAGGTCCGCGATTGCCACTTCCAGAAAGCCTCCCATGAAAACGCTTGTGATCGTTTCCCATCCCTATTTTGCCCGCTCCGCCGCCATCAAGGCGCTGCAACAGACCGCCGAGAGCCTGCCCGACGTGACGGTGCGCAACCTCGAAGCGCTTTATGGCGATGATACCGCCGCCTTCGACGTCGCCGCCGAGCAGCGGGCGGTGGAGGCGGCCGAGCGGATCGTCTTCCTGTTCCCGATCCACTGGTTCAATCTGACGCCGATGCTGAAGGCCTATCTGAACGAAGTCTGGAGCTATGGCTGGGCTTTCGGCCCCAACGGCACGGCCCTCAAAGGCAAGGCGTTGCAGGCCGTGGTGACGGCCGGCGCCACCGAGCACACCTACTCAGCCGAGGGGCTCATCGAGAGCACCATCGACGAGGTGCTGACACCGCTCAAAGCCAGTGCGCTTTATGTCGGCATGCGCTACCTGCCGCCGCTCGCTTTCTTCTCCGCCATGGGCGCCGACGCCAAGACCCTGGCTGGCTTTGAGTGGCAGCTCAAATGCGCCCTCGGCGAGCCGGCGCTGGCCGATTGATCAAGGAGACCCAAGCATGCCTCAGGAACAAAGCCCTGCCCGGAAGGCTTTCGGCGACATTGCCCCAGGGCTCGCCGATTTTACCGACAACGTGCTGTTCGGCGATGTCTGGAAGCGGCCCGGCCTTGCCCCGCGCGACCGCAGCCTCATCACCATCGCCACGCTGGTGGCGCTCTACCGGGTCAATGAATTGCCATATCATCTGAAACTCGGGCCGGAAAACGGCCTTGGTCGGGAAGAGATTGTCGAGATGATCACTCATCTCGCCTTCTACGCCGGCTGGCCGGCCGCCAACACCGCCATTTCTATCGCCCGCCAGGTGTTCGCGGACGCCGGCAAGTAAACGACAAGACGGAGGACATCATGAAAGCCACGGTTCTGCACGGCCCGCGCGACGTTCGCTTCGAAGCGGTTGCCATTCCCACCATCGAAAAGCCGACCGACGCCATTCTCCGCCTGTCGGCGACCTGCGTCTGCGGCTCCGACCTCTGGCCCTATCGCGGCATCCAGCCGGTGAACGAGCCGACGCGGATGGGTCACGAATATTGCGGCGTCGTCGTCGAAGTGGGCAGCGCGGTGACCACCGTGAAGCCGGGACAGTTCGTCATCGGCTCGTTCTTTGCCTCCGACAACACCTGCCCGGCCTGCCAGATCGGCTACCAGTCGTCCTGCGTCCACCGCGAGCTGGTGGGCAACGCCCAGGCCGGCATGCTGCGCGTGCCGCTGGCCGACGGAACGCTGGTAGCGACGCCCGACATGCCGTCGCCGTCGATGATCCCCGACCTCCTGACGCTGTCCGACGTGATGGGCACCGGCTGGTTCGCCGCCGAGGCGGCCGAGGTGGCGCCCGGCAAGACGGTGGTGGTGGTAGGCGACGGCGCCGTCGGCCTGCTCGCCGTGCTGTCGGCCAAGCTAAAGGGGGCAGGCCGCATCATCGCCATGAGCGGCCACCCGACACGGCAAGCGCTGGCCCGCGAGTTCGGCGCCACCGACATCGTGGCCGAGCGCGATGACGCCGGTGTCGCCCGCATCCTGGAGCTGACCGGCGGCGTCGGTGCCGACAGCGTGCTCGAATGCGTCGGCACCCAGGGCGCCTTCATGCAGGCGATCCGCAGCGCCCGCAAGGGCGGGCATGTCAGCTTCGTCGGCGTGCCGCATGGGGTGAAGCTCGACGGCTTCGAGCTGTTCTTCGCCCACATTCACCTGCATGGCGGCCCGGCGCCGGTGAGGCGCTTCCTGCCCGAACTGATCGATCTGGTCTGGACCGGCAAGATCCATCCGGGCAAAGTGTTCGACCTGGAACTGCCGATCGAGCAAGTGGCCGAGGCTTACAAGGCCATGGACGAGCGGCGGGCGATCAAGGCGCTGTTGCGCGTGTAATCAACGAAGGAGAAAACCATGCCGCATGTCGTCATCAAGATGATCGAGGGACGGGGCGAGGAGCAGAAGCAGCGCATCGCCGATCTGGTGACACAGGCGATCATGGACGGCGCCGGCTGCAAGGAAAGCTCCGTTTCCGTTGCCATCGAAGACGTGCCGGCCGATCAGTGGACCGCAGCGGTGTATCGGCCGGAGATCGAGCCGGTGCTCGAGACGCTCTACAAGAAGCCGGGGTACAAGCCGGAGTGAGGATGCGGCGGGCGGCGGGAGACGCCAATATTGGCGCCTTGGTTCTTCCGCTTGGCTCGCTACGTCTGCTACGGGTTCCGCTCACCACATAGGGTGTTGACTCTTCGGTATTTTCTTTCTTAGGTTGTATGTCGTCAAGCACGTTGGTATCTGAAAGCCATGTCAGAGTATGCCTTTCCGAAGGGGGTATTCGACCGGGGCAGAGCAGCTTTTCTGCTTCTGACGCTCGCCGTGACGCTTCTGCTCGCCGGGTGCGGCACCCCGCCGCGCACCTTATTTGCGCGCTTCACCATGGAAGTAGAGACGCCGGAAGGGCTAAGAACTGTCTCGACGGTGGCGAAATACAGCATCGGTCCGAACGATGGTTTTCTAGCCGGCTTGAGTATGACAGAAGTTTACACGATGTTCTGGGGCGAAGCCGCCATGGTGGACCTCGGCGACAGAGGTATTCTTTTCTGTACGATAGGGGGTGACTACGAGCGTGCCCATCAAAGCTTAGCTCTGTGGGATTTTGCTCTCAGGCTTTTCCCCCGGGAGGGCAGCAAAGATCAACTGGCCGCGCACCTTGACGATCTGATCCGGACTCACCCAAAGACAACAGTGTCCAACGCACAGCTTCCGCTGTTGATCCGCTTTCGGGATCTGGCTGATCCAATGACGGCGGAGCGTATCGATCCGAACGATCTGGAGGCGAGCTTCGGTTCCGGCGTGCGGATCGCCCGAAGCGAGTTTGAAATCTTGCAGACGCCAGAACTGCGCTGGTGGCAGTGGTTTTCGCCGCCACCGGAAATTCCGATCACCAAAGCTATCCAAGCAAGGCTTCCCTGGTTGTCGCTTCCGGTCGAAGCGCTCGATTTAAAGTTAGCGCGGCCAAAGTATTTCAGCCTGAATGCTGCCAAGAAGGTCACCGATCATCTGTCGGCGGGTTCCTTCATCTATCCGGACTCTCTCAGGGAAGTGCGCGAGCAAACGCCAACGGATACCGATCACTGATTGCCGATCCCGGCGGCGCGGGGATGACGGCTTATAGCTCTCTTTCCTCGGTATAATTCTGTCATCCTCGCGAAGGCGAGGAGCTCAGCACGACAAGGGCGAGCGGCTTAAATCAGCCGCCCCCTTTTCCCTAACCCCATCACGGAGCCAGCATGAACGGCATCCAGAAAACTCTCGGCTTGCCGGTGGCGCTGGCTGTCGGGCTCTCAGGTCCCGCCGTTGCGGCCGAACGGATCCGCATCGCCTCGGAGTGGGGCAGCGTGACCGCGACGCTCAGCGACAACGCGGCGGCGAAGGCGCTTGCCGCCATGCTGCCGCTCACCATCGATATGAGCGACCACATGCGGCAGGAGAAGACCGGCGCGCTGCCTCAGCCGTTGCCGGAGGTCGCCCGTCAGCGCGATTTCAGGCCGGGAACGCTGGGCCTGTGGAGCGATGGCGACTTCGTCATCTACTACCGGTCGGGCCGCGTTCCGTCGCCCGGCATCGTCTGGCTCGGCGAGGTGACGGGTGACGTCACGATGTTCGACCGTCCCGGCGAGGTGACGGTGCGGGTGGAGAAGGTGGAGTAGAGCCCGCCGCTTGGCCGACATGCTCCACGAATCTTTTCAGCAGCGGGTTGCTGTCGGCGGTGCGCCAGCAGAGGCCGACCGGCCAACTGGCGCCGTTGCCGGTGAGACGCCGTTGGCGCGCGCGGCCGCCCAGCGCCTCGACACCCTGCCAGGGCAGGAGCGCCGCGCCGAGGCCGGCGGCCACCACGGCGTGCACGGTGAGGATGTCGTCGGCCTGCTGGATGACGCGTGGCCGGAAGCCGGCGCCGGCGCACCAGGCGGCGATCTGTGCGTCAAGGCCGGGACCGCGCCGGGCGGCCAGCGCCACGAAGCCGAGGGCGTTCAAGTCATCCAGCCGGTCGGGCGGCGGCAGGACGACGCCGTGCGGCACCACCAACGCCAGATGCTCGGTGATGACGGGGCGGAAGGAGAGGTCGCCGCCGGCCTCGGGAGCGCGGCAGAAGCCGACGTCGAGCCGGCTGGCCAGAAGGCGTTCGTGCTGCTCACGCGAGGCCATGTCGTTAAGGGTGATCTGACAATCGGGCACAAGCTGGCGGAAGCCGGCGATCAGCGCCGGCGCGGCGATCAGCATGGAGATGCCGAAGCCGATGTCGAGCTGGCCGGTGAGGCCGGCACTGGCGCGCCTTAACCGGGCGTCGGCCTCGCCGCTCATCGCCAGCAGCGGCCGCGCTTCGGCCAGCAACACCTCGCCGAGGGCGGTCGGCTTGGCGCCATGCCGGCCGCGCTCGAGCAGCACGCCGCCGACGGCAGATTCCAGCGCCTGGATCTGCTTGGTCAGCGTCGACTGGGTGACGCAGAGCTTGGCCGCCGCCTTGCCGTAATGGCCGCTGTCGACGAGTTCGACGAAGGCGCGCAGGAGTTTCAGATCCATTCGATTACCGACTAATTTCAGGATAATTTGTCATTTTACAGATGGAACGCAACAAGAGCAAGCTCACGGCCACTCAACAGGGGGGCGACCATGACGCTCAAGGTTTCCAGTGCGCAGTTCCAGCACCGCGCCAATGACAAGGCCTATAACCTCTCGCGCATCGCCGACTTCACCGAGGCGGCGCTGGAGAAGGGTAGCCAGCTGGTGGTGTTTCCCGAGATGTGCATCACCGGCTATTGGCACGTGCCGAAGCTGGATGAAGCGGGCCTGCGGGCGCTGGCCGAGCCGCTCGACGGCCCATCGATCACCGCAGTCGGCGCGCTGGCCCGGCAGCGCGGCATCGCCATCGGCGCCGGTTTCCTGGAGCTTGCCGACGATGGCGCGCTCTACAACGCTTATGCGGTGTGCCTGCCGGATGGCGCGGTGCATTGCCACCGCAAGCTGCACGCCTTCGAGCACCGGCTGATTTCAAGCGGCGACCGTTACACGGTGTTCGACACGCCCTGGGGTATCCGGGCCGGCATTCTGATCTGCTGGGACAACAACCTCGTCGAGAACGCCCGGGCGACGGCGCTGATGGGGGCCGAGCTGCTGATCGCGCCGCATCAGACGGGTGGCTGCAACTCGGTGAGTCCCTTGGGCATGAAGCACATTCCATTGGAGACATGGGCGCGCCGGCATGACGACCCCGCCGCCATCGCGGCGGAAATCCGTGGGCCCAACGGCCGGCAATGGCTGATGCGCTGGCTGCCGGCCCGCGCCCACGACAATGGCCTGTTCATCGTCTTCAGCAATGGCATCGGCCAGGACGAGGACGAAGTGCGCACCGGCAACGCCATGATCCTCGACCCCTACGGCCGGATCATCGTCGAAACCGCCGCGGCGGCGGACGCCCTGGTCAGCGCCGATCTCGACCTTGCGCTGCTCGACAAATGCACCGGCCAACGCTGGCTGCGCGGCCGGCGACCGGAGCTCTATGGCATCCTGACGGCGCCCCGGCCGGACAACCTCAAGCCGCTGGAGGCGCGGTTTTCTCAGGCGCCGACGCGGGCGGGCTGATAGTGCATGCGGCCGCCGCGATGCGCTCCGCAGCGCGGCGGCCGATCGCGGGGTATACCAAGATGCATTGAAAATGCCTCTTGGTATTCTGCTTGCCGATTTCTCATGCCCCTGATGCAAATGAGAAATCGGCAATGGCTCAATGAGCGGATGCGTCAGCATCTTCGCGAATTGGTATTACGCCACGTTTTGGAACTGCGCCTCGCCGTTGTGCAGGAAGCAGGCCTTGGTGAACAGGCCGAGGTCGACGAGGTTGGGCAGGCGGATGTCGCCGATATCGGGCAGGCGCTTGGCGTCGGGATCGAAGGCGCGGTCGATCTGCGAGATGAAGCCGACGATGAGGCCGGTGCTCTGGGCATAGGCGCTGAGCGCCGCCACCTGGTCGGCCAGCGTCGGCTTGCTGCGCTGCTGGTCGAGGATCTGCAGGTAATCGATCACCGCCACCGTTCCCGGCGCTGCGTCCGAGAGGTGGGCGATGATGGTGTCGGCGCTGATCGCCTCGCTGGTGACCACCTCCACTTGGTCGGCGGCGCCGAGCGGCGGCTTTTCCAGCTGGCGCAGGTGGCTACGCGCCTGCGGCTCAGTGAATTCCAGCGTGAACAACACGGCGCGGCGGCCGGTGCGCGCCGCGTCGAGCAGCAGTCGCAGGCCGAGCAGCGTCTTGCCATGGCCGGGGCGGCCGGCCATCAGCAACAGGTCGCCGGTCTCGAGCCGGGACAGGATGGTCTCCGACAGCGAGCCGGTGGCGATCCGGGCGGACAGAAGGCTCCAGCGGGCAAAGCCTTCCTCACGGGCGATCGTGTCGAGGGCTTCATGAAGCGGCAGGTTGCCGGCCTTGGCCATCAGCTTGGCGCGGCGTTTCAGCTGGAAAATGGGGGCGGAAAGTTTCATCGCGACCTCCGAAACGAGCCAAAACGCAACCCCTCCGCATGCGACGCTCGAACAGATGGTTCGGCCTGTGACAGTCACCCCGCATGTGCAATGCTTCCCCGAATGGAGGGGGGAGGCGCGGGCCACGCCTTGGCCCCGAAGTTAGCGAGCGCGGCGATTCCCGGCAAGCGGGGACGGTACTCGCCGAGCGATTTCAGCTTGCGCCGCGCGGTGGCTCAGGGTTGATAGGTCGGCCCGCTCCATGAGCGCCGCCAGTGAGACAGGACTTGATGTGATTGCCTTCAGACCGATGCGGGACAGTGAATATCCCGCCTATCTCGATTATTTCATTGCCGACTACGCGGCGGAAATCGCCGCCAACTATCGGCTCTCGCAGGAGGCGGCGCTCTCGCAGGCCCGGCGAGATATCGAGGCTGGATTGCCCAATGGCGTGCGCACCGCCGGTCAGGTTCTGATCTGCCTGATCGATCCGTCGGCGACCGCCGAGAAGCTGATCGGCTATCTCTGGTACAAGCCGGACGCGGCGATGCGCTCGGCCTTCATCACCGATTTTCACATCCTCGCCGCCCATCAGGGGCGGGGCCTCGGCAAGGCGGCGATGGGCCTTCTCGAGCGTGACCTCAAAGCCAAGGGCTTCACGCAGATCAAGCTCAGAGTGGCCGGCGACAATGCCCGCGCCCGGCATGTCTATGAAGCGACCGGTTTCCACGTGACCGGCATCAACATGAGCAAGGTGATCGGCGAGGAGTAGGGCGTCGATCTAAATAATTGTTTTATATATAAAACTGTCATTCTCTGCGCAGGCAGAGAACCTCAGGCCGAAAGACGCAATGAGGAAAATATCCGGCGCCCATTGTCCTTGGAGCGCGATATCGGCGTTGCGCCCCATCCTGCCCGAGATCCTCTGCCTGCGCAGAGGAGGACAGCATGATGGCAGCGATCTCTAGCCGCTATCCGACTGTTTTATATAGAGGAAACAAAGGGATAGGTTGGCGCCCTGGCGTTGGCTTTGCCCCCGGGATGGCTGCCGTTACGACGGATAAGCTGCTGATTCAAATATATAAAACTGTCCTCCTCTGCGCAGGCAGAGGATCTCAGGCCGAAAAGGGCAATGAGGGAAATATCCGGCGCCCGTTGTCCTTGGAGCTCTATATCGGCGTTGCGCCCCATCCTGCCCGAGATCCTCTGCCTGCGCAGAGGAGGACAGCATGATGGCAGCGATCTCCAACCGCTATCCGATTGTTTTATGTTGAGGGAACAAAGGGATGGGCTAGGCGCCCTGGCCCAGGAGTAGCTACCCTACGGCAGATTATCCCTCAGGAAGATCTCGATGCGGATGGCTTCCTGGCCTTCGATCAGCGGCGTGCCTTCGATCATCGAGCGGAGCACGCGGATGGCGCTGCGGATTTCGTGGCCGGGGTCCTGGTTGATGACGGCGTGGATCAGGCCGCCTTCCAGCGCGGCGCGGGTGTCGTCGTTGAGTTCGTGCGCCACGACCACCGGGCGCGCTTCCGCCGGCAGCTCGGAGAGCACGTCGAGAATGCCGTCGATGCCGGCGCCGATGTTGTAGAGGCCGACGATGTCGCCCTCGCGGGTGAGGCAGGCCTTGAGCGCCTCGCGCGTGGCGTCGCGCTCGTCGCGGCCTTCCAGCGTCAGGGTGGCCTTCAGATGCGGGAATTGCGTGCTGATCACCTGGCCGAAGCCGAGGCGGCGCTCGACGTGGTCGCGCACCAGCATGGAGCCGGCGACGACGACGATCTTGCCCGGCTTGCCGGCGAGGAACTGGCCGATCAGGCTGGCGGCGGTGCGGCCGGCCGCCACGTTGTCGATGCCGACATAGCGATGGCGGGGAAAGCGCGGCGCATCCGACACCAGGGTGACGACGGGGATGCTGGCGGCGTTGAGGCGGCAGAGTTCGGCCCGGACGGCCGCCGACTCGGTGGCGACCAGCGCCACGCCGGCCACCTTCTCGGGTTCGAGCGCACGCAGCGCCGCCGCCAGCGCATCGCCATCGAACGGCGGCACGGAGACGACGTCGATCTCGACGCGCTCGCCGGCCAGCCGCTGGCCCGCCTCGCGCGCTTCCGCTTCCAGGCGGCGCATGAAGGCGTTGGCGCCTTGGGGAATGACGAAGACGAAGGCGTGATTGCGTTTGCGCGCCAGCGCCGCCGCCGATGCGTCGCGCACGAAGCCCAACTTGTCGACCGCCGCCTTCACCCGCTCGGCCGTGGCCGGCCGCACGCCGGGGCGTTCGTTGAGCACGCGATCCACGGTGGCAATGCCAACGCCGGCAGCGCGCGCGACATCGTGGACGGTTGGACGCATGAGGACTCCTGGAAACGTAAATTCTACTCAGGCGGCCGACTAGCGCGACTTTCTGTGCTTGCCGTGCTCACGGGCTGTTTTCTAAGGCGCAACTCCGGACGCAAAACCGCAAGGGCACTTTTGCTGGAGTTGCTCGAAGTCCGTTCCGCTCCGGTTCTCGAAAGCCACGCTATTCGACTCGCCTGAGCGAATTTCCGGCGGGTCGATAAACTTGATCAACAAATTCCACTTATAGCCCGCCCGTTGTCAACTCCGGGCGAGAACATATCAACCAAACCAAGGAGATAACGTTCCCGGCAGCGCGTGCCGCCGGAAACGCTGATGCCAATTGAGACGCAGAGCCTGAGTCAAAATTCGCTGGGGTGCGGCAGATAGCAACGAACTTGAGAACCGGAGCGGAGCGAACTTAATGTTCGTGAGCACCGGAAGCGCAGAGTTCTAAGCTAGCTACCCGCCCCAGTAGAATTTTGGACAGGCTCATTCGTGGACGTACATGTCCCAGCCCAAGTACTTGCTGGCCGCTTCCGTGACCGCCGCGGCCGAGTTGGAGAAGTTGGTCGCCACGTGGTGCTCGAAGGAGTTCTCGCAGATGTAGCGCAGGAGCTTCTGCAGGTTGGGGATGTTCACCACGCCGGCACCGCCGAAGGTGTTCAGCGGATCGTCGGTGAACGAGCCCTGGCCGGTGTAGCCCTTGATCTTGCCCGAGAAGTCGTCGGTCGACAGACGCAGGAAGGTCATGGCGCCAGACTTCACCTTGCCGTCCAGCGTGCCGTGGGTGTTCTCGGCGCCCACCGTGCCAGCGATGATCTGCTGGTAGTCCATCTTCACGCCTTCGTTGAAGAAGTGCTTGGGCAGGTTCGAACAGTGGAAGCAGACGGCCTTGTTGGGGTCGCCACCGTAGTTGTTGTTCCAGTCGAGCAGCGCCGACGGCGTCTCGCTGGCCAGACCCAGGGCATACATCGACAGCGAGCCGAGCGTATCGACCTCGCAGGCCGACGGCAGCAGCTTCTGGCTCATCATGCTCATGACGGTGCAGGGCACGATGCCGAAGAACTCTTCCATGCTGGTCCAGCACTGCACGGACGTGATGGTGAGGCGGTTGGTCTCCACCCAGTTGTCCAGCACGGCGCCGAGCTTGGACATCTTGATGAGGGCGGCGTGCGGCGTGTTGCCGACGGGCACATAGGCCTTGATCTCGGCGAGCTTGGCCTGAACCGAGGCGTCATCGTCCTTGAGCTTGCCGATGCGGCCGAGCACTTCGGAGAGGTCCAGCGTATCAACGGTGATGCCGGAACGCTCCAGCAGCTTTTCCGAATAGCGCACGGTGTTGAAGGCGGCCGGGCGGGCACCGACGGCACCGACGCGCAGGTTCTTGAAGCCACCGACAACGCGGCAGACGGCGGCGAACCACTTGAGGTCGGCCTCGAACTCGGCGGAGTCGGGCGCCTCGGTGTGCAGCGTGGTCAGCGAATACTTGATGCCATACTGCTGCAGATTGTTGCAGATCGACATCTTGCCGCAGAAGCTGTCGCGGCGATGGGTGATGGCCATCTTGCCGGCTTCGTCGGGCGTCGCCTGGATCAGCACGGGCACGTTGAGGTTGGCAAGGCGCAGGGCGTCGGCAAGGCCGCGCTCTTCACCGAAGTTCGGCAGGGTGATGATGATGCCGTCGATCTCGGCGGCGTGCTTCTTGAACAGCGCGGCGCAGATCTCGGCTTCCTTGTAGGTTTCCACCGCGCCATGGGCGGTTTCCTCAGGCGATACGACGATCGCCTTATAGCCCTGCTTCTCCAGAGCGGCGATCATCTCCAGGCGGCCGCTGGCGGCCAGATGGCTGGGGAAGAATCCACGGTTTCCGACGATCACGCCGAAGGTCATTTGCTTGGGCATCAGGCTTTCCTCCGATTTCGCTTGAAAGTTTTGAGGTACGTTACCGGAAAGGATAAGGTGAGTTTTCCGGTAGGGAATTAAGGATAATTGAGGGGATTCAAGCGAGTTGTGATGAGCGTACATCAAGGGGAGGGGGGAGGCAAGGGCGGGGGAGGGCAATGCGAGCGAGGCAAGTAAGTAGGTTCACGCTAGGTGAACGTTACTTCATCTCACTCGAATGCGCCGGGTTAGCTCGTAAACCGTAGTAAATGGTGGCCCAGGTGGGGTTCCTTCGTCCTTTCGCCTGGCCAGTTGCCGCTCGGCTCGTTGCTCGGCCTCGACAATCAGATCCATTAACTTGGTGCAGTCGGTTGTCTTTCGTTTTGAGCGGTCATAATCGCGGCATAAAGTTTCCAGATGCCGTTGGACATCGTGCCTATGGTCAGGTCGATCAAAATCCTGGAAATGAAGAATTAGCCAAAGCTCAAAACAAGGATCCGAAAATGCCACCCCGACCTTGGCGGCTCGGCACTTCGAAATTGCTTCTGTGACGTTGGGATGTTCATCTCGATCGAACACCGCCCAGAACTCATCATACCTAGTATACGATTGGTTGCGCCCTTGTCGTCGCGCCGTTCGGGCAGCTAGTGCTGCCTCATTGGCGATGGTGAGGGGGACCCCGGCGCCACCTATTATTTCCACGTCCACGACCACACTCCGGAAAGTGCGTCTCATCTCTTCAAAATAATCCCGCTCCGTTTTTTCTCCCTCAGTATAGATTATAATCCTTGGCTTCGGTGTTTTTGTTTCGACCTTGCGGCGAAGAGGCCTAAATCGACGTGACTCGCTCATGATGCTTTGCCACCCACTAATGCATTCAGGTCGCCGGCGAATGGTATGGCCCCAAAACGCCCTTCGAGATAACCTTTTCCGAATTTATCAGTCGGTCTGAGCTTGAAGTCGGCAAGCGAGAAGATGTGAGACGAACCAGTGCCGTCTTTCTCGCAGAACCAAATTTGGTCTCGTCGCAGATGGCCGCAGGCTAGCAAATTGGTGTCGTGAGTGGTCGCTATAAGTTGTGCGCCGCGTGGATTGTATTCTTTGTTTGTAAAAAGCTCTATTATTTGTTCGGCGACTAGAGTATGCAAACTGGCATCTAGTTCGTCTACAATTATTAGCGTTCCTTTGTCTAACGCTCTAAGAATCTTGCTTATTAAAATAAGAAGACGTCTGGTACCAGAACTTTCTTGTTGCAGTGGTAGGGAGTATTCTTTTTTTGTTCCTTGATGGATTAGCTGTATCTCTACGTCTTTTTCATTTGTGTTAGGGTCTGGAGCGATTTCATCCCCTAAATATTTACGCAGAACTGAGCGAAACTCCGTGTTGAAATTCTTAACCTCGTCCGTAATTTCTTTTTCGTGTTGCTCTAGTCCAACAATCCCCGTACCGGTATCCTGCAAAAAGCTGATGGCTCGGGCGTCAATTTGCCCTTTCTTGAATGTATTCGAAATATTGGCGGCAGACACCTCCAGATTACTGCTATATGTACAGTTACGGAAAAAGGTTGCGATTCTTGAGAGTTCCTCATGATCGTTTTGGGTTGCTGTGGAAATAAAAAGGCTGTTGTTTCGCATGAATTCAACAAGGGTTTTCTTCGCGCCAGCCATGCTCTGGCCAAAGGTGACCATTTTTCCTTCCCGCTCATAAAGCTTCCTTCGCTTTCCTTCAGGAAACGCGTAGAGCCATTCGGTGAGGAAACTCTCGTCGTCGCAAGTGAATCCGAAAATAAAGCGCGTTCCGTCAACGACAAACTCGGCTTCACAGTGCGAGGGGGTCATCCGAATCTCTTCATCAAGGGCAAATGGCTTTCTGGGGACCCCCCCGTCAGGGGATCCCTGACTATGGGAGTGTAGGATAGCGCTTCGCATAAAGGTGAAGGCTCGGACAAAATTGGTTTTACCTGAAGCATTTGCCCCGTAGATCAAAGTCGCGGGGACCGCTTGAAATTCAGGCGTCCCCGGAATGGGCATGAGGCCATCTTCCCTGCCCTTGAGCTTGCTTGCCACAAGGGAAAGTTCTTGAACTCCAGCAAAGGACAGAAAATTGCCTGTCTCGAAGCGTAACAGCATGATTGGCCTCCAAATACCCTGATGCCCATGACTTAAGCATCAAATATGCTTTTTTTTCACAAATGTGAGCCCTAAAATATGTGGTATTGCGATTTATCCCGTTGACGGGCGTCTTGGAAGGTGGCCCCCATCCAGTGGACGACTGTCACAGCCGTTGCCGCTTGAAATCCGGGTCGAGGTCGGCGGCGATCCGCTAGCGTCTTCCGCATCTCACAAAGGGGGACGCAATATACCATCGATCACCGCGCTTATACTCGCGTCCAAAACCTCCCACACGTTCCGTACAATCCTCCGCCCCTAACCCCTGCTACCTTTCCCCTCCCACACGCCCGGCCCGTAGAACCCGTTGGCTTGGCGTTCGTTCTGTCATGGTCTTGGTTTATCGATTGAATTCTGGCTTTTGGCCTGTTGCGCTTCCGGGGCTGCCCCAATTCGGCGCGTTTTGCGGCGGTAGGCTGAAGGGATTGGGCGGTGGGTCAGCGGCCTCGGCGGGTTGGCTCTGCTGCCGCTAGCACGTCTTGCAAGAAAGGTTCTCTCATGACCGAATCCATTGCCCACTACATCGCCCGCTTCCTTGGCGAGGCCGGCGTTAAGCGCATTTGGGGCGTGACCGGCGATAGCCTCAACGGGCTCAGCGACAGCTTGCATCGGCTCAAGCAGATCCGCTGGATGGGCACGCGGCATGAGGAGGCGGCGGCGTTCGCGGCTGGGGCCGAGGCGCATATTACCGGCGAACTGGCGGTGTGCGCCGGATCGTGCGGGCCGGGCAATCTGCATCTGATCAACGGGTTGTTCGATTGCCAGCGCAGCCATGTGCCGGTGCTGGCCATTGCCGCCCACATTCCGTCATCGGAAATCGGCTCCGGCTATTTCCAGGAGACGCATCCGCAGGAACTGTTCCGCGAGTGCTCGGTTTATTGCGAGCTGATCACCAACCCCGACCAGATGCCGCGCGTGCTGGAAGTGGCCGTGCGCACCGCCATCGCCAAGCGCGGCGTCGCCGTCATCGTGCTGCCCGGCGATATCGCCCTGAAGCCGATGCCGGAGGGCGTCGACATCCGCTGGCAGGCGCCGGAGCCGGGCCGGGTCGTTCCGTCTGAGCGTCAGGTCGACGCGCTTGTGGCGCTGCTGAGGTCCAGCGCCAAGGTGACGCTGCTGTGCGGCGCCGGCTGCGCCGATGCCCATGACGAGGTGGTGGCGCTGGCCGAGCGGCTGAAGGCGCCGATCGTTCATGCCCTGCGCGGCAAGGAATTCGTCGAGCACGACAACCCCTATGATGTCGGCATGACCGGCCTGATCGGCTTTTCCTCCGGCTATCACGCCATGGGGGCGGCCGACACGCTGCTCATTCTGGGCTCGTCCTTCCCCTATCGCGCCTTCTATCCGGCGGGCGCCAAGATCGCCCAGGTGGACAGCCGGCCGGAAAGCCTCGGCGCCCATACCCAGATCGATCTGGGCATCGTCGGCGACGTCAAGGCGACGGTGACGGCGCTGCTCGCCAAGCTGCCGGTCAACAGCGACGACGCTTTCCTCAAGACGGCGCTGGAGCACTATGCCAAGGCGCGCCAGGGGCTGGACGATCTCGCCACCGACGATGGCGAAAAAGGCCAGATCCATCCGCAATATCTCGCCCGGCTGATCAGCGAGAAGGCGGCGGACGATGCCATCTTCACCTGCGACGTCGGCACGCCCACCGTCTGGGCGGCGCGCTATATCACCATGAACGGCAAGCGGCGGCTGGTCGGCTCGTTCAGCCACGGCTCGATGGCCAATGCCCTGTCGCAGGGCATTGGGGCGCAGGGTATCGATCCGAACCGCCAGGTGGTGGCGCTGTGCGGCGACGGCGGCTTTGCCATGCTGATGGGCGAGATCCTGACGGTGCGCCAGCTCGATCTGCCGCTGAAGATCTTCATCGTCCACAATCGCTCGCTCGGCTTCGTCGCCATGGAAATGAAGGCCGGCGGCTATATTTCCGACGACACCGACCTCAACAGCCCGGACTTCGTCAAGGTGGCCGAAGCGATCGGCATCAAGGGCATCCGCGTCGACGACGCCAAGGCGCTGCCGGCGGCGATCGACGAGGCCTTTGCAACGCCCGGCCCGGTGCTGGTGGATGTGATGACCGCCAAGCAGGAACTGGTCATGCCGCCGCAGATCAACCTCGAACAGGCCAAGGGCTTCTCGCTCTACATGATGCGAGCGATCCTGAACGGCCGGGGCGACGAACTGATCGAACTGGCCAAGACGAACTGGCGGTGATTGGCTGAAATTGCCGCGCAAACGCGCGGGTGGCGGCCCTGCCGCCGCCCGAAAATGGCTGGTGATTATCTAGTCAGCGATTCAATCATGGCTTCATAGTCGCGTTAGGTGCTGGATTTTTGCTTGGAAATGAATTTCTAACTGCTCTGTCTTTTCCTTATCCGCTGCTATCAATTCAAAGATTGATTCATCGTATCGATTGCCGCTTGAATTAAGATATGGCTTCAT
Source organism: Pleomorphomonas sp. PLEO (assembly GCF_041320595.1). NCBI lineage: Bacteria > Pseudomonadati > Pseudomonadota > Alphaproteobacteria > Hyphomicrobiales > Pleomorphomonadaceae > Pleomorphomonas > Pleomorphomonas sp. PLEO. Next base: position 1,659,938 of record NZ_CP166625.1, read on the forward strand.
TCTGGCGCTATGTGGTATCCTTCAAGGCAGTCATTGAAGGCATAATTGCATGGCTCTGAGAGGCGCCGATATTCTGTTCAAGGATGAGCTGGCCGGAACGTTGGTCGAAACGGCCAATGGCGGCACGCGCTTTACCTATCGCGCCGACTGGCGCGGCGGCGATATCGCCTGCTGCCTTCCGTTCCTCCGGCGCGAGCATGAGTGGCCGGTTGGGCTGCATCCCTTCTTTCAGAATATTGGTTCGGAAGGCTGGCTTCGGCAACAAAAGGCCCGGGCGGCGCATGTCGTCGAGGACGATGACCTTGGGTTGCTGCTGCGCTATGGCGCCGATTGCATCGGGGCGGTCAGCGTTCGCCCTCCCGACGATGCCGGGGCGCTGCCCGAGATCACCGAGGCCACTGTGAACCCCGGCCGAACGGTTTCGGGTGTTCAAAGGAAGCTGCTGGTCGCAAGGGGCGCGGACAGCCGCTTCGTTCCGGCGGCGGCGACAGGCCCGGCGCCCTATATAGCCAAGTTCAATTCCGAGAGGATCGGCAGCCTCGTTCGCAACGAGGCCCTCAGCCTCAGGTGGATGGCCGCCGTGCTCGGCAAGACGGAGGTGACGGCGTTCACCACGGCCTTGATTTCCGATCTCGGCGAGATCGCGCTCGTGGTGACGCGCTTCGATCGGGCGCCGGATGGCGGCAAGCTGCGCCTCGAGGATTGCGCCCAGATCCTGCGAAAGCCGAGAGGGCAGGACTATACCGGCAAGTACGATGCCGCCTATGAGGACGTGGCCTCGATCATCGAGAGGTATTCATCGCGGCCGCAAATCGACCTCGCGCGCTTCTTCAAGCGCCTGATCGCCTTCGTCCTGATTGGCAATTGCGACGCCCACCTCAAGAACTTCTCCCTGCTCGAAACGCCTGATGGCCTACGCCTGTCGCCGGCCTATGACGTGGTGAACACCGCGCTTTATGACGGTTTCGACCAGTTGTTGGCGCTGTCGATTGGCGGCCGGCGATTGCAGTTGGAGGCGGCCGATCAGGCGGTTTTCAGGGCCTTCGGCAAGGAAATCGGCCTGCCGGATCGGGTCGTGGATCAGACCTTCAAGGATCTAAAACGCGGCGTCGAGCGGGCGGCATCCGTCATCCAACCGCCGGACGCCGAGCCCGAGGATGGCTTCACCCACCGCTTCAAGGAGATCGTGGACCGCTCATGTCTCAGACTTCTCCCAGCATAGCACCGCTCGCCTGGCCGCGCCTCGTCGAGGAGGCCTTGCGCCGCCGCAAGGCGGAGGGGCTGACGCAGAAGGAGCATGCGGCTCTCTCCGGCGTCAGTCATCCGACCATGGCGGCCTTCGAGCGCGGCGAGACCACCCTGACGCTGGCGAAAGCGATGGACATCCTGCGCGTGGTCGGTCTGGTGGACGAGCCCCGGCCGGAGGACGCGCAGACGCGCTTTGTGCGCGAGGCTTTCGAGCGCTGGCAGACCCTGGTGGCGCCGCTCGCTCCGGATGCGCCGGCCCGCTTCCCGAACGGCTGGTTCCGGGTCGACTATTGGCTTGAGGGCGATCTCAAGACGCCTGATATCGCCGCCTTCGGGCGCCTTCTCGAAAAGGCCGTCGTGGCGAAGACCGGCTGGCCGCCATTCTGGATGCCGACGCGGGATGCCACTCGGCCGCGCGAGGTGGACGGGCTGATCGAATGCTGGCTGGCGCCGCCTGATGACACCGAGCGCGTCTTCAACGACCCCGCGCATAGCGATTTCTGGCGGGCTGCGCCATCGGGGCGAATGGTGCTGATGCGCGGCTATCAGGAAGACGGCGCGGACACGTTCCCGGCCGGCGCTATCCTCGACACGACCCTGCCGCTCTGGCGGATGGGCGAGGTGCTGTTGCACGCCGAAAGGCTGGCGTCCCTCCTCAAAAAGGATGCGGACAGCCGCGTGACGGTGCATTTCCGCGCCCTGTTCACGGGGCTGAGCGGCCGCGTTCTTCGCCCCTGGGCGAACCCGCTGAGCGATCTCATCGTCCAGGGCCATGCGGCGCAGAGCGATGAGGCGATGCTGGAGGCGGAGATCCCGGCCGCCGACATCGAGGGGCGGCTCGCCGAGCACTTGCTGCCGCTGATGGCCTCACTCTACGAGCGCTTCGGCGTTGCCGGCCTGTCGCCCGGCCGGGTTGAGGCTGAGGTGGGTGGTTTGCTCAACGGTCGATAAGGCGGCGGCGCCCGCCGGAATTGCAGCATCCTCCATATCGTTGCGGTACCTGTCACTACTCATCGACAGGTGTCCTGCGGTATGGTGAGGATAACGATCATAGAGGTCGCCGCGTGAAGCGGACAACAGGTTAGGGAGTGAAAGCCAGATGACGCAGCAGGCCATGGCCGCGGCGATCGCCGAGGGACGCACATCGCTGGGCATTGAGCTCGGTTCCACCAACATCAAGGCCTGCCTGATCGGGCCGGATCATGAGGTGCTCGCCACCGGCACGCACGGCTGGGAGAACCAGTTCGTCGATCGCCTGTGGACCTATTCGGAAGAGGCGATCTGGGCCGGGTTGCAGGCGTCGTATGCCGCCCTCAGCGCCGATGTGAAGAAGCGCTACAATGTCGAGCTGACCAAGGTGGGCGCGCTGGGCTTTTCGGCGATGATGCATGGCTATCTGGCGTTCGACGCCGCCGGCAAGCTCTTGGTGCCGTTCCGCACCTGGCGCAACACCAACACCGAGCGCGCCGCCGCCGAGCTGACCAAGACGCTGGGCTTCAATTTCCCGCTCCGCTGGTCGGCTTCGCACCTTTATCAGGCGGTGATCGACAATGAGCCGCATGTGGAGAGTGTCGCCTTCATCACCACGCTGGCCGGCTTCGTGCACTGGCGCCTGACGGGCCAGAAGGTGATCGGCGTCGGCGATGCCTCGGGCATGTTCCCGATCGACGCCGCCACGCACGACTATGACGCGCCGATGCTGAAGCGCTTCGGCCAGCTGGTGGCCGCCCACAAGCCGGGCCTTGATGCGCCCAAGCTGTTCCCCAAGGTGCTGGTGGCCGGCGATGACGCGGGATCGCTGACGGCCGAGGGCGCCAAGCTGCTCGACCCCACCGGCAAGCTTACTGTCGGCATCCCGGTCTGCCCGCCGGAAGGCGACGCCGGCACCGGCATGGTGGCGACCAACGCCGTGGCGCCGCGCACCGGCAACATCAGCGCCGGCACGTCGATCTTCGCCATGGTGGTGCTGGAAAAGCCGCTGACCACGGTGCATGAGGAACTCGACATCGTCACCACGCCGGGCGGCGATCTCGTCGCCATGGTTCACTGCAACAACGGCGCCAGCGAACTCGGCACCTGGGCCGGCGTGTTCACCGAATTTGCCAAGGCGATCGGCGCCAAGTCGGACGCCAACGCGGTGTTCGGCGCACTGTTCGCCGCCGCGCTGGAAGGCGAGGCGGATGGCGGCGGCTTGCTCGCCTACAACTATCTGGCCGGCGAGCCGATCACAGGCCTCACCGAGGGCCGCCCGCTGGTGGTGCGCACCCCAGGCAGCCGCCTGACGCTGGCCAACTTCATGCGCACCCAGCTTTACGCCGCCTTCGGCACGCTCAGCCTCGGCATGAACGTGCTGCACGGCGAGGGCGTCAAGCTCGACTCGATGTTCGCCCACGGCGGCATGTTCAAGACGGCCGGCGTGGCGCAGCGCCTGCTGGCCGCCGCCATCGGCGCGCCGGTCACGGTGGGCGATACGGCGAGCGAGGGCGGTGCCTGGGGCATCGCCGTGCTGGCCGAGTATCTGAGGAGCGGCAAGGGCAAGAACCTCGGCGTTTATCTCAACGAGCGGGTGTTCGCCGGCGCCAAGCTGGACGTCGCCAAGCCCGATGCTGCCGATGTGAAGGGCTACGGCGTGTGGCTCAAGCAGTACGAGGCGGGATTGGCGATCCAGAAGGCGGCCGTGGAAGCCATCAGCTGATTGAGCCGTTTGATAGGTTGAGCATCCCCGGGGACCGCGCGTCACCGGGGATGTTTTTTTGTTTGTTCGGGGAGCTTGATATCGGGCACCCGCAAGCGCTCATTTCGATAAAACGCCATCTTGTTCCCATACAGGCTGTGCGGCCATGAAGGACATTGCCAAGGCCTGGGGGCAGGGAACGTGACGATCGAGTTCTATAAAGCGAAGGCCGCTGAATACGCGGCCAATGAAAATCCGCCCAATCCCAGGCTGTTCGGCTTTCTGAGCCGCTGCAAGCCGGGCGGCGGTATTCTCGAGCTGGGCACGGGCGGCGGCGTCGACGCCAAGGCGATCCTCGATGCCGGGTTTCGGCTTGATGCCACGGACGGCTCGGCTGAGCTGGCGGCGATCGCCTCCATCCGCATCGGCCAGCCCGTCAGGCCCATGATGTTCGACGAGCTCTGCGCCACCCAGCACTATGGCGGGATCTATGCCTGCGCTGCGCTGACCCACGTGCCCAGAGCCGAATTGGGCGCTGTGATCGGCAAGATTCACGCGGCGCTCGTCGATGGCGGCCTTGTCTGGGCGAGTTTCAAGACGGGGACAGCCGAGGGCGACGACGGCCTCGGCCGCTATTACAACTATCTCTCCGCCGACGAGCTTGTGGCTTGCTGGCGCGACAACGGGCCCTGGGCCGAGCTTGAGGTCGAATGCTGGCAAGGTGGGGCGTATGATCGGCGGCCCACGAACTGGGCGGCGATCACCGCCGTTCGGCCGCGAATGCCCGCTCCCTGAACACTTCCGCCAGAAGCCGCGTTCCTGTGTCGGCCTCCTGTTCGGAGAGGCCGGAGAAGCCGAGCAGCAGGCGCGAGGTGTCGGATGTGGCGACGTTCATGCGCGACAGCGGCATGACGACGACGCCTTTTTCCAGCGCCGCCCTGGAGACGGCCATGTCGCTCGTCCAGGTGCCGGTGCTCTTCGCCGTCAGCGTGATGCCCTGCTCGGGAAGCACGACGCAAAGATGGTCGGCGAGGCGTTCCCTCAGCAGACCGGCGAGCAGATCGCGGGAAGCGCGTAGCCGGTCCCTCAGCCGGCGCAAGTGGGCGGGGAAATAGCCCTCGACCAGGAAGTCAGCGACCACGCGCTGCTGGAACGTCGGCGGGCAAACGTCGAGCGCCGGCCGGATCGCCCTAAACGCCGGCACGAGGTCGGGCGGCACGATCAGGTAGCCAAGGCGCAGGCTGGGCAGCAAGGCCTTGCTGAAGGTGCCGGTGTAGAGAACGCGATTGGCCTGATCGAGCCCTTGCAGCGAAGCGATGGGATGGCCGTCGTAGCGGAATTCGCTGTCGTAATCGTCCTCGACGATCCACGAACCGTGCTCGCGGGCGTAGGCCAGAAGCTCCAGCCGCCGGGGCAGCGACAGCACGGCGCCCACCGGATACTGGTTGGACGGCGTCACGTAGAACAGCGCCGGCGGCGGCAGGGCGCTAAGCTTCTCCGTCATGAGGCCCTGGTGATCCACCGGCAGGCCGACGATCTCCGCGCCGTTGAGCGCCAGGCATTGCCGTGCCGGCGGATAGCAGGGGTCTTCGACGATGACGCTGTCGCCGGGCGAGGCGAGCACGCGGAACGCCAGGTCGAGCGCCTGTTGGGTGCCGGCGGTGATGAACACCTGTTCGGCCGCGCAACGCACCCCGCGCGACACCGCGAGATGGGCGACGATGGCCGCGCGCAGCGCCGGCTCGCCCTGAATGTCGCCATAGCCGTCGAAGGCGTAGTTGATGTGGCGGCCGGCGATGCGGTTGAGCAGCCCCGCCGTCCGCTCGTCATGGCCGATCCGGCCGGTGACGAACGGCAGCGGCTTCTGCCGCGCCAGGCTTGGCCCCGTGGTCATCACCCTTGTGACCGCCACCGAAATGGCGCGGCGCGGCGAACCCGGCTCCGACTGCCGGGCGGCGCCCGCCTTGGAGAGCCCCTCCTGGGCGCCCGACGCGATATAGGTGCCGGAGCCCTGGCGCGCCACGGCGTAGCCCTCGGCGATCAGGATGTCGTAGGCCTCCGCCACCGTGCCGCGCGCCAATCGCCATTCCCCAGCCGCCAGGCGGGTGGAGGGCAGCCGCTCACCGGCGTCGAGCCGGCCATCGGCGATTGCTTCGCGCAGCGCCAGATAGAGCTGCCGGGCGAGCGATGCCGGCGACGACGGATCGACGTTTGGCCGAAAGCTGGCCGAGGGGCCTTCTCTTCGCCGCTTCAGGCTGATGTTGTCGGCCAAGTGGCTCACCCCTTATGCTTATAGTGGCCCTTTAAATATGAGCGATAATGCAATCCTATTGATCCACTTTCAAGCGAGGACTGAATCAGCCGATGGATAGGACTGTCAAGGCCGTGCCGTATTTCAGCCAGTGGGAAACGCCGGAGATGACGCTGCCCGTTGTCGCCGAGGGCGAGGCGGCGTTGCTGAACGATCCGCTCTGGGCTCAGTCTGGCGCTGAGACGGTTAGGGAATACGCCCATTGGGCGGTGAACCTCTGCGGCATGGCCTGCCTGAAGATGATCCTCGCCGCGTGCGGCGCGGCGCATCCCACGCTGGAGCTTGCCCGCGTCTGCACGCAATATGGCGGCTATGTCGTCGGCGAAGACGGCAAGTCCATCAAGGGCCTGATCTATGCGCCGTTTGTCCGCATGGCGTCGGAGCGGTTCGGGCTGAGGGCGGAAGTGGTCACCGGCCTCGAAACGGCAGCGCTGCCGGAGCTGCTGGCGCGCTGGCCGTTCTTCATGGCGTCGGTGCACCACGGCATCCGCTGGCCGGACCGGGAACCGCCATCGAAGGGCGGGCATCTGGTGCTGGTGACGGCGGCCACGCCGGACGCCATCCGCTTTCACAACCCATCCGGTCACGATCGGGCCAGCCAGGCGGACGTCCTGCTGACGCTGACCGATTTCGACCGCTTTTTCGCCAATCGCGGCATCGCGCTCGGCTTCTGACCTTCTTCAAAACTGTTTGGATTTTCCTGATGTCAAATGACCAAACCAGACTCCGCATTGCCGTGCTGTTCGGCGGCCGTTCCTCCGAGCACGACGTATCCGTGATGTCGGGAACCAACGTGATGGCGGCGCTGTCGCCAGCCAAATATGACGCCGTGCCGATCTTCATCACGCGCGATGGCCGATGGCTTGAAAGCCGCTTCGACGGCAAGGCGCTGACCAAGCCGGACAGCGGCACCGAGCTGGCGCTGGTGCCCGGCGGGCGTGGCCGCATGCTGGCGATCGGGGCTGACGGCGCTATCCGCGAGGCCGGCAAGATCGACGCCCTGTTCCCGGTGCTGCATGGCCTTTACGGCGAAGATGGCTCGGTGCAGGGCCTCGCCGAGGTGGCGCGGGTGCCGCTGGTTGGCTGCGGCATTCTCGGCTCGGCCACGGCGCTCGACAAGGTGATCACCAAGCGGCTGCTGCGGGCAGCCGGCATTCCCGTCGCCCGCGAGGCCATTCTCCATGCCGGCGAGGCGGCGGATTTCGCTGCGTTGGAGCGCGAGCTAGGCCTGCCGCTGTTCATCAAGCCGGCGCGGCAGGGCTCGTCGGTCGGCGTGCGCAAGGTGTCGGGTAGCCAGGAGTTCCAGCCGGCGCTCGATGAGGCCTTCAGTTACGACAATAGCCTGCTCGCCGAGGAGTTCATCCGCGGCCGCGAGATCGAGTTCAGCGTGCTGGAAGAGCCGGCGGGCGGGCTGTTCGTCTCCCGCCCCGGCGAGATCGTGCCGGCCGAGAGCCACGGCTTTTACAGCTACGACGCCAAATACATCGACGAGGCCGGCGCGGCCCTGAAGGTGCCGGCCGACCTGCCGCCCGAGGTGGAGGCGGCCATGCGCGAGGCGGCCGCCAGGGCCTTCCGGGCGCTCGGCTGCGACGGCATGGCGCGCGTCGATTTCTTCCTGATGGCGGATGGGCGCTTCCTGGTCAACGAGGTGAACACCATCCCCGGGTTCACCAACATCAGCATGTACCCCAAGGCGATGGGCGCCAGCGGCGTCGGCTATGCCGAACTGATCGACCGCCTGATCGCCCATGGTATTGCGCGGGCCGGCGCGGCGAACTGAGGGGGGCATCATGGCTGGCGACAGGCATTCCGGCGGCGTCGTGCTGCGCCCGGCGCGAGCCGGCGATGGCGCGGCGCTTTACGATGTGACCCGGCGCTCCGTTGAGGCGCTGGCTCGCAGCCACTATTCGCCGGAGCAGCTTTCCGGCTGGATGGGCGATCGTACGGCGGCCACCTATGAGGCGGTGATCGCCGGCGGCCGTACCGTGGTTGCCGAGGAAAATGGCGCGGTGGTCGGCTTTGTCGATGCCGAGCCCGGCGAGGTCACGCGCCTGTTCCTGCTGCCGGAGGCGGCCGGGCGCGGGCTGGGCCGCCAGCTTCTCGATCTCGGGATTGAGGCGGCGCGGCGCGACCACGCCGGCCCGATCCGCATCGAAGCAACGCTCAACGCCCAGAGCTTTTACGAGCGCCACGGGTTTCGCGCCGTGAAGAAGGGCCATTTCTCCCACGGCGTCGGCGGCGACCCTATCGAGATCGTCGTCATGGAAATGGCCTAGGCCGTTGGGGGCACGTCGCTCAGGTCACACCCGGCTCGGTGATCGTCAGAGTTCCGCTCCCGCAGTCGATGCTGGCCTCGGCGCCATAGGGCAGGGTGAGCATCGGCTGGGTGTGGCCGAAATCCAGGCCTGTGAGAACCGGCAGGGACGTGAGGTTCGCTTCGGACAGGCTATCGAGGACGGCGGCTTCGATCTTGGATTGATAGTCGGGCGCGCCCCTGGGGTCGGCGCGGGCAATCAAGATGCCGCTCAACACCTCAAGGATGCCCTGAGCCGCCATGTTCCGCAGCCAGTAGCGGATGAACTGTGGCTGCGGCGCATCCTCGGATGTCTCGTAGAACAGGATGGCGCCGCGCCAAGACTCGAGCGGCGGCCACCAGGCGGTCGCCTTCACCATTTCGATCACCTCGGCGCAGCCGCCCAGAAGGTGCCCGGAGGCGACACCCGAGCCTTGCAGGACGCGTGGCTTGTCGGGCTGATGCATTGCCCGCTTGCAGTCCTGCAGATCGGCCTGGCTCCAGTCGATATGCTCCGCCGTCCAGCCCTCGTCGTTGAGGGGAACGAGACCGATCGGATCGGGGGTGAACAGCGCCCTTCTGAGGGCATCGACGGTGTAGCGATGCATGCCGCCGTTTTCGCCGAAGCCGGCCATGACGCTGGGGCCGTAGAACGATGCGACGCCGGCGGCGGCGCAGGCAAAATGCAGGGCGGTGGTGTCGGAAAAGCCGAGAAACACCTTGGGATTGGCGCCGATGACCTTGAGGTCGAGATGCGGCAGCAGGCGGATGCTGTCATCACCGCCGATGCTGGAAATGATGCCGGCGATGTCCGGAGCGGCAAAGGCCTGCATCAGGTCGGCGGCGCGCGCTTCCGGATGCTTGGCGACGTAATCCGCCGGGGAGAGCGCATGCGGCATCTCCACCACCTGCAAGCCGAATAGCTGTTCGAGCTGCCGCTTGCCAGCCGCGTAGCGGTGGGGAGCGGCGGCCGGCCCGCCCCAGGAGGGGGAGACGACCGCCACCTTGTCGCCCGCTTGCAAGCGGCGCGGTTTGATCAGCGCAACCATAAGCCTTGCCCGTCCGTTCGATGCCCGAAGGGGCAGCGTTCACGTCGGAAATTGCCACGCCGCATCGCGCGGCGATAGGGGGCAGACCGTCTCGGCCAATAGCATCGCCGACGATCTCTCAGGGCAGCGCTACGTGCCCGACGGTGTAGAGCTGCGCGCCGGGCATCGGTGCGGGCAGAGCTGGCCGCAGGCTGAGACGGACGGTCTTCCATGCCGTCGGGTCGAAGCCGGTGACGGTGGCGAGTGCGCCGGGGCGTGAGCGTGCCTCGGCGATGGCGGCGTCGCGGATTTCCGCGAGGTTGGAGTAGGGCGCGATGGGAGCGATCTCGCGGCTGGCGTATTTCGCCGCCCGCAAGTCAGCTCCGAGTTCGGCGTGCCAGACCTGCCAGGTCCGCACACTTGGCCAGCCGAAATCGCGCGTCAGCGTGGCGAAGCCGGGGCTGGAGAGGAAGGCGTCGATGCCCTCGGGCTCGTCCCACAGATAGAAGGGCGCGTAGAGGTTCTCGGCACTGGTGAAACCGTCGTCCTGTTTGCGGGCGGCGAGGTAGGCTTTGAAGCGAAGGCGCGGGAAGCCGTCGAGCAGCGGCCCCTCGTCGCGGACGCGGCGGTCGATGATGGACATGTCGTAGTCGGCGGGCAGGGTGAAGCCGTATTGCATGGCGATCATGGCTTTATTCCTTGAACAGGGTTCATCCAGTGGGCGGCGGTGCCGTCCTTGACCGGTTGGACGCTGAGGTAGCTGAAGGGGCTGGTGGGCGCGGCGCCGTGCCAGTGCTTTTCGTCCGGTGCGAACCAGATGCTGTCGCCCGAGCGCACCTCGACGATGTCGCCGCCGTCGCGCTGGACGAGGCCGACGCCATCGAGCACGTGCAGCAGCTGGCCGCGCGGATGGCTGTGCCAGTGGGTGAGAACGCCCGGCGGCACGAAGGCGCGCATCGCCGTCATTTCGCCATCGGCGCGGCTCGACAGCAGCATCTGGACGTCAAAGGCGCCGCTCGAAACACCAGCGGGCGCCTGAACGACGCCGTCGCCGGCGCGCCAGATAGTCATCTTGTCAGGGCAAGCCGCGCCCATGTCAAAGGGGTTGCTCATCGGGTGGTCTCGCTGTTTGTTGCCGCATCGCTTTCGCGGAAAACCGGTGCCCACTTTTCCGCAGGATGCTCCACCGGTTTGCTGGCGGGGTGGCCGGAGGCAAACGACCAGTCGTCGAAGGTGGAGTTGGCGATGACGATCATCACGTCCTCCGGCCGCACGCCCGGCGTTGCCTGAAGGTTGTCGACGAGGCGGCGGTAGAAGCGGGCCTGGGTGTCGGCCGAGCGCGTCCGGCCGGTGGTGATGTGGAACAGGATGAAGTCGTCCGAGCGCGGGCCGCCTCGATAGCTGCGGTCGAAGATCAATTCGCCGTCGCGGTGCTGGTGGATCGCCACGAAGCGGTCGTTCTCCGGCACCTCGAAGGCATCGACGAGGGCGCGATCGAGGCTGTCGGCGACGGCCTGGAGATAGGCGGGCGACTTGCCTTCTTTCAGCGATATGCGGGTGAAGGGCATGGGCGCGCTTCCTTGAATGCTGTTGACGGATGAAGGATAGAGCGGCATCATCATCCCTTAAATCGGATTATTCAGGATGATTGATCCTGAAATTCAGGATGGTGGCATGCGCCTGACCAATCTCGACATGGACGCCCTGCGCAGCTTCGTCTGGGGCATCGAAGCCGGATCGTTTGCGCGCGCCGCCGACCGACTGGGGCGGTCCACCTCGGCGGTCAGCGCCCAGCTGAAGAAACTGGAAGAGCAGGCCGGCACGCCACTGGTGAAGAAATCCGGGCGCGGGTTGGTGCTGACGGACAGCGGCGAACTGCTGCTCTCCTATGCCCGGCGCCTGCTCGCCCTTAACGACGAGGCAGTGAGCGCCTTGCGCGGGGCAGAGCTTGAGGGTTGGGCGCGGCTCGGCATTCAGGAGGATTTCGGCGAAACGGTGCTGCCGCGCGTGCTCGGCCGTTTCGCCCGCGCCCACCCCAAGGTGCGGGTGGAGGGGCGGATCGCCCGCAACGCCGAACTGAAGGAGAAGATCGCCTCGGGCCAGCTCGATCTGGCGCTCGCCTGGGACGACGGCAGTGCGCCGGCCAACGAGCGGATCGCCGCCGTGCCGCTCTGCTGGCTGGGGGCGGCTGGCGAGGCGCCGGTGTGGCGCCGGGAGAGCGGCGAGCCGCTGCCGCTGGTGGTGCTGGAGGCGCCGTGCCTGCTGCGCACCATCGCCTGCGAGCATTTGGACCGGCAGGGCATCCCCTGGCGCATCGCCTTCGTCACGCCCAGCCTGGGTGGCTTGTGGGCCGCCACGGCGGCGGGGTTGGGTGTGGCGGTGCGCACGTCACTGGGGCGGCCGGCCTCGGTCGGCCTGTTGGATGAAAAGCACTACGGCCTGCCGCCGCTGCCGAGCCTCGGCCTCAGGCTGATGCGCTCGGACAAGGGAGCGAACCCGATCGCCGATCATCTCGCCGTCATCATCCGCGAGGCGTTCCAGGAGACTTTGCCGGCGGAGTGGATGGTAAGGCAAGCGGCGTGAGCCCGGCTCTTTTGCGTGTTGGAGGTCGATATCGGCGTTGCGCTTCGTTCTGCCTGAGGTCCTCTGCCTCACGCAGAGGAGGACAATTTATAGAAGTGGGAGACAGGCCCGGAGAGGGATGCGCTATCCGATTGATCCGAAATATCAATCGGTCCTCCTCTGTGAAGGCAGAGGACCTCGGGAAGGTAGAGCTAGAGGTTGATATAGGGCTGTGGCAGTCGCCTTTGTATCTATAAGCTCAGCTTGCAAGAGGAGGATCGGACATGTCTCGGGCGTGGCGCCAACTCACCGATCGCGAGCGTCGGCTCGTCGAGAAGCTGCTCTCCCCAGAGTTTCCCGGCTGTGAGAGACTGCGCGCTCAGTTGGAAACGGCCAGGGTGTCGATAATCGATGCGGACGGCAGCCTTGAATTCAGGGTTTCAGGCCCGTCGACCGATGTGGAGCAGCGGGTGCCTACGGAGGGATACTATTTCGATGCGGAGGGCGTCGGCCCACGCCCAGCCGTGCATGTACTTTTGCATGTCGTCGACGGCATGCTGCACGAGCTGGAGGTTTACAAGGACGACGGTTCGCCCATTGAGACCCCGATTGATATTCTGGACTTAAGTCAGTTGCACCTTGAGTGAGCGATGCAATGGGAAGGTTCCAAGCCGCGACGCGTTTCGAGAGACTTTGCCGGCGGAGTGGATGGCAAGGGAAGCGGCGTGAGCCGGCTCTTTTGCGTCTTGGAGACCTATATCGGCGTTGCGCTTCGTTCTGCCTGAGATCCTCTGCCTGCGCAGAGGAGGACAATTTATAGAAGCGGGAGACAGGCCGGAAGGCGACGTACTATCCATCTGATCCTAAATATAAATCTGTCCTCCTCTGCGCAGGCAGAGGATCTCGGGAAGGTAGAGCGAGCGGTTGATATAAGGCGCCGCAGCGATCACTTCGACGGGGTGGAGGACCTCCGAGCTTCTAGCGCGTCGCTTCCCGACCTGTCTTCGGCCCTTATAAGGTGTCCTCCTCTGCGAAGGCAGAGGATCTCAGGCCGAAAAGGGCGGGCGGCGGATATAGGGCTGGAACTCCGCCGCGGTGGGCAAGGTCAGTCCTTCGCCTCTCCACGTCAATCTTCCGTTCAGTGCCTTGACGCGGGCGTCCTGAATCCGCCGCTTGACCTTGCAACCAATCCGGCCGATGCTCCCGCCATGAACTTCGCACCCGCCAGTCTCATCCGACGCCGACGCCGCGCGCTTTTGCAGCGTGGCGCGTCGATTCCGCGACGGCGAGGCTTCGGAGGGCAATAGTCCCTCTCTCGTCACAGGATCTTGCGCAACCTGCCCACCGTCCGGTCGGCGGGTTTTTTGTTGTTCAGTTTACAATCCGGGGAAAGAAACATGCCTCCCGCGTCCGATGTCCAGCCCATCGCCTTCCGGCCGGCCACGCCAAACGATTGCCCGCATCTGGTTCTTCTCGCCGACATGGCGACGCGCCGCCTGACCTCGCTTTTGTGGGGGCAAGCCGCCTCGGCCGGCCAGTCGGCCTTCGAGATCGGCCGCGATATCATCCGCAACGACCAAAGCCATTTCACGCATTTCAGCAACTGGCGGGTGGCCGAAGGGCAGGGCCAGGTGGTGGGCGCGGTGGGCGGATATGTGATCCCCGAATCGTCCGGCGCGCCGGCGGCCGGCATGGACATCGTGAAGCCGCTCAATGAGCTGAAGGCGATGGCCGCCGGCACTTGGTATATATCCGCCGTGGCCGTCTATCCCGAATATCAGGGCGAGGGGTTTGGCAAATCCCTGCTCATGGAAGCGGAGAGCATGGCGCGGGCTGCCGGCAAGGATCGGCTGACGCTGATGGTCGGCAGCTTCAACGCCAGGGCCTATGGCCTCTATCGGGCAGCCGGTTTCGCCGCGTGGGACAGGCGGCCGTTCGTTCCTTTTCCGGGGTCGGATGAAGCGGGCGAATGGATCTTGATGGGCAAGGATTTGCCTCGTGAGTCCTGAGGGGCAGGGCGCAACGGTTTTTCGGTTTCCGGCCAAGGGAGTTCCGCATGGCGGTTCGGGTTAAATTGCGGCTGTTGGACGGAGCCTATGGCGTGGCGCGGCTCGGCGCGTCCGATCCCATTCCGGCATGGGCCGATGGCAGCGGCTTTGTCAGCATCAGTCGCAGTGACGACGAGCTGTCCATCGTCTGCCCGCGGGATCGCATACCCGGGGATGCGCAGGCGGATCGCGGCTGGTCTTGCTTCAAATTGCAGGGGCCGTTCGCGTTTCATGAAACGGGCATCGTTCTGTCGGTGATCTCGCCGCTCTCCACTCAGGGCATCGGCATTTTCGTGGTCTCCACCTTCGACGGCGACCATGTGCTGGTGAAGGAAGCCGACCTCGAGGCGGCGCGCCGTCTGCTGACGCAGGCCGGGCATGTGCTGCTCTGATTTTCTGCCAGCAACTCTTCAGGCGAGGTACCCTTGACCCACGACATCGAACGGCCGGTTCAGCAGCAGCTTGAGGCCTATAACGCCCGCGACATCGAGGCGTTCATGCCCTGGTGGGCTAGCGATTGCCAGTATTACGCCTTTCCGTCGACGCTGCTGGCGGGGAGCGCCGAGGAGATCCGGGCGCGCCATGTCGAGCGTTTCAGGGAGCCCGACCTCTATGGCAAGCTGCTCACGCGCATCGTGGTGGGTAATGTCGTCGTCGACCATGAAACGGTGATGCGCAGCTTTCCCGAAGGCAAAGGCGAGGTCGACGTCGTCTGTATTTACGAGATTGAGGCTGGCAAGATCGCCAAGGCCTGGTTCAAGATGGGCGAGCGGCGGATGCTGCCTTATTAGGGAGTCCTGACTTGGAGAACACGTCCGCCATCCGCACCCTGCGCCCGCCGGCCGAACTCGACTATTACGATACGAGGTCGATGGCGCTGCCGGTGTCGATCACCGCGCTGGAAGCGTGGAACCTGATGACGGCCGAGCCGGGGCTGTTGCTGCGGCTGGCCTTTCGAACGCGGGACGCGATTTCCGCGCGGTTCGGCGTCCAACGCATCGATGGTTTCTCCGGCAAGCGGCGCACCAGCGTTGAGGTTGGCGACCGGCTGGACTTCTTCCTGGTGGAGGATTGCGCGCCGGATAGGCTGGTGCTGACGGCGCGCGACCGGCACCTCGACGTGATGATCTGCCTTTCGGTCGCCCATCGGGTGGTGACGGTGACGGCCTCCGTCGTCACGCATAATCGCTTCGGCCGCGTCTACATGCTGCCCGTCGGGCCGGCGCACAAGCTGATCGTCAACAGTTACCTGAGGCGCGCCAGGCGAACGCTGGAGGCGCGAAACGCCCCGGCGGCTTGACGGGAGGGAGACCGATATCGGCCTTGCACCCCATCCTGCCTGAGGTCCTCTGCCTGCGCAGAGGAGGACAATTTATAGACGCGGGGGCTAGGTCAGGCGCGAGGTGATAATTTCTTGATAATAAATATCAATTTGTCATCCTCCGCGCAGGCGAGGGATCTCAGGAAGGTGGGGCGAGGGGGTGGTATCGGGTGCCGCTTCTTATCCAATGGATGTCTCAGCTCTCTCGCCCTGTCCGTCCGGCCCTGCCTCGTGTAGGGTGCCGGCTCTTTTCGTGAACGGGTGTTTTGAATGCTTCCCTGGGTTCGGCTTGGCGCCGCGAAGACTGACGATGGCACCGAGCTGCGGCTGATGCAGCGCGGCAGCGAATTTTCCATCATGATCGGCACCAACACGCTGATGAATTCCCGCCTTTCCGGCTCGGAGGAGGCGCTGGCCACGCTCGCCTGTTCGGCGCTCGCCGGACGGCCGCGGGTGAAGATGCTGATCGGCGGCCTTGGTATGGGGTTCACGCTGCGGGCGGCGCTGAAGGCGCTCGACGACAGCGCGCGCGTCACCGTCGCCGAACTGGTGCCGGCGGTGGTGGAATGGGCGCACGGGCCGATGGCCGAGGTGTTCGCCGGCTGTCTCGAAGATCCGCGCGTCACCGTGCGCGTGGAGGATGTCGCCGTCGTCATCCGCGCCGCCGTCAACAGCTGGGACGCCATCCTGCTCGATGTCGACAACGGCCCCGAGGCGATGGCGCAGCAAGGCAACGACGCGCTGTATTTCACCGCCGGCCTCGACGCGGCCTGGCAGGCGCTCCGCCCCGGCGGCGTCTTCACGGTGTGGTCGTCGCTGCCCGACCCGGCCTTCACGCGGCGCCTCAAGAGGGTGGGGTTTGAGGTGACCGAGGTGCCGACGCGGGCCGGCAAGAGGCGCGGCGCGCGGCATATGATCTGGGTGGCGACGAAGTAGGGGGAGGTTCTGCCCCTGGCCGGGCTGCTCCACTAGGAGGCGCAGCCCGAGCTTTGTGTTACGCCTGCTGGTCCAGACCGAATGCGGGGTGATGGATCAGCTCGCCGCGCGGCTCGCCGCCGTCGAAGGGCAAGGCTTGAACCACTTCGGGCGGGCAGCCGGCGACGCTCAGGCCGGCGAAGGCGCGGAAGCCGAACCGGCCATAGTAGGCGGGGTCGCCCACCAGAGCCGCGCCCCGGCTGGTTTCCCGCAGCCGACGCAGGGCTTCTGCCATCAGGGCCGTGCCGATACCCTGGCGATGCCTTGACGGCAAGACGACAAGCGGGCCGATCAGCCCCCAACCGCCCTCAGCGCCGACCCGGCCCTCCGAGGCGGCCAGATAACCGATCACCTCGCCTCCCTCTTCGGCCACAAGCGATAGGGCAAGCGCGCCCGCTGCCCGCAGCGCCTCGACGATGCTCGCCTCGGTTCCGGTGGATTGCGCGAGCATGCGGAGGGCTTCAGTGACAAGGCGGCTGATGGCCGGGATGTCAGCCGTCGTTTCATCGCGGATCAGCAAGCGCCGCGCACGGTGTTCATTTCGTGAGATATTCATGGATGTCTCGTGTGACGGATGTGAAAATAACGCCGCGGGCGCGTAGGCGGGCGGCTTTGAAGTCACGATGCTCTCCGTGGTTCGGAGAGCCCTATCGCACAAGCTTTATCATCAAGGCTCCATGGGCCGAGCCGAGGCAACGGCCTCAACTCTCGAACGCTGGTTTAGCGAACGCGCGTCCCTGAAACAATTCCGGGACATGACGGGCCGTGCCGGCGAAATTGCCAGCCCGCCCTTCTCAGAACGCCAGTCTGGCCTGCAGGTTGCCGGCGACGCCCTCGCGCTGGCCGACGAAGCCCTGAAGGCCGAGGTCGACGGACAGCGGCAGGTCGTCGGAGGGCTTCAGCGTCAGTCCCACTTCCATGATGCCGGTGTCGCCGCCCATCGACGGGGCGTCGATGGCAAAGCCGTTGGTGGTGGCGCGGGACTTGCCGTCGAACTCGTGCTCCCAGGCCGCCCCGGCATAGGGGGTGACCTTGTTGGACAGGGCGTAGGAGAGGCGGGCGCCGAGGCGGGTGCGCTCGGAGGTCACCGCGTCGAAATCCACCGTTTCGCCGGTGGTGAGCTGAACGCTGTCGCTGCCAAGGCGCGACCACAGATACTTGCCGCTGACATCGACCGTCGTCGCTTCATTGACAGTCCAGACATAGCCGACGGCGACGCTGGCGCCAGCGTAGAGCGATGAGGTGTCATAACCGGCCGCGACGCCGCCGGAGGTCAGGTCGGCGCTGTCGAAGCTGGTGTGGGCGCTGCCGAAGCGGGCGGAGGCCTCGGCATAGGCGTGTCCCGGTCCGGCCGCGTCGAAGTCCATGTGGCCGAGCAGGCCGCCGCCGACATAGCGGCTGTCGCCCTCGCCATGCACGTTGCCTGAGGAGAAGCCGTTGTAGGTGTCGTAGGAGCCGTTGCCGAATTCGGCGAAGACGCCGGTCGTCAGGCGACCGATCGACAGGTCGACCCCCTTAGACAGGCCAGCCAGCAGCGACACGCCATCAACATCGACATGCGAGCCGGTTTCCGTGCGGATGGAGCCGCCGGACACCGCGCCGAACGACGACCAGCCCGCCTCGGCGGCGCTGATAGCGTTGGCCATGCCCTTGCCGGACGCAAGGTCAGCGCCCTGGTTGACGAAGGATGCGCCGGAAACGAAGCCTTCCGACAGCGCCTTGCTTTCCTCGGACACGCCGACCGACTGGACGGTGGCGGTCAGGTCATTGGCGTCGGCGCTGATGCCGAACACGTATTTCAGCGTCACGCCCAGCATGCCAGATCCGGTGGCCGTGTCGTTGAGATCGGCGTTGGTAATCAGCGTTCCCGCGTGGATCAGCGTCACGCTGTCGCCGACGGCCAGGGCCGAGGAGGCGCCGTTGATGCCGACGTTGACGGTGGAGGATGTGCCGCTGCCATTGGTCAGATCGGCGGTGCCCGACACGGTCAGCATGGTTCCGCCGGATGCGAGGCTCGTCGGCAGATAGAAATCGAGATACTGGAAGTTGGATAGACCGGCGACGCTGAGACCTGCGGTCTTGAGCTCGAGCCGGTTGCCTGCAAACATATCGCCGCATGCGCCAACGCAATAGCCGCCGTATAGCTTCAGGTTGTTATTGGTGATAACCGGCGATCCGCTGATCGTAACTGTGTTGTCGGTTGCCGAGCCATTAACTGACTGCCCCCCGGCGATATAGGCCCCGGTTAGCGTCCCTCCTGATATGGTGACACTATTGAATTTTGCTGAGGAGTACTGCGCGTAGCCGCCGACAACAGTTCCAACCTGGCCGCCGCTGATCTCAACAGTGTTGTTCAGCGACTCCGTAGTGATGGACCAGGCCCCATAAACGTCGTCAGAGACGGTACCTCCATTGATGACAACGCTGTTGCGCTCGATAGCGCTGCCGCTACCAGCAAAACCACCAACCACGGTATGCGCTGTTCCGCCGTTGACGGTGACCGAATTGTCTGTGGCGCCGCCAGAACCGGACCGTCCACCATAAATATCCCCCCCGTTTCCGCCGTTCATCACCACGCTGTTGTGGTTTGCGGCCCCACCTGCCTTGGCGCCATACGCGGAAGACGCGGACGCCCCGCTCTCCAGGATCAGATTGTTCCCGGAGGCGGAAGCGGAGGTGTCCACAGTCTCCGGATGGCCTGCCACGCTATTGCCGTAGACATCGTCTTGCCCGTAATTCGAGTTGACTGTCACATCGCCGGCAACCGCGTCCTGCGGCGCGAAAGTGATTGCGCCGACGATCATGGCGGCGACGGAGGCGGTAGATTTGAGACGCCGGCCAAGCAGCGCCGGGCGGAAGATGGCAACCACGCTTCTCATCTCCTGAGATAAAGACACCAAAGACAACACAACCGTCGGCGCAGACCGGCGCGTTGCGTCATTGCCTGAAACATAACGTCAAATTACCAAACCTCCTCGCGGCCTCCAGTCGTATTTCTCTTTATATCGTAGAGCTTTACGTTGTCGCGAAAGTACCCAGGGGTGATGCTGGCCGCCACACCACGAGCATTTTCGCGCCTGATATTGCGACCGTGCCGCGCGGGAAAGGTGTGGGGTGGAGGGGCACCGATGGCCCCTCCTCAGAACGCCAGTCTGGCCTGCAGGTTGCCGGCGACGCCCTCGCGCTGGCCGACGTAGCCCTGGAGGCCGAGGTCGACCGACAGCGGCAGGTCGTCGGATGGTTTCAGCGTCAGTCCCACTTCCAGGATGCCAGTGTCGCCGCTCATCGACGGGGCGTCGATGGCAAAGCCGTTGGTGGTGGCGCGGGACTTGCCGTCGAACTCATGCTCCCAAGCCGCCCCGGCATAGGGGGTGACCTTGTTGGACAGGGCGTAGGAGAGGCGGGCGCCGAGGCGGGTGCGCTCGGAGGTCACCGCGTCGAAATCCACCGTTTCGCCGGTGGTGAGCTGAACGCTGTCGCTGCCAAGGCGCGACCACAGATACTTGCCGCTGACATCGACCGTCGTCGCTTCATTGACGGTCCAGACATAGCCGACGGCGGCGCTGGCGCCGGCGTAGAGCGATGAGGTGTCGTAGCCGGCCGCGACGCCGCCGGAGGTCAGGTCGGCGCTGTCGAAGCTGGTGTGGGCGCTGCCAAAGCGGGCCGAAGCCTCGGCATAGGCGTGTCCTGGTCCCGCCGCGTCGAAGTCCATGTGGCCGAGCAGGCCGCCACCGACATAGCGGCTGTCGCCCTCGCCATGCACGTTGCCTGAGGAGAAGCCGTTGTAGGTGTCGTAGGAGCCGCTGCCGAATTCGGCAAAGGCGCCGGTTGTCAGGCGACCGACGGATAGGTCGACCCCCTTGGACAGGCCAGCCAGCAGCGACACGCCATCAACATCGACATGCGAGCCGGTTTCCGTGCGGATGGAGCCGCCGGACACCGCGCCAAACGACGACCAGCCCGCCTCGGCGGCGCTGATGGCATTGGCCATGCCCTTGCCGGACGCAAGGTCGGCGCCCTGGTTGACGAAGGATGCGCCGGAAACGAAGCCTTCGGACAGCGCCTTGCTCTGTTCGGACACGCCGACCGACTGAACGGTGGCGGTCAGGTCATTGGCGTCGGCGCTGATGCCGAACACGTATTTCAGCGTCACGCCCAGCATGCCCGACCCGGTGGCCGTGTCGTTGAGGCCGGCTGTGGTGATCAGCGTTCCTGCGTGGATCAGCGTGACGCTGTCGCCAACGGCCAGGGCCGAGGAGGCGCCGTTGATGCCGACGTTGACGGTGGAGGATGTGCCGCTGCCATTGGTCAGATCGGCCGTGCCCGTCACGGTCAGCATGGTTCCGCCAGCGGTCAGCGTCGTCGGCAGATAGAAGTTGAGGTACTCAAAATTTGCCAGCTCACCGACGGTCAGGCCAGCGGTCTTGAGGTTGAGCGTGTTGCCCGAGAACAGATCGCCGGAGCAACTGCTGTGATCGCAAAAGCCTCCGTAGAGTATGACGCTGCTTGAGATCGAGGGCGTGCCGCTGATCGTAACGGTATTCCCAGTCGCCGTGGTGGAATTCGTTGCGCCTCCGGCAATCAAGGGGGAGTCTATCGTGCCACCGCTGATGTCGACCGTATTTCCCGTTGCAGAAAGCTCCGCGTATCCGCCTGCGATGGCGCCGTTCAACGTGCCGCCAGTGATGGTCACCGTATTGCCGGAAACGGTGCCGTTTTCGGATACACCACCGATGACTGTGTCCATGAGCGTGCCGCCGCTGACCGTCACGGCGTTGTTCGTGGCGGAGCCATTGTCGGAATAGCCGCCACGGACAAAGTCTTTCGTCACGGCGCTACCGCTGATGGTGATCGTATTTCCGATGGCATCGCCGTCCCTGGTCGCGCCACCATAGACTTTCGACCAAGCCGTGCCGCCGCTGAGGCTCACCGAATTGCCGATGGCATCGCCGCTTGTGGTGCCGCCACCACCGAGAATGCCATGGACCTGAGCGTTGCTGTCCATCACAACCGTGTTGTTGCTGGCGTCAACGGAAGGATCTGTCGTGTACCCGCCATACGCATCGGCGGTCACATTGGCGTTGGTTGTGAGTGTCAGCTTGTTATTGGAAGCGCTGGGACCATTTGCGTTCACACTGCCGACGTAACCGTTGTTGACGACGACTTCCCCCGCCCAGGCATGGCCTGCCGGCAGCGCCATGGCCCCGGCAAGCATGGCAATGACCGAAACGGCAGATTTCAGGCCATGATGCAGCCTCGGCAAACAGCTTATGGTCGACACGCTTTCAGCCCCCAGAATGCTCGATCCGCGTGGCCACAAGGCCGTAACTCAGCGATCAACGACCGCTCGTACTGCCAACCCGCCAACATCGGTTGATATGATGCTCCGCGTCTGGCCCCCCGCCAGTTCGCCCACGTTCCGAGTTGCAATCTTTCACAATTCTCGTTGTTCGTCATGTGCTGAAGTCGAATTTATATATATAGTGCAAGTACTTATATTCGTATCGAGGTGACGTCGCGGAAAAGTGGCGGTGACCAAGATCGCCGGTTCGGCGACACCGGGCGGATCCGCCGGCGGCCAGATGCCGAGGACGCCGGCTCATGGAACTGGACCCTCGCTTGGTTTGGGAAAGCGCGCGAGGGCCCTCGGCTTGTTCCGCACCCGCGCCGGCTTATTTCTCCAGGGGATACTGGGGATGCAACACCGACACCTTGTCCGGCACGCTGCGATCGTGGCCCTGATAGAGGTGCGGGAAATGCGGCACGCCGTTCAGGAACGCGGCGATCTTGGTTTTCAATCCGAACAGCAGGAACGGATTGACGCTGGGAATATCGGCCTTGGTGAACTCGCCGCTGACGCCGAGGAAGCGCCGCGCGTGGTCGACGGCGCAGCGAATGTCGTATTGCGAGGGGTAGACCTCGGGCACGTCGCGGGCGAGTTTCGTCAGCGTATAGACCGCTTCCATCGCCGTGCGGACGGAGGTCTCCACCGTGAACACCGCGTCGTCCTTCACCTCGACGAACTGGCCGATGAAGCCGAGATTGGTGCAGCCCTTCGGCACGACCGCCGGGCGATCGGTCACTTTGCGCGGCATGAACTGGCTGTTGATATACGGCATCACGCAGGTGGAAACCGACATGTGCTTGAACAGCTCGTCTTTCATCTCCAGCAAGCCGAGGTGGTAAAGCACCTCGGTCATGATCTCTTCGCCCGTGCAGTCCAGCATTGTTTTCTTGACGTAATTTCCGATGCGTTCGCTGAACAGGCCGTTGCCCCACAGCACTTCCTCGTCGTCGGCCTGGCCCGGATAGAATGGCTTGTGGTGTAGGATGAGGCCGATCTGCCAGGCGGAGTCCTTGATGGAGATGGCGCCGCCGGTTCCCGCCTTGCTGCCCGTCAGCACTTCGAGCCTTGCCACGAATTGCGGATAGCCCTTGATCGTCGGGAAGAAGGAAGCCCACATCGTCTTGTCGATGTTGCCGATGAACTTCTGTGGCTGCCCGAATTTCTTGTGCTTCTTGGCGAGCCGTTCCCACAGCGTGAACACGCCTCGGTCTTGCGTCGAGCGGTCGATTGGGGCAACCGTCTGGTTGTCGCCATAGCCGGAGTTCTGCGTCATGGAGCCGTTGGTCACGAAGACCAGATCGGTGGGCGCGATGGCAACCGAGGTGTCGATTCTGTTTTGCTTCAACTGCAAGCGTTGCACCGCGTTGCAGGCCGGGTCGAGATCGATGTTGGTCACCGGGCAATCGCTGACGATTTTCACGCCTTTGCCCCTTAGCCAGACCTCGATCGGTTTGATGATCGCGTCATATTCATTGTATTTCGTGTGGAGGATGCCCTCCAGGTATTCGATGCGGAAGTCGTTGGGCGCAAAGCGCGTCATATAGCGCCTCAGTTCCATGACGCTGTGCCATGGCTTGAAGGCCAGCATCGTATGGAAGCACAGCCAGAAATTACCTTTGAACAACGCCGAGTCCGTGCCGAAATAGTCCTCGATCGTCAGGTCCTCGAAGCCTTCCTCCGGCGACGTCAGCAGATGGAACATCTTGGCGTTGACGCTGGCCGGCAGTTTGAAATCATGGATGTCTTTTGCGATGAGCCCCTGCTGTACCAGGGCGCGGCATTCCGAATGGATCGGCTCGTCCTTGTTGAAATCGACGATGTCGTCGAGCACGCTGCGGCCCGGCCGCTCGAGAGATGGCACCTTGCTGCACAGGTACCAAAGGCACTCCATGTAGGGCTCCAGCTCGCGTTCGCCGCGGTTCTGGTAGCCATTGGGCGTGCGCACGCCGTCCATCGAGCCGCCGACCACCGGGAGCTTTTCGAAGATGGTGATGTTTTCGCCGGGCATGCCGGCGTCGTCGGTGAGAAATGCCGCCGCCGCCAGGCCGGCAACGCCGCCGCCGACGATATAGGCCTTGCGCGTTTCGATGCCGTCAGGCTTCGCAGCGCGATACATGGTTTTATAAATATTCATGGTGCTGATGAACCACCCTTGTTAAGCCAGTTCTGCCGAAAATGAGATTTTTCCGAGCAAATCCCGGCAGATGGCACAGGCGAGCATTGTAGGGCGGGAGGATGTTGCCGGGGGAGGATCGGAAACCACTCAGAGCCTGACCCGAAACTCTACTGGGGCGGGCACCTAGCTTCGAATTCTGCGCTTCCGGTGCTCACGGACAGGAAGTCCGCTCCGCTCCGGTTCTCGAACTCATCGCTATCTGCCACCCCCCAGCGAGCTTCGGGTCAGGCTCCAAGAGCCCGTCGCGAACCCAACTGGTATGGGCACCAATGCAAGGCAGGAAAGCACCTTACGAAGCCGTCCGAGAAAAGCTACAATCATCAGGCAGATCGTTCCGCCAGTTGCCACGCTCTAGACAATAAAAATGGCGGTCAGCGCTCGATAAAACGTATTTTGGCGGTTCTTTATTGTTCCTCTTGTCTTGACTGGAGCGCTGGTGCGCAATCTTGAAAATAAGACATTCCTTCTGCTGACCGTCGCCGTCACGCTTGCCTTTGCTTGGGTGCTTTGGCCGTATTACGGCGCCATATTGTGGGGCACGGTGGTGGCGATCCTGTTTGCGCCGCTGAAACGCCGCCTGCTCGCTGCCATGCCGGGCAAAGCCAACCTGGCGGCATTGGCGACAATTCTCCTTGTGCTGCTGATCGTCGTCGTGCCTCTGGTTCTCGTCTCCATCGCGTTGGTGGATGAGGCGGCGGCGCTGTTTGCGCAGGTCAAATCCGGCGAGATCAATTTCGGCGTCTATTTCCAAGCGGTGTCCGACGCGTTGCCCGCCTGGGCAAAGAGCTTCATGGCCCAGTCGGGGCTCGGCAACTTCGGCGCCGTTCAAGACCGGCTGAGCGGCGCGCTGACGCAGGGGAGCCAATATCTGGCGACCCAGGTCATCGGCATCGGGCAGTCGACGTTCGAATTTTTCATGAGTCTGGCCATGATGGCCTATCTGGCCTTCTTCCTGATCCGCGATGGCGACAGTCTGTTCTTGCGCGTCAAGAACGCGGTGCCGCTCAATCCGGAGTACAAGCGGGCGCTGTTTGCCAAATTTGCCACCGTGGTGCGGGCGACCGTCAAAGGCGTCATCCTGGTGGCGGTGCTTCAGGGCTCTCTGGGAGGGTTGGTTTTCTGGATGCTCGGCATTCACGCGCCGCTGCTTTGGGGCGTGCTGATGATGTTCCTGTCGCTGTTGCCGGCCATCGGCGCCAGCGTGGTCTGGGTTCCGGTGGCGATCTATTTCTTTGCCACCGGCGCCATCTGGCAGGGTGTCGTGCTGCTGCTGTTCGGGGCGTTCGTCATTGGCCTCGTCGACAATGTCCTGCGTCCGGCGTTGGTCGGCAAGGACTTGAAAATGCCCGACTATGTGGTGCTGATCTCAACGGTCGGCGGCATCAGCATCTGGGGCCTGAACGGCCTGGTGATCGGCCCGGCGGTCGCCGCGATGTTCATCGCCGTGTGGGACATCTTCCCGACGTCGCAGTCCGGAGAAAGCCGCGACCCGCCGGCCGATGGCACCGGCAATCCGCCCGCCTGATCTCGCCTTCGCGCGCCGCTTGCTCAGAGACGCCCTATGCCGGCGCCATCTCTCCCCGCTGCCTTGCGGGGAACGGGCGGAAGCCCATCAGGATCAGCGTGGCGGCAAGGCCCATGCCGCAGGAGGCGATATACATCAGCGCGTAGCCGTTGAAGTGGTCGTAGATCATGCCGCCCAGCAGCGGGCCGGTGGACATGCCGAGGCTGCCGGCCATCGCCGTGCCGCCCATGATGGTGCCCATCATCTTCAGCGGGAAGTTCTCGCGGATGATCACCGCGTAGAGCGGCATGGTGCCGGCGTAGATGAAGCCGACGATCATCGCCACCGCGTAGAAGCCGCCGAGCTGATTGACGAACGAATAGGACAGCACGCCGAAGGCCTGGGCCAGCAGTCCCAGCACGAGCACGCGCTGCGCGCCGAACCGGTCACCGGCGAGGCCAAAGCCGATGCGGCCGAACATGCCGGCCAGCCCCTCGACGCTGTAGATCGACACGGCGGCGATCATCGGAATGCCGCAGGTAACGGCATAGCTCACCGTGTGGAAGATCGGGCCGGAGTGGGTGGCGCAGCAGAAGAAATTGGCCAGCATCAGCGTGATGAACTGCGGCGAGACGACGGCTTGCCGCACCGTCATGCCGGCTTGCGGCTCGTCGGCCATCATCTCGGCGTGTCCGGCCTCCAGCGCCGGTGGCCGGCGCACCAGGAACGACGCGGGGATCATCAGCACGGCGGTGAGGACGGCGATGATCAGCATGGCGCCGCGCCAGTCATGGCCGGTGACCAGCCAGGCCGCGAAGGGCGCCATGGTGAGCGGCGCCATGCCCATGCCGGCCGAGACGAGCGAGACGGCGAGGCTGCGCTGGGTGTCGAACCAGCCGGTGACGCAGGCCATCATTGGCGCAAAGACAGCGGCGGTGGCCACCCCGACCAGTAGCCCGAACGTCAGCTGAAACTCGATCAGCGATGTCGCCCGGCTGGCCAGCGCCAGGCTGAGCGCCAGCACCACCGACCCGGTCAGCACCACCGGCCTTGGCCCGAACCGATCGGACAGGCCGCCCCACACCATGCTGGCCACCGCCATGGCGAGGAAGCCGATGGTCATCGCCGTGGAAATGCCGGTGACCGACCAGCCGGTCTCCTTCGACATGGGCTGCAGGAACACCGGCAGCGAGAACATGCCGCCGATGGCCACGCAGCCCAGAAGGCCGCCCGCCGCGACGATCACCCAGCGATAATTGTTACTCATGGTGTTCCTCGTGGGCGTCCGCCCGACTGTTGTTGCGCCTCGAAGTGCCTGATATCGCTTGCTTTCCCGGTCAGCCCTGCTTTGGTTTCCAATCCGCCGAGGGCATGACGTTGATCATCCAGGGGATGCCGAACTTGTCGATCAGCGAGCCGAAGCCCGGCGACCAGAAGGTTTCCTCGAACGGCATCACCGCCTTGCCGCCCTCGGACAGCTCATTGTACCAGCGCTGCCCCTCGGCCTCATCTGTCGTATGCAGGGCGACATCGAAACCGTTCTTGGGCTTGTCGATGTTCTTGGCCCACTGGACATCCATGTCGGAGCCCATCAGGGCCTGATCGCCCACCTGAAGCCAGCAATGCATCAGCCACGTCTTGTACTTCTCGTCGTGTATCGGCATGTCCGGCGGGGCGTCGGCATAGGGCATGGCGGCGATGATCTTGCCGCCGAGCACCTTGGCATAGAACTCGAACGCCTCGTGGCACTGGCCCTGGAAGCTCAAGCTGGTCACGATCTTCATGATGGTCTCCTCTCCGAAACCGGGATCGCCTTTGTCTGGAAATGCTGTCACGGGGCGCCATGCCCCCAGATTCATTTGCTGGAGCAGCCGCTTTTCGATCGGGTTGGTTCAACCTGATCGGCGGGTGCTCTGGCGAACGCGGTCCTGCCCTCCGCGCCCTGTTCGCCGCGCCGATATCGCCTGCGATATCCATTGACGCGTCATCCTCTACGTTGATATCAACGTAAAAATACCCTGGATGTCAACCCCAAATGCAAACGCCTATCAATCCCGGCTACGAGACGACCATTCTGGTGCGCGACACCTGCCTGTGCCTGCATGCCCAGCGGGCGGCGCGGGCGCTGGCCCGCCGCTTCGATATCGCTCTGAAGCCGGCCGGCATCACCAGCGGCCAGTTCTCCCTGCTGATGTCGCTCAACCGCCCGCATCCGCCGAAAGTCGGCAGCGTGGCGGCACTGCTCGCCATGGACAGAACGACGCTGACCGCCAACCTCAAACCGCTGGAGCGCCGTGGCTTCGTGGAAACGGAAACCGACCCGACGGATAAACGCGCCAAGCTGTTGAGGCTGACGTCGGCCGGGAGGGAGGTGCTGACCGAGGCGGTGCCGATCTGGAAGGCGGTTCATGCGGAGATTGAGAGGGGGCTGGCGGATGCGGAGAGGCTGCGCGGGGAGCTGATGGTGCTGAGTAGAGGGGAGGGTGGTGTTGCGGGGTGATCGAAGCGGCGGCGCGTTCTCAAGGCAGCGGAGCCCTATATGAACCCCGCGCCCCTTTCTGCCTGAGGTCCTCGCCTGCGCGAGGATGACAGCTTTATATTGAGGTATGCGGCAAGCGATGCGCTAATTGATTGTTTTATATAACCTACCTGTCATCCCCGCGAAGGCGGGGACCTCAGGCAGAATAAAGCGTTCGGCCAATATAGCGCTCCCCCAACATCACCCCTCCCGCCCCTTTACCTCCCACTCGCTGGTGTCGTGATCGGGGTGCTGGTTGTTGCTCGCCTTGATCGCCGCCGCCCAGGCGGCGCCATTGCTCTCGGTCGCCCCCGTATTCTCGATGTCGGTGATCGTATCGAACCACGCCACCATGTTTTCAGTGCAGATATTGGCGTGCGGCGGGAAGGCGTTGGGATCGTCGAGCGTGCCGATCATCAGGTTGGTGCGGCCGTTCTCAACGTGATGGAAGAACAGCGGCGTGCCACAGTTGGCGCAGAAGCCGCGCTCCACCAGCTCCGAACTCTTCCATACGCTCGGCTTGCCGCGCGTCCAGCTGAGCGCCTCATCGGGCGCGGCGACCAGCGCGGAAAAGATGTTGCCGGTGGCCTTCTGGCACATGCGGCAATGGCAGACATGCGAGTTGTCGAGCATGGCGGTGGCGCGATAGCGCAGAGCGCCGCATTGGCATCCGCCGGAGACTACGGTGTCGATGCGGTTCATGGGGGGCTCCTGGTGTGGGTGGGGCGGCTGGAAGGTAGGTTATCAAGCGATGCGAGAATTTGTGTCTGCAGAGTCAGCTCGAAGGGGTGTTTGAGCTAGAGCTGTTGCGAATGCAATCCAAGGGAGTGTAATTTGAAATTGAACAACTTAAGGGGAGGCGTTAATGATTTGTTCGGCTAGTGGCATTTATCGTGGCTAGGTGCGTCACTGCAGGCTGCAAAATGAATACTGATAAATATTATGAGTCACATATTAAGTGTGACTTTCTTAATTATCTGAGGGCGCGAAGGACAATTGGTGCGCGTTCTGTAATCGCATCCGAGTATGTGTTGGGGGCTACTGGACGTCGTGCCGATTTGGCGATTTATAACGGATCAAGATTCATCGGCATCGAAGTGAAAAGTCAGTACGATACGTTGCTGCGATTGCGCGACCAAATAAACGCTTATATTTCTTGCTTCGACGATGTCATGATCGCTCTTGACGAGCGCCATGTTGAAGAGGGCTTGGAAATAGCGCCTGTCGAGGTTGCTGTGTTTGAGGTGGGGCGAAGGGGTGATATCAGACTGCGGCGCCCGGCGGCCGGCGAACCCCAGGTCAGCGCCAAAGTGCGCTTGCAGTTGCTCACCATGCAAGAACTAAAGAAGCTTTTGGGTTATGGGGTCAGTGCGCCTGTGAAAAGAAGCTTGCTTCTTGAGCGGGCTGAAACGCTCTCAAAAAATGCTGTCCGTGGAGCGGTGGTGGACGCGTTTAAGGAGACTTTTTCCGACACATCCGCAGATTTTTGGCGGCAGGTGAAAGGGAAGCGCGTCACATTGGACGCCCTGGGCTGTCTTAGCCGCTATGCCTCGGAGCGAGTGATTTCGCGCGAAAAGGAAAACGAGAAAGCTAGGTTCTGGGAATCCTGGCAGAAAGATGCGGCTGCCGTTCTACGGGAAGTGTCCGCCTAAAGGTCTGTCCATTCAATCTCTGCGGGCGCTTCGGGTGCACCTGCTTGCATATACATGTGAATGTTGACTCTAGCCGCCGTTGACATTTTCGGTGAGTAGATGGCGTTCTCTTCGCCTGCTGCTGTTCTCTTGATCATTTCGGTGCCCCAAATACCTAGATCACTCCACTCGGGGCAATTAGTCGCACGAATAGCCGCAATCCTATAAGCATCGTCCCGATCTTCCTCCTCCGCCTCTCGGAAAAACTTCCATTTAGCTGCTAAAGCATTATCTATGCGAGGAGCGGGAGAACCTCCTCCCCCATTTTGCTTTTCAGCTCTTACGCTTGCTCTATCACAGTAGATATTATTGCTGTAGCCAATTACTTCCGCCACATGGGTGTAAAATCTACGCTCAAATATCTCCTGCTCGACAATATCAGTAAATGAAGTTGGGAATGTTGATGCAGACACCGAAATAAAGCAGTCCGGCAACTGGGCTCTGATTGCTCTGCAGGTGGCCACAGCTACTAAGGCCTTTGTAAGAATTTGCCTATCTTGTCTCTGGAAGTCCAATATGAAGTATACGTCGTCATTGTAAGAGTACGCTCTGAATAACTGAGCTATATTCCCTGCTAAGCCAAATATCTGTTCATGCAGGCGGATAACCACGCCACGTCCCATAGCCTTAAAGGAATGGATCTGGGGCGCGATTGATCTTGGGTCTGAGAGCTGGAGAGCGGGAGTAAATGACTCATTTTCGTCAATAAATGCTCTCCACGCGGCGTAGCCATCTGTGGCGTCTCTTAAGGAGTCAAATACGTCATGAACCGGACGCCGATTCCCATCAAAGACTTCATCCGTAATATCAGTGATGATCGGCTTTCCTGCCGTACTAGCAGAAACCTTCGCGAGGGTACTTGGAAACTCCTTTGCAGTTGTCCAGGGTTGCAAAACTACAAGCGGCAAAATTCCTGCTTTCACGTGGGGCGGGAGTTCTTCAAGAGCCTGCATTTCAGACGGTCTGACGCCAATTATAGGCACGTAGTGAAAAGCGCTGAAGTCCATCCGCCTTGCCTCATAGGTCACGGTATGCCCAACCGAATCTTCATAGCAGCTTCCGAGACATTGAATTTATCAGCAAGAAAACCGATGACGTTATCAACCTTAAGTGTTCTTGCTCTGTCCATCCACTCATCAACAAGATTTTGCGGCATTAATAGATCGGCTGCGATGCGATTTGCCTGCGCCTCTCTTCGGTCAGACAGCGAAGAGCGGTAGAGAACGTCATCAGTGATCCCATTGCCAATTTCATCGCGGTGTAACAGAAAGTGCCCGATTTCATGGGCAACGGTAAACCGCTGACGACGAGCGGAATCGTTACGGTTAACTTTGATAATGAAATGTCCCTCGTTTTCGGGATCTGGGCGAATTTCGCCAGAAATGCCATTTGGCAAGGTCGTTGCGATGACCTTTATACCAAGTGCATTAGCAATCGCCGAGAGGCGGATAGGCGCGCCATCCTGGTTTTCCTGGATGGTCCTAATAGTTTCATGACCTAAGGACTGCCATTCGCGGCTCATCATTTGTTTTCTCCTTAGTCGGTGAATGGCTTCTCGTCGCCGGTTTGCTCTCGGTCCGCGCGCTGTGATGCGTCGTTTAAAATGATGCTGTCTATGCGATCTACCAAGACTTTGTGCAGTTCACCCTGCCGAAGTTGATCTGTAACGTGTTGGATGATCGCCGCCTCAATCTTCGCCGCGAATGGGCCTTCTTGAAGTAGCTTCTCAAGGTGGCTTTTTGATGCAGTCTCGGTCATCTTCTGGAACTGTGAGTATCCCCATAAAGCGAGAATTCCAATAAATATCGCGAGGATCGTTATCACGACGGTCACGGCTGTAAGCATAATCGTGATAAAGTCCGTATATGACATGCTGATATCCTGCATCTGCTCAGGCTTTACTTTTAAGGTGACTAAGCTGCCGACTGTGATCATTGTCCCCAGCAACATTCCCGCTAGGAAAACTGGGAAATGATCAGACCGTTGATACGCTCCCATATATCGAATCCCTATATATTTGTTCTCATTATGTTCGCTATTTCGATTTTGACAAGTCGTAAACGATCTTAGCGAGAACACGCCTGCTGCTTGTCATCTGGCGGACGGCCTATCATAGAAATTAGTGCGTTGTGCGGTCGCGTGGCTATCCGGGCCAGCGCCAAGCTGAGGCCCTGGTAACCACTACCCCCTCGCCACCAGCACGGTCCCCACCCCAAGCATCACCGCGCCCACCAGCGTCGCCGCATCGATCCTCGCGCCGCCCGTCCTAATCGCGTCGGCTACGAGGTCGCCGATCAGTTGGCTTGTCACCAGCACCGAGATGGTCGCGCCGGCGCCTAGCCGCTGGTAGCCGATCAGGCTGGCGAAGACGAAGAAGGTGCCGAGGAGGCCTGGGATGAGGCTGCGCCAGCTGAGGGCGGCGGTGAGTTCTCCGAAGCCGGCCGTGCCGGATCGGGCGGCGAGCAGCGAGAGAAGCAGGGTTAGGCCGACCACCGAGTTCAGGGCCATGGCGATGATCGGCGTCGAGGTCGCCGCCGAGATCTGCGGCATGAGGAGGTTCTGGATCACGATGGCGCCACCGGGAGGCGATCAGCAGGTCGATGACCATCACTTCAGCGGCGCATCCGGGCTGGCTCGCTCATCCAGCGTCAATTGCAGGAAGGCGAGGTCGAGCCATTGGCCGAACTTCATGCCGACTTGCGGCAGCAGGCCGACCTCGGCAAAGCCGAGCTTTTTGTGCAGGCGGATGGAGGCGGCGTTGCCGGCTTCGATGCCGGCCACCATGGCGTGCTTGCCGATGGCACGGGCGCGGATGATGAGGGTGTGCATCAGCGCCTCGCCGATGCCCTGGCCGCGCCGATCGTGCCGAACGTAGACCGAGTGCTCGACGGTGTGGCGATAGCCGTCGTGCGGGCGCCAGTCGCCGAAAGTGGCGTAGCCCAGCACGGCGCCGGCCTCGTCCAGGGCCACCAGCACCGGATAGCCCTGGCGCTGCCGGTCGGCGTGCCAGGCGGCGCGGTTGGCGATGTCGACCTGGGTGTCGTTCCAGATGGCGGCGGTATGCACCACCGCGTGATTGTAGATATTGGCGATGCCCTCGATGTCGGCCGACGCTGCGTCTCTGATGTCCAAGATAGTCTCCGTTCGTCCACTATGTGATGACGAAAATCTAATATAGTGGACGATCGAAAACAAGACCGATGTGGACAGGCGCCGGCAGAGCGGTCAGCGCTGCTTCAGCAAGGCGACCGCGTAGGTGCAGGCGTGGGGAGAGTCGTTCTTGAACACGCAGTCGGCGGGCGGGCCGAGCTCCAGGCAGTCGCCGGCGTGCATCTCATGGCGCGCCGCGCCTTCGATGAAGGTGAGATCGCCATCGAGCACCCAGATCAGCTGGCGCAGGAAGGCGTAGGCCGAGGCGGGCATCGGCACTTGACGGCCGGCCGGCAGCGTCACCTCGACGATTTCCATCGGCAGATCGGAGCGGGGCGACACCTGCCGGCGCAGATAGCCGGTGTCCGGGTCGGTCCACAGCGGCTGATCGTCCCGGCGGATGAGACGGCCCTCGGGCGCCTCGGCGCGGGCCATCAGCGTGGACATGCTGAGGCCGAGTGCGCCGGATAGCTTGCCCAGGAGGTTGGCGGTGGGGCTGCTGTCGCCGCGCTCCACCTTGTGGATCATGGCGCGCGACACGGAGGCCTTTTCGGCCAGCTCGGTCAGCGACCAGCCCCGGCTCTCCCGCTCGATGCGGATGCGGGCGCCGATGCGGCGGTCGATGTCATTTTCTTCGCTCATTCGTCCACGATAGTGGACGGAGGGGGAGGGGGCAATGGGCCTCTCTTCCCCGATCGTCTGTTCGTCCCAGAGCCTGACTCGAAATTCGCTGGGGTGCGGCAGATAGCGACGGCTTCGAGAACCGGAGCGGAGCGAACTCCCTGTTCGTGAGCACCGGAAGCGCAGAAGACTAAGCTAGATGCCCGCCCCAGTAGAATTTCGCGGCAGGCTCTCAGGCGCGGGCCGTCGATTCCCGAATGATCAGTTTCAAGGGCGGCAGCGCGATGGACGGCGTCCGGTTCTCGATAAGGTCGAGAATGCCGCGCGCGGCGAGCTGGCCCATCTCGAACAGCGGCACATGCACGGTGGTCAGGGGCGGCACCAGATAGCGGCCGGCCCGCGTGTCGTCGAAACCGACCAGGGAGACGTCGTCCGGCACGCGAATGCCCCGCCGGTGCAGGGCGAGCAGGGCACCGCTCGCCGACTGGTCGTTGGCCGCGAAAATCGCGCTGAAGGCCGCGCCGCGTTCGAACAGCTGCGCCACCGCCGCCACCCCGCTCAGCTCTATGTAGTCGCCTTCGACCACCAGGCGAGGGTCAAAGCCGATGCCGGCTTCCACCAGCGCCTGCCGGTAGCCGGAAAGACGGCGGATCGCGCTGTCGCGCTGGATTGGGCCGGTGATGTGGGCGATGTGGCGGTGCCCCTGCTCGATCAGGTGGCGGGTTGCCAGATAGCCGCCGCGCTCGTTGTCGATGGTCATGCCCAGGGCGTTGGGCTCGTTGGGAACCTGACCGAAGGTGAGGATCGGCACCTGGTGGGCAAACGTGGCAACGTTCTCAAGCGGTGTCGACGAGGACAGGATGATGATTCCGTCGACCCGTCGCGACAGCAGAAGGCGGATGCTGTCCATCTCCTCGCTCTTGTCGAAATGGCTGACGACGATCAGCGCGGCGTAGCCACACTCGGACAGTTCCTTGTCGATTCCATACAGCGTGTCGCTGAACGAGTTGCCGACCATCAGCGGCGTGACAACGCCGATGGTCATCGAGCGTCCGCGCTTCAGTCCCTGGGCCAAGGCATTCGGCGTGAAGTTGAGCTGTTCGATCGCTCTTTCCACGGCCTGTTTCTTTTCCTCGGAAACCCGGCCTTTCTTGCTGACGACGCGAGAAACGGTGCTGGTCGACACGCCCGCGAGATCGGCGACTTGCGAGAGCGTCGTCTGTCCTGTCGGCGCCGGTCTGCTGTCACTCATAAGCCCAACAACTCCTTGGCGGGGCGTCGTCCGCCGGCTGGTTTTTCTGGCCCGCGCCGTCCGCCGCCGCCGGGAAGCGGTGGCGGCCTGAATTGGACGCCAACACTATACCCTTGCCGGGGAAAAACGAAGAATGGCTGATGCATCGCGGTCGCGATACCTCTCTGGTGCTCGGGGTCATCACCTACCCGGCCGTCCTGAGTGTGACAATTCTTGACAACGTTCTCAAGCGTAAATATCTTGCCTTTCAAGAGGGGGTCTTGCAGGGGAATCTTTAAAAAGTATCGTTTATCAATACGATAAAAGAATCATCCGGAGATAACTTCTGGTTTGTATCTCGTCGTTTCGTGGCGCCAATGAGGCGATCAGTTTGACAGCGTTATCACGTCTGAAGCTGATCCGGCTGCGATCTGAGGGAGCAACAGAGGACATAAACACGCACTCATCTGCCGATGGGTGCGCGGACGTCGCTTGCATTCGGGGGGAGTGACGCCTGGAGGAACCGTGCCCCCTTGCGGTGCGAGTAAACCAATGGACAATCGTCAGCTTGCAGAACAGATACTTGCCGGGGTCGGAGGCAGTCAGAACGTCGCTTCTCTCGTCCACTGCGCAACCCGACTACGCTTCAACCTGAAAGACGGGGCCAAGGCCAATCGAGACGGGGTCAAGGCCACGGACGGCGTCCTGGCGCTTGTGGAGGCCGGCGGCCAGTTCCAGGTGGTCATCGGCAACACGGTGGGCAAGGTCTACGAGGAAGTCGAAAAGCTCATGCAGGCCGAGGCGCCGGTTGCCAACGCGTCCGCTTTGGGCGCCGAGGCGGCTTCGTCCAAGCCGGCGAAAAAGCCCAAGGGCGCGTTCGTCGATATCGTCTCCGCCATCTTCGCGCCGTTTCTCGGCATCCTTGGCGCCTCGGGTATCCTGAAGGGCCTGTTGGCGCTGCTGCTCATTCTTGGCTACATCCAGGACACGACGGCGACCTATCAGATCCTCTACGCCGCCGCCGATGCGATCTTCTACTTCTTCCCGGTGGTGATCGGTTACACCAGCGCCAAGAAGTTCGGCGGCAACATCTTCCTGGGGATGATGGTCGGCGCCGCGCTGATCTATCCGTCGATCATCGAGCTGGCCAAAACGGGCGGCAGTCCGACCTTCCTCGGCTTGCCCCTGGTTCTGATCAACTATTCCGGCTCGGTCATCCCGATCATTCTCGCCACCTTCGTGCTGTCCAAGTTCGAAGTCGTGCTCGATCGGATCTTCCCGAGCGCGGTGCGCAACTTCCTGACGCCCTTCGTCTGCCTCGTTGTGGTGGTGCCGGCGACCTTCCTGGTCATCGGGCCCGCCGCCACGTCCATCGGCTCGGCGCTGGCGTCGGCCTATCTGGCGATCTATGGGGCGAGCTCCATTCTTGCCGGCGCCGTCATGGGCGCTTGCTGGCAGGTGTTCGTCATCTTCGGGCTGCATTGGGGCTTCGTTCCGATCATCTTCAACAATCTCGGAGCGTTTCACCAGGACACGCTGCTGCCGCTGCTCATGCCCGCCGTATTGGGGCAGGTTGGCGCCACGGCCGGCGTTTTCATGCGGACCCGGGACGTCAAGCTCAAGGCAATGGCCGGTTCCGCCTTTGCCGCCGGTGTGTTCGGCATCACCGAGCCGGCGATCTACGGCGTCACGCTGGCGCGCAAGATGCCGTTCATCTGCGGCTGCGTCGGCGGCGCCATCGGCAGCGCCATCGTGGGGGCGAGCCACACGGTCGCCTTCTCCTTCCTGCTGCCCTCCGTGGTGTCGTTCATCTCGTTCATTCCGACGACCGGTATCGACGGCTCGGTGATCGGCGCGGCGATCGGCGCGCTGGTCTCCTTCTCGATTGCCAGCATCGGCACCTATCTGTTCGGCCTCCCGGCCGACGAGCGGTAAGCCGCCAACCAAAGACCCCCGGGAGGCATCGCCTTCCGGGGGGAAAGGCGCGAGCCGGCAGCCGGGGCAACCAGGCCTTTGGCGGCCGGCTCTCCCGATCCATCTGGACACAACCGAGATACGCTGGCATGGACCACAAACAACTCGCCGCCTTCCCCGAGGGCTTTCTCTGGGGCGCCGCTTCAGCGGCCTATCAGGTCGAGGGGGCCTTCGATGCCGACGGCAAGGGGCCGTCGATCTGGGACGTGTTCGCGCACATTCCTGGCAAGACCTACAAGGGGTCCAACGGCGATATCGCGGCCGATCACTACCATCGGTTCGAGGAAGACGTGGCGCTGATGGCCGAGCTCGGCCTCAGCGCCTATCGCTTTTCGGTCGCCTGGTCGCGCATCCTGCCGGATGGGCGGGGCGAGGTGAACGAGGCGGGCCTTGCCTTTTACGACCGGCTGATCGACGCGCTGAAGGCCGCCAACATCGAGCCGGTGCTGACGCTTTATCACTGGGATCTGCCGCAGGCGCTGATGGAGGCCTATGGCGGCTGGGAATCGCGCGAGGTGATCGCCGATTTCGACCGCTACGCGCGCATCCTGTTCGAGCGCTTCGGCGACCGCGTGAAATACTGGTGCACGCTCAACGAGATGAGCGTCGATTTCCAGCGCGCCTATCTGCTCGGCATGCATCCGCCGGGCGTTTCCTCGCCTGAGCGCTTTTATCAGGCGGTGCACATCGCCCATCTTGCCAACGCGACGGCGATCCGCTCCTTCCGCGAGCTGGTGCCCAACGGCCTGATCGGTCCTGTCTTTCCCTATTTCCCCGGCT
The DNA here is from genome assembly GCF_041320595.1 of Pleomorphomonas sp. PLEO. Lineage (NCBI taxonomy): Bacteria > Pseudomonadati > Pseudomonadota > Alphaproteobacteria > Hyphomicrobiales > Pleomorphomonadaceae > Pleomorphomonas > Pleomorphomonas sp. PLEO. The sequence goes on from NZ_CP166625.1 coordinate 1,697,390, forward strand.
ATCCGGCCAGCAGCCGGCCGGAAGATGTTCTCGCCTGCGAGGACGCCGAAGAGTTCCTGCAGCATTGGTGGCTCGACCCTTACGTGTTCGGGCGCTATCCCAAGGCCGCCCTCAAGTGGCTGGAGGAGGAGGGCCTGGCGCCCGACATCCGGCCCGGCGACGCGGAGATCATGGCGTGGTCCCGCCCCGACTTTCTCGGCGTCAATTACTATTTCTCGTTCTGTTACGAGGCCAACGGCCGCGACGGGGTCACCCAGGCCGCCTTCAACACCACGGGCGTGCGGGGCACCACGCCGTCCGCCGGCGTTCCCGGTCTCTACCGGACCAGCCCCAACCCGTTCGTCGCCACCACCAACTGGGACTGGACCATCGATCCGGTCGGCCTGCGCATCGTGTTGCGCAAGCTGAACAGCCGGTACGGCCTGCCGATGCTGATCACCGAGAACGGGCTGGGCGAGTTCGACAAGATCGCCGAGGACGGCGCGATCCACGATCCCTACCGCATCGACTATCTCGCCCGACACATCGAGCAGTGCCAGCTGGCGATCACCGATGGCGTCGATCTCCTCGGCTATTGCGCCTGGTCGTTTACCGACGTTCTGAGTTGGCTCAACGGATATCAGAAGCGCTACGGCTTCGTTTACATCGACCGCGACGAGACCGACACGCGCGATCTCCGCCGCGTCCGCAAGGACAGTTTTAGCTGGTATCGCCAGGTGATCGCCACCAACGGCGCCGACCTCGGCGACGCTACAGCAGCGTCCTGACGGTTGGTGGGCAGCATGACGACAATGACAGGACAGCCGACAATGACGACACCGAGCTTTCCCAAGGGGTTCCTGTGGGGTGGGGCGATTGCCGCCAATCAGGCGGAAGGTGCCTGGAACGAGGGCGGCAAGGGCTTGTCGCTGTCCGACCTGACGCGCGGCGGCCTGCTGCACGACAAGATGGATCCGGCGGTCGACCCTGGCGCTTATTACCCCTCACACGAGGCGATCGATTTCTATCATCGCTATCCCGAGGACGTGGCGCTGTTCGCCGAGATGGGCTTCAAGTGCCTCAGAACCTCGATCGCCTGGAGCCGCATTTTCCCAAACGGCGACGAGACCGAGCCCAACGAGGCGGGCCTTGCCTTTTACGACGGTCTGTTCGACGCGCTGCTCGCCAAGGGCATCGAGCCGGTGGTGACGCTGTCGCACTATGAAACGCCGCTGCATCTCATCCGGACCTATGGCGGCTGGGCCGATCGGCGGTTGATCGGCTTTTTCGAGCGCTACGCCCGCACGGTGTTCGCCCGCTATGCCGGCAAGGTGCGCTACTGGATCGGCTTCAACGAAATCAACATGGCGCCGGTCATCCCGCTCGCCGCTGCGGCGCTGGAGCTGGACGACGACCTGTCCCCGGCCGACCGGCAGTCGCGGCTGTTTCAGGCCGCCCATCATCAGTTCGTCGCCTCGGCGCTGGCCAAGAAGGCCTGTCGCGACCTGGTTCCCGGCGGCCAGATGGGCTGCATGCTGCAGCTCGGCGGCATCTATCCGGCCACCTGCAAGCCGGAAGACGTGTTCGCCGCCATGCAGGTGCGCCGCCGTTCGTTGTTTTATTCCGACGTGCTGCTCAGGGGCGAATATCCGAACTTCATCTGGCGCATGCTGGAAGAAGCCGGCGCGCGGATCGACATCGCCAATGACGACCTCGAGGTCCTCCGGGCCTACCCGGCCGACTATCTGAGCTTCAGCTATTATTTCACCACCACGTTTGCCGACGGCATGCCGGTTCTCGGCAACACCGGCGGCATCGATGGCAAGCCGAACCCTTACCTCGAAGCGTCCGCCTGGGGCTGGCCGATCGATCCCAAGGGGCTGCGCTATGTCTGCAACGAGGTGTGGGACCGCTATCGCAAGCCGCTGTTCGTCGTCGAGAACGGCCTTGGCGCCGTCGACGAGGTCGGGCCGGATGGCAGCATCGAAGATGACGCGCGCATCGCCTATCTCGACGCTCATTTGCAGCAACTCGCCGAGGCGATCGCCGACGGCTGCGGCGTCATCGGCTACACCTGGTGGGGCCCGATCGACATCGTCAGCGCCGGCACCGGCGAGATGAAGAAGCGCTACGGCTTCATCCACGTCGACAAGGACAACGACGGCAAGGGCACCCTCCAGCGCCGCCGCAAGAAGAGCTTCCACCACTATCGGCGGATCATTGCCAGCAATGGCGCGTCAATTCTTGAGACGTGAGAGGCTGGCTGGAGCGGCTTTGATCGTCGGGCCGGAGGGGTGGGAGACCTATATTGGCGTTCCGCTCTTTTCGGCCTGAGGTCCTCTGCCTGCGCAGAGGAAGACAGATTTATATTAATGAAAACAAATATATAAACTGTCCTCCTCTGCGCAGGCAGAGGATCTCAGGACGGTGGGGCGAGCGGGATATATCGATCGCCCCGCCCAACCCAACCCCGCCTTCCGATCGATCAGCAGCGCGATGAGGTCCGACAGCACCGTCAGTCGTCGCCGTCGCGCCAGATGCGCATCGTTTCCTTGGGGCACTCACCGACGATCGCGTAATATTCGTTGCTGAATCTGGCGATGTTGCTGAAGCCCCACTTGGCCGCCGCGTCCTTGATGGAAGTCGCCTTGCCGGAAATCAGGTCGCGTCGCGCGCCCTCGATGCGGCCGGTTTTCAGCAGCGTATGGGGCGAGGCGTTGAGGTGCTTGCGGAAGCCGTCCTGCAGGGCACGCACGCTGATGCCGAGGGCGGTGGCGAGGTCGTGGATGGTCAGCGGCACCGTCTGCACGTTGATCAGGTCGACGGCGCGCATGACGTTGCGCTTGGATACGGTGACTTTCTCGACCGTCCCCCGATCGAGCCCGGCAGCGAGCAGCTCGGCGATGGCGACGATGGCGGCGTCCTGGATAAGCCGCAGGCTTGTTTCGGAATAAGTATACTCCGCCTGGCCGGCGAAATTTTCCCGGTATCGATTGGCGAGGGCCTGCATGAGATGGCCAAAACCATCGCCGGTTGAGAAACGGACGATACCCGACCAACCGCTGGGGTTGCTTTCAGTGTATTTTTGAACCGTCGCATCGAAGATCGATCTTTTGATTTTGATCTCCGACATCGCGGTCGATTTTGCCGTCGCATAGCGGAAAGCGTGGTTGGGCGTAAAGACAAAGCCGACGCTCTGGCCGAGTTGATAATCGCCGCTCTTGGTCTGAATGTCGAACCCACCGCGCGACCGGGTTTTGATGAGAATGTCATCGTTGTCGGACTTCATCGAATAACTCTCGCCGCCGCTCAAATCGGCGTCGCTGAGCGAGAAAGCATCGTCTCCAAAGTTGGATGTTTTGAAACTGAAACCGGTATTGGGCGCACCCTCTATTTCAACCTTGGAGCCATAAATATTCTCTAGAATATATTTCAGTTCATCAACATTTTGATAAATGCTTTTAAAGCTCTTCAGGCCGGACTCTCGGTTTATGCTGCCCATGTCTCACCGCATTTTTGATCTAATAAGTATTATAAATCATACTAACACTCGAATATCAGATAAGGGTGGCAAAAATGGCCGGGTCCTTGCCTCCTCTTGGTGTGATTCGAGAATTCATATGTGTTTGATAAAAAAGGCGATGCATAGCGGGTGTCAAGGCAGGTGCAGCGCATGAAATTTTTCAATTACAGACCCGGATACACTCTACCAGGAGTTTCCAATTTCCCCTTTTTAATCGCTCAATACACGGAGCGATTAGAAGTTTTGGCGGGAAAAGCCATTAGTTCTCTCGCGGCTAGGTTGAACATAGCGCTGTCAAAGCGGCTTCTGTGGCGATGCGCATCAGTACAAAATGCGACGTGCTGCACAAAATGCGCATTAGCAATAACATAGCAAATTCTCCCATATTTTCAGATTGGGGATAAAGGCGGGGCGAAGTGTGGGGCGGTGGTCCCCGTATCTCTGTCTCTCGCTGAGCTGGTCGTGCGCCGTTGCGCTGAACAGGCCGTGTGTTGTCGAGTCCATCGACTTTGTCGGCGTGGTTCGGGGTGGGGTGCTCGGAAAATTTCGGTCTTTCTAGTCAACTTTTGCCGCCGCTGTGGATCGATTTAATCGCTGCGCGGGGTGGAAAGGTTGGGGGCAACTGATCCATGCGGCATTTTGCAAATGACGAGACGAATGTTGCGGGTGATCGTCTGCCCTTTCCTTCGCGGACGAGCGCCGCTTACGATCATGCTCCCCTGCTGGGGCAAATGAGCTTCCCCGAAAAAAGAACAGCGCTGCTCGTCCATTCCGCCCTGGCACGCAGTGGCTGCGATGAGGCGACCATCGGGCTGGTTCATCGCTATCTGTGGGATGCCGGCGTCTTGCCGCTGGTGACGGAGCTTCGCCTCCACTCGGCTTTCACCTTCTCGCACTCGCTGCGGACGATGAGCTTTGCCGTGCGTATCGCCAGGAAAATGAACGTTGAGGCGGGGGAATACGCCATTCTTTGCGTCGGGGCGCTGCTGCACGACATTGGAAAGCTATGGGTGCCGATCTCCATTCTGCAGAAGCCGGAAAGTCTTCGTAACAGCGAATTCGAGACAATACGGACCCATCCGGAAGTTGGCTATGAAAGCGTGGCCGACAAGCGGGTTTTCGGCTGGTCCGCCGTTCTCGACATCATCCGCCACCATCATGAATGCCTGGATGGCTCCGGCTATCCGCTGGGTCTGACCGCCCCGCAGATCTCCTGGCGGGCCCGCTGCGTCAGCGTGTGCGACGTGTTCTGCGCGCTGACCGAGGACAGGCCCTATCGGGTGGCCATGCATACGCAAGACGCTTTGCACATTTTGCGGGAAATGGCGCGCGCCGGAAAACTCGACGGGGAGATCGTCGATGTCTTCTGTTCGCAATATGGATCTTAAGTACGTCGATAGTCATTCAGTTGAAAAACGCCTTGGGGGGACGACCTGTGTCATTCAAAAATCTATCTCTTCAGCTAAAGATAATTTGTTTGCTTGTGGTTTTGGCTCTGGTTGCATTGGGCGTGGTTGTATACGCCGCGACACAGATCGACCACGTCAACACCATCAATAACGAAATCATCGACGGTTCCGCCGCGGCGACCACGGCGCTGGCACGCACCAGCCGTGACCTCAGGCAGGCGGAGACGGGGCTTTGGGCACTGGCGATCGCCACCACGGCGGACGAGACCTCGGCCGCCGAGGCGACAATCGGCAAGGCGATGGAGAGTTACGAAAAGCAGAATGGCATTGCCGCCCAGGCCTACCCGTCTGGTGCCGGTGAAATCGCCGCCATTCTCCAAAAAGCGAAAGCCGCCGTCAGCGTCGTCTGCCAACAGGGGATCGACAAGGTCAAGGCGGGTGCGCCGGCCACCAAGACCATGCAGGATATCTGCGTGGCCGAGATCGATGCCACGATCGGCGAGGCCATCACCTTCAACGAACAACTGATCGCCGAGAAGACCCGGCTGGCCAAAGAGGCCGACGCGGTTGCCCTGGATTCCGAACTGACCGCCACCGTGGTGATGGTGCTGTCCAGCCTTCTGGTGATCGGCCTGGCGATCCTCGTGACGCGCCGGTTCATCGTCGGCCCGATCAACGGGTCTCTCAAGGTGATGGAGGCGCTCGGCCGGGGCGAGCTCGGCACCGACGTTCCCTATGCCGACCGCAAGGACGAGGTGGGAGCGATCGCCGGTGCGCTGTTGAAACTCAAGGCCGATCTTCATCAGGCGCACATCGCGCGGCAAGAGCAGAACAGGGCGGACGAAGCGGCCAGCCAGAAGATGGTTCGCCGGCACGATCTGAGCGAACGCTTCGTGACGGATATGCAGGGCATGGCCAGTGTGTTCGCCCAGACATCGGACGAAGTGGCCGACAACGCCCGTGGCCTGTCGGCGACCGCCGAGGAAACGGCGCGCCAGGCGCAGGCCGTGGCCGCCGCCGCCGAGCAGGCTGCCGCCAACGTGCAGACGGTGGCTGCCGCGTCGGAGGAAATGGCCGTGTCGGTGCGCGAAATCGCCACCCAGGTCACCCATTCGGCGGCGATCGCCGACAGCGCCTATCGCGAGGCGCAGGCCTCCAACGCGCGGATCGCCACGCTGGCCACAGCCGCCGCCGCCATCGGCGATGTGATCAACCTGATCAGGGGCATCGCCGACCAGACCAACCTTCTGGCGCTGAATGCCACCATCGAGGCTGCCCGGGCCGGTGAGGCTGGCAAGGGCTTTGCAGTCGTCGCGGCCGAAGTGAAGCAACTGGCCGATCAAACCTCCAGGGCAACGGGCGAGATCGAGGTCAAGGTGTCGGAGATCCAGACGGCGACCGACGGCACGGTGTCGTCGATGTCGGAGATCATCAAGACGATCAGCGGCATCAAGGACGCATCGGCGGCGATCGCCAGCGCCATCGAGCAGCAGGGCGCCACCACCGAGGAAATCGCCCGCAACTGCCAGCAGGCGGCGACCGGCACCACGCAGGTGACGCAGAACATCTCCGGCGTCGGACAGGCGGCGGAAATGACCGGTTCGGCCTCCACCCAATTGATGACCATGTCGTCGGGCCTGTCGCAGAAGGCGGCGAGCCTGAAGGGCGCGGTGCAAACCTTCGTCACGGACCTGGCCGCCGTCTGACGGCCGGGCGATCCGCCTCCTCGGGAGCCACGCTGTGGCCTGGCGTGAATCTTGGGGAGGCGGTGAAACCTCTCATCGGGCCGGCTGACCGGGCCTCGCCCATGCCTATCGGTCGAAACATAGGACCACAGGATGTCAGTCACGCACTTGCCGATCTCCGGGGAGAGCCGGGATCGACTTTTCGGCCATGCCGAGGCCCTGCTTTCGCGGGCGCTTGAGAATTTTTCTCGTGAATTCGACTTGATCAAGGCGACGATGGAGTCGGACCTCATCGCCCATTACGCCGATTTATACAGCGAGGCTCTCGCCTTGATCGAAAGCTACCCCGTCAACTCCAAGCAAGGCCTTCGAGCCCGGCAGCTTATGTTGAAGCTGACCCACTCCATTGCCTGCGCAATCGCGCGCGAGCAGCAGTCGCTGGGCGATTGAGAGACCGGGCCAAGTCTCCATTTGATCAGCACCTCCTGGTTGGCACGGTCGATGGCCCAATGACGGCCCGCAGGTTGTGCCGATCATTGGCTTGCAAGAAATACAATAGGCATTCTGAATAAAACGAACTGGACGGCAGATATTGCCGATGAGTTTTACGTTTTATTTAACACGCTAAGGCTAGCTGCTTGCTTGGCGGAGTCGTGTTCGCCGCCGGGGAGCGTGTGTCGTGTCATTTAGAAATCTTGCCCTGCAGTGGAAAGTTATTTGCCTTCTGGCGTTGCTAGCCGCCGTTTCGTTCGGGGTGATCGTCTACGCCGGGGTGCAGATCGACACCGTCAACACGATCAATACGGAGATCCTCGAAGGCCCCGCCGCCGCCGCTACGGCTTTGGCGCGGAGCAGTCGCGATCTCAGGCAGGCGGAGACTGGGGTCTGGGGGCTGGCGACTGCCACGACCGCGGACGAGAGCCATTCGGCCGAGGGCACCATCACCGAGGCGATGGCCAGCTACGAAAAGCAGAACGGCATCGCCGCCCAGGCTTATCCGCAAGGGGCCGGCGAAATCGCCGACGTGCTGAGCAAGGCGAAAAATGCCATCAACGCCGTCTGCCGAGGGGCGGTCGATCAGGTGAAGGCGGGCGCGCCGGTTGCCAAGACGATGCAGGGGATTTGCGTCCCGGAAATCGACGCGGCGATTGCCAAGGCCGTCGTTTTCAATGACGCGCTGATTGCCGAGAAGGACAAGCTCGACAAGTCGGCCGACGTCGTCGCCTACCACGCGGAGTTGACGGCTGGGATCACGATGATCCTCAGCTCGCTCTTCGTGATCGGCCTGGCGATCCTGGTCACGCGCCGGTCGATCGTCGGCCCGGTCAAGGATTCGCTCAAGGTGATGGAATCGCTGGGGCGTGGCGAACTGAGCATCGATGTGCCGCATACCGACCGCAAGGACGAGATCGGCGCCATCGCCGGCGCGCTGTTGAAGCTGAGGGCCGATCTTCAACGGGCCAAGGCGGTTCGTGAAGAGCACAGCAAGGCCGAGGAAGTGGCCAGCCAGAAGATGATCCACCGCAACGATGTGGGCACGCGCTTCGTGACGGAGATGCAGGGCATGGCCAGCGTCTTCGCCCAGACGTCGGACGAAGTAGCCGACAACGCCCGTGGCCTGTCGGCGACCGCCGAGGAAACGGCCCGCCAGGCGCAGGCCGTGGCCGCCGCCGCCGAGGAAGCCGCCGCCAACGTGCAGACGGTGGCCGCCGCGTCGGAGGAAATGGCCGTGTCGGTGCGCGAAATCGCCACCCAGGTCACCCATTCGGCGGCGATCGCCGACAGCGCCTATCGCGAGGCGCAGGCTTCCAACGCGCGGATCGCTACACTGGCCACAGCCGCCGCCGCCATCGGCGATGTGATCAACCTTATCAGGGGCATCGCCGACCAGACCAACCTTCTGGCGCTGAATGCCACCATCGAGGCTGCCCGGGCCGGTGAGGCTGGCAAGGGCTTTGCAGTCGTCGCGGCCGAAGTGAAGCAGCTGGCCGATCAAACCTCCAGGGCAACGGGCGAGATCGAGGTCAAGGTGTCGGAGATCCAGACGGCGACCGACGGCACGGTGTCGTCGATGTCGGAGATCATCAAGACGATCAGCGGCATCAAGGACGCATCGGCGGCGATCGCCAGCGCCATCGAGCAGCAGGGCGCCACCACCGACGAGATCGCCCGCAACTGCCAGCAGGCGGCGACCGGCACCACCCAGGTGACCCAGAACATCTCCGGCGTTGGGCAGGCGGCGGAAATGACCGGCTCGGCCTCCACCCAGCTGATGACCATGTCGAACGGGCTGTCGCAGAAGGCGGCGAGCCTGAAGGTGTCGGTCGAGACCTTCATGAAGGATCTGGCGGCGCTTTGATGCCGCTCGCCTTTCCGGGGATATCTCCGGGAAGGCTTTCAACGCCGATCTTCCCAATTTGCCGTCAGGCGCAATGCTGCTGCAATGTTCGCCGCATAGCGCTCACGGCGAAGTGGGGAAGACATGCGCCTGTTGCTTGTTGAAGACGAACCGCAGATGGCGGATGCGCTGGCCACGGCGCTGCACCGCTTCGACATCATCGTCGATCATGCGCCGACGCTCGCCTATGCGCGGGAGGCCATCGCCCAAAGCCTGCACGATATCATTCTGCTGGATCTGCAGCTTCCGGACGGCGATGGACTGGCCTTTCTCACCCATCTTCGCGGAACCCGCGACACCACGCCGGTGATCGTGCTGACGGCGCGCGGCTCGATCGAAGACCGCGTCAACGGCCTTGACGTCGGCGCCGACGATTATCTCACCAAGCCGTTCGCGGTGGAGGAGCTGTTGGCGCGCATCCGGGCCGTCATGCGCCGCCCGGCCAAGGTGGTGCCGATGGTGGCGCGTGTCGGGCGGCTGGAGTTCAGCCTCGACAATCGCGAGGCGCGCATCGACGGCACCCTGCTCGATCTGCCACGGCGCGAATTGCTCGTGCTGGAAACGCTGGTCCGTCGGCAAGGGCGGACCGTTCTGCGCAGCGTGCTGGAGGAGGCGGTCTATACGTTCGATGACGAGATCCAGTCCAATGCGCTGGATTCGCACATATCGCGCTTGCGGCGAAAACTGATGGATGCCGAGGCCGAGGTCGAGATCCACGGCATTCGCGGCGTCGGTTATCTGATCAGGCCGGCGCTATGAAACCGCGTCGACCGATATCGCTGAAACGGCGCCTCATCGTCCAGTTCCTCATCTTTCAGGTCAGCATTCTCTTCCTGTTCGGCATCGGCTTCGTGGCCTATCTCGTCCAGAAGGACGAGGGCGGCGTGCTGATCAGCCCACAATTCGCCGAGGTGGCGGCGCGCGCCATCGAACGGCAGGCGGACGGCAGCCTGCGGCTCAACGAGACGCCCGAGTTGGCCAAGCTCAAGCGGATGACCGGCGATTTCTGGTTCGTCGCGCGCAGCGATCGCGGCGAGATCGTTGAGACGGGCACGGTTCCCGAACTCTTCGCCGTCATGGCGCGCAACCTCGACAAGATCACCTTCGCCGATATCCGCGACACGACGTGGCCTTTTTCCAACCTCGCCGTGGTGCGGCGGGCGTCCGGTCCGGCCGGCGAGTTCACCGTGCTCGGCAAGGGCAATCTGTTCAGCACCACCTTCGTCGTCCTGTTTCTGTCCAATCTGCTGATGGTGCCCATCCTCATGTTGCTGGCGGCGGTGACGATCATCGGCGTGCCGTGGATCGTGCGGCGGGCTTTCTCCAGTCTGTCCAGCATTGCCCGGGAAGCTGGAGCCATCGATATCGACCGGCGCGGCTATCGCCTGCCGCTGGAGGAAGTGCCCAATGAGGTGCGGCCGCTGGTCAACGCGGTCAACGGCGCCCTGCAACGGCTGGATGAAGGATACGAGCGGCATCAGCGCTTCATCCTCGATGCCGCTCACGAACTGCGCACGCCCGTCGCCATCCTGCAGACGCGGGTGGAAGGCATCCCGGAAAGCCAGCTCAGGACGCATCTGTTGGCCGATGCCTGGCGTATCGCCTCGCTGGCCGAGCAACTGCTCGATCTGCAGCGCCTGGATAGCAGCGGCCACAGCTTCGCCGACGTCGATCTGGTGGGGCTCTGTCGCGAAGCCGCCGCCGACCTTGCCCCGCTCGCCATCGCCCATGGCTACGAGCTGTCGCTGGAGGTGGCGGCGAAGGAGATCATCATCCGGGCCGACAGCGGTGCCTTGCAGCGGGTGCTGACCAATATCGTCCAGAATGCCATCGAACATGGCGGCGGGCGTGGAACCATCCTGATCAGAGTGGCAACGCCCGCCATCATTGAAATCAGCGACGAGGGGCCGGGCGTGCCCGCCGACGAACGGGAGCGGATTTTCGAGCCGTTCCATCGCCTGCACCCCCGGACTCGCGGCGCGGGGCTTGGCCTCAATCTGGTGCGCGATATCATGCAACGCCACGGCGGCAGCGTGTCGGTCATAGATGCGCCGCAGGGTGGGGCCTGTTTTCGCCTGGTTTTTCTTAGCGGCTCGATCGGTAATATACTAAAAAATCATTAATGAAGGGCGAGATAGCCCTCAATACTTGCTGACAATTTTATTCTTATTATTCCGCCGCGCAATGTAGACGCAATCTCCGCCGGCAAAATGAGCCTCATCTGCCGATGGCAACTGTCACGTCATCGGAGAGAAGCGGGCCGCCGAGGCGGCTTTTCAAACAACCCATTTGCCCGCGGATGATCCAAACACGCGGGGTGCATGTCATGGAGCGGTCAATGTCTTTCAATGCAAAAGCGGTGGTCATCGTGGTGGGCGTCGCGGGCCTCATCGCCGGCAACGCGTCGGCCGCCGATATTTCCAACCCGGGCGGGATAAATGTCCCCTCCTACGATGCGCCGGCACCGTTCAAATGGGATGGCGCCTATGTCGGCGTCCATGGCGGCGCCACCACCTCGCATGCCAACCCGCTGTCGGGCGACAAGGCGCTGTTGGGCGGCATTCACGCGGGTTACAACTTTCAGACCGGTCCCGCCGTTCTGGGTGTCGAGGTCGAGGGAAGCTATCTTGGCAACGCCGAGCACGGTGTTCCCGGCGGCAAGGTGCAGGAGCACTATCGCGGCGCGGCCAAGGCCAGGGCGGGTATCAGCCTCGACCACACGCTCGTCTACGGCACCGCCGGCCTCACCATGACCAATCTCAAGGGCGGCGGCGGAACCTACGTGTCGGACGGTTTCAAGCAGGGATATCTTTTGGGCGCCGGCGTCGAGCAGGCGTTTGGCGGCGGCCTCTCCGCCAGCTTCGAATATGACTATGTGGCGACCGACGACATGAAGGCCACGACCTCAAGCGGCATATCGAGGACCAACGTCAAGGACCACGTCTTCAAGGCGGGCCTCAACTACCGCTTCTAGAGAAGTTCGGCCAAACCGGGAGCCAGTCTCGCATCCCGGTTCGCAGGACCAACGAAACAAGGCTTTTCCGGTGAACCAGATGTCACCGGAAAAGCGATCGCAATGCATGCGATGCGCTCAAGCGCCCGCCCGTTTTCCGGCAATATTTACCGTCTACCAGGAGGGCTTCTCATGTCCCGTTGCATCGCCAGGTCGGCCATCGCCCTTGCCATCCTCGCGGCGATCGGCACGCCGGTCCACGCGGCGGACTATCGGCCGGTTCAATGCGCCGCCCGTGCTCCCTATGCCGGCGCGCCACTGCATGCCGCCTTCGACATCGCACCGATCGGCCCCATTGCCAACCGAGCGCTGCCCGAGGCTGTCACCGGTCGCCTCGATGGCGCCTACGAGCGTATTCGAACCGTCACCGCCGCTTCGGCGATGACGGCGGCGGTCGCCATGCCGGGAAAAGGCCTGTGGCAACGGACCGACGCGCCGGCCGGTGCGCCGCTGCTGTTTTGGGCCAGCGTTGGCAAGACCTTCACGGCGGTCGTCATCCTGCAAATGGTGAGGGAGGGCAAACTCTCCCTTGACGATCCGGTCTCGCGCTGGGTGTCGGACGTGCCGAATGGCGATGTGGCGACGGTTCGTGACTTGCTCGCCCATACCGGCGGCCTGTTCAGCGCCAATGAGGATTTCAAGGTGCATGCCGATCCGCGCTATCGCGATCCGGCCGCCAACCTTGCGGTGGCGCGCCGGCATGGGGCCATTTTTTGCCCCGGTGAAAACTGGCACTATTCCAACACCGGCTACGATCTGCTGGGCGAAATCGTCCGGCAGATCGATCATCGCTCGATCGATGACGCGATCACCGCGCGGATCATCACCCCGCTTGGGCTCACCTCGATGCGCGCCCTGGCGCCGGGCCGTGGATCGGCCGGCGTCGCGCCGCTGGTGACGGCGATTGAAAAGCCCATGGACCCAAGCTGGGCCGGGGCCGCCGGTCCCATCGTCAGCACCGCCGCCGACATGACCCGCTTTTGGGCGGCCTTGCTCGGCGGACGTCTGTTGCCGGAGCGCACGGTGCGCGAGATGGCCCGGACGCTCTACCCGATGTACGATCCGGGGACCTATTATGGGCTGGGCCTCATGGTGTTCGATGTGGCCGATGGCGCCCGCTCTCTCCGCTGGATCGGACACGCCGGCGGAACGCCCGGCGCCAGCGCGGTCGTTGCCTATTCGCCGGCCGACAAGGCCATCGTCGCGGTCGCCCTCACCGGCGATGGCGCATCCGTCCCCGCCGCCAACCTGCTCCTGAAAGCGCTGATGCCGCCCGAAGTTTTGGCACCCGGTCACAAGGGAAAGGCTGAAAATTCCAAATAGCATTGAGGCCATTTGGCGCAATGCTGCCGTAACCCGAGCACCATAGGCCTAGGCCCTGAAAACACAGGGAAAGGCCCCTAAATGACCACGACACCAGGTAGACTGAAACAGAAGCTCGTCTTTTCCGCGATCGGGCTCGCCGCGCTCTTGCTGCTGACGGCTTGTGCCTCGCAGATCATGAAGAGCTACATCGGCGCGCCGATCAACAGCGTCATGCTGGACTACGGCCCGCCCGACAACGTCTACGATATGCGCCCCGGCGAACGGGCCTATCAGTGGCGCCAGGACAAGACGCAGGTCGTCTCCGGCAGTACGTCCGGCGAGACGCGCCGGACACGGCATGGCGAGCGCTACGAAGCGACCGAGACCCCCGGCTATCTCCAGCAGACCGCATGCTACTACACGTTCTACACCCGCTTCTCCGGCGCCGAATGGTACGTGACGAGCTTCAGGCAGCCGTCGTTCGAGTGTGAATAGGCAGCCTGATTGGCGTTAGGCTGTGGTGGGCAGTGGAAACACCATTCTGAGGCAGGCGCCCTTGGTCGGCCCGATGACCACTTCGATGTGGCCGCCGTGCAGCCGCATGATCTTCTGCACCAGATCAAGGCCGAGGCCGGCGCCGCGCCCGCCCTGCCGGAGGCGGTAGAAGGGTTCGAAGATCTGTTCGCGCTCGGCCGGCGGAATGCCGTCGCCCTCGTCGCAGACTTCGATCCAGCCGGCGCGGGCGACGCGGATCATGATGGTGCCGCGCCGGCCGCCATGGTCGATGGCATTCTGGATGAGATTGGCCAAGGCACGGTCGAGCGCCGTTTCGTCGCCGGAGATCACGACGTGCTCGGCCTCCGGCTCCAGCGTCATCTCGTAGCCAGCGGCGAACGCCAGCGGCGCGATGTCGAGGACGATCCGCTCGGCGATGGCGACGAGATCCACCGGCGCGAGGGCGATTTCCCGCTGGTCGAGGCGCTGCAGGTCGAGGAGCTGGCCGGTCAATATGGTCAGGCGCGTGGTGTCTTCGAGAAGGCGCGTCCGCTCCGGTCCGGGGGAAAGCGAGGCGATGCGCGTCGTCAGGATGGCGATGGGGGTTCTGAGTTCATGCGCGGCGTCGGCCAGGAAGCGCTTGTGCCCTTCGTAGCCCTTGTCGAGGCGGTCGAGCGCGTGGTTGACCGCGTTGACGAAGGGCACCACCTCGGCCGGCACCTTGTCCATGGACAGGCGCACGCCGCTGCGGTCGATGTCGATGCGCTCGGCGTCGGCGGCGGCCTGTCCCAATCCGGCCATGGCGCGGCGCACCACGAAGGGCGTGACCAGGAGGGTGGCGAGCGCCATCAGCCCGATGATCGGCAGCGCGACGTTGAGGAACAGCGGCTCGGCCGTGGCGATGACCTTGCGCACCGAGGCGCGGCCGCTGGCCGGGGTCAGCATCTGCAGCCGGCCGGCTTGGGTGTCGACCCATCTTACGATGCCGATCGGCGTGGTGTCGTCCGGGGACGAGCGAATGCTGGCCTCGCCGAGACGATCGAGCCTATCGACGATCGGCGCCACCTCGGGCGGCGGGGTTCCCTCCGTGAGGCGCCGGCCTTGGGCGTCGCGCAGGATGAACCAGAGATCGGGCTTCTCCGCCCGCAGACGGATCAACTCGGGTGTCGGCCGCAGCGTCAGATCGCCCAGGGCGTCGCGCTCGACCGCTTCGGCGAGCACGTCGATGGTGCTGAATTGATAACGCTCGCCCAGCATGCCGCTCCGCCACAGGGAACCGACGACGACCAGAATGACCGTCGCGAGCAGAAGCAGCATGATGGCCTGCATGACGGCGAGACGGCCGACGAGGCGCCATTTGAGGGACTTGGGACGCCAAGGGGTCATTGCGTTTCCCTGAGGAGATAGCCGACGCCGCGCACGCCGTTGATGGTGACGCCGCCGTCGGCCTCGGTCAGTTTACGGCGCAGGCGCGACACCTGGGTATCCAAGGCGTTGGGCTGGACCTCGTCGTCCAACGAGAACACCGCCTCCATCAGTAACGCGCGCGGCACCATGCGGCCCATCCGGCGCAGCAGCGCTTCGAGGACGAGGATTTCCCGCCGCGTCAGGTCGAGAACGACATCGCCGACGCTGGCCTCGCGGTTGACGAAATCGAAGGACAGGCGACCGGCGCGGACCTTATCGGATTGCACGTTGGCCGGCCGGCGCATGAGGGCGCGCAGCCGGGCCAGGAACTCCTCCAAGGCGAAGGGCTTGGCCAGATAGTCGTCGGCCCCCCGGTCCAGCCCCGCGACGCGATCGGCGACATCGCCGCGCACCGTGAGGACGAGCACCGGCACCAGATTGCCGCGCGCCCGGAGCTTGGGGATCAGGGTGAGGCCATCGCCATCCGGCAGCTGACGGTCGAGCACCAGGGCGTCATAGCCGCCCAGCGCGGCGATGGCCTCGGCCTCGAACAGGTTGGGCGCGTGGTCGACGATCATGTCGTGCCGGGTGAGCGCCGCGCGCAACGCCGAGGCCATCTCCGGCTCATCTTCGACCAGCAACACGCGCATCAATGCGTTTCCTTGAGTCCCCGCTCGGATTCTCTCTAGCGGCTCTTCATGGCGGCAGCCTTGCAAAAAATCCAGACAACCGGGTTTCCGGCATTTTTTCGGCCCGGCGCACATAGGGCTCCAAGGACAAGGGGCGCCCTATATTCCTCCCTTGCTCTTTTCGGCCCGAGGTCCTCCGCCTTCGCAGAGGAAGACAGGTAATTTATATATAAGAAACATATACTTAGATAAATTTCGCAGGTTGCCATCTTCCGCGCGAGAAAGCGGAGAATGATGGTCTATGTATATGTTTTTCCTATATATTTTACTGTCCTCCTCTGCGAAGGCAGAGGACCTCAGGCAGGATGAGGCGGCGCGGCCGATATAGGGTCCGCGTCTGAATGAGCCCTCATCCGTTTGCCGCCGGGCTGTCACACGTCCTTCAGCTTGCCGCGCGACAGACTGCCGACATGTCGGCGTGCGAGGAGCGGGGCTGCATTTCAAAGCATTTCCAGCAAATCCCTTTGGCAGAGGTTCTCATGTTCGGGCTTTCCAACACTTTTCCGGCGACGCATGCGAGGGGGATTAAGGCCGGCGAGGGCGCGCCGCTCGGTTGCCTGGGCGCGCTGGAGGTGCGGCTCGCCCGTTCCACCGCCGAGGTGCGCGCCGCCCAGGCGCTGCGCTACCGCGTGTTCTACGGCGAGATGCAGGCGACGGCCGATCCGCGCACCTTTCTCCGCCGCCGCGACGTCGATGCCTTCGATCGCTATTGCGATCATCTCTTGGTGCTCGATCAGGATGACATCGAGATCCGGCCGTTCCGCAAGGCGCGGCCGCGTATCGTCGGCACCTACCGTCTGCTGCGCCAGAGCGTGGCCGAGCGGCATCGCGGCTTCTACACGGCCGGCGAATTTGCCATCGAGCCGCTGCTGGCTCGCCATGCCGGCCTGGAGTTCCTGGAACTTGGCCGTTCCTGTGTCATGAAGCCTTATCGTAGCAAGCGCACCGTCGAGCTGCTGTGGCAGGGCATCTGGGCCTATGTGCTCAACCACGGCATCGACGCCATGATCGGCTGCGCCTCCTTCGAAGGCACCGATCCCGAGGCGCTGGCCCGGCCGCTGTCCTTCCTGCACCACCATGCCTCGGCCGACGCGGACTGGCGGGTGGAAGCGCGGCCGGAGCGGGCCGTCGCCATGAACCGACTGCCGATCGAGGCGGTGGATATGCGCTCGGCGCTCGCCGGCATGCCGCCGCTGATCAAGGGCTATCTCCGGCTCGGCGCCATGGTCGGCCAAGGTGCCGTCGTCGACCGTCCGTTCGGCACCACCGACGTGATGATCGTGCTGCCGGTCGACCGCATCTCCGAGCGCTATGTTCGTTATTATGGAGCTGATGCCAGCCGCCATGCCCGATCCGGAGAAGATACGGCGCCTCGTGGCGTAATGTGTTCGATTTTTTAAATGGATTGCAAAACGACAGACTGCCGACATGCAGACGTGAGACATCGATCAGCATGGAACTTCGGAAAAGAACAAATTCTTTTCTTCGTGCTGTGGGATGTTAAACGTGCTGCCAATTTCAAATGACCAATATCGGGCCGTGTCCTTCGCCATGACGAGGGAGGGCCGGCATGTCGCTGTCTGACGCCCTGCTGTTCATCCGCGAATGGTTTCGCAATCCCCGCAGCGTTGCCGCCATCTTCCCGTCCGGGACCGCCCTGGCCTCGTTGATAACGAAAGAAATTTCGGCGAACACCGGCCCCGTCGTCGAGCTCGGACCGGGCACCGGCGCGTTCACGCAGGCTTTGCTGAAGCGGGGCGTCAGGCAACAGGACCTGACGCTGATCGAATACAGCTCCGATTTCGCGCGCCTGTTGCAAACGCGGTTTCCCCAGGCCCGCGTTCTCTGGATGGACGCGGCCGGCCTCGACCGCAACGGGTTGTTCGACGGCGCACCGGTCGGCGCGGTGGTCTGCGGCCTCGGCTTTCTCAATATGCCGGAGGACAAGATCAGGGCGATCCTCAAGGGGGCGTTCGGCTATGTGCGCCCCGGCGGATCCTTCTTTCTCTTCACCTATGGAGCGCGCTGCTCGGTGCCGGATGCAACGCTCGCCGCATTGGATCTGCAGGCGATCTGGGTCGGCCGGACTTTCCAGAATATTCCGCCGGCGTCGGTCTATCGGATCGAGCGGCGTTCCGGGAATGGAGGCTGAGATGGACGCGACGCACCTCGTGGCGATGGTGTTGAGCTTCGGCCTGCCGGGCCTGCTGTTCATCGCCTTGGCCGAAAAATTCACGCCGATCATCCCCTCCTACGTCCTGCTGATGCTGATCGGTATGACCATTTCCAACAGCGCCATGCTGGTCCTGGCGATCCTGGCTACGGCGACCGGATCTCTGACCGGATCCGTTATCTGGTATGGGGTGGGGCGCCTGTTCGGGGCGGTGCGTGTCGAGGCCATCGTCGCCCGCTTCGGCAAATATGTGTTCTTCAGCGGGCAGCATTACCAGCACCTCGCCAACGCCTATCGGCGCAACCATTTCTGGGTGACGCTGTTCGGCCAGACCATTCCCGTCGCCCGCATCTACCTGGCGCTGCCGGCCGGCGTATTCGCCATCCAGCCGGTTGTCTTCGTCGTTGCCGCGGGCTTCGGCATCGTGCTGTGGAACGCACCTTTCCTGACGCTTGGCTATCTTTTGCGCGGCGGCGGCCACGACCCGGTGCACGTCGGCTTCTGGGTTTCCGCCGCCCTGGTGGCCACGGAGATGACGATCCTTGTCGGCTATCGGTTGCGCGGGATGATCATCAGGCGATGGGAGCGATGCCCCGCTGGCGCAAGCTCGTGACTTCAACGGATGCGACCTATATCCACCGCGCATATCGGGCTGCTTCACTGGGCGGCTGGGTAGAAATAAACAGGTAGACTTACAAGTTTACCTGTCGAAATGTATGTCTCGGTCATGAGCACACCCTTCGACATGCCACCCGAGACGATCGTTACCGAGCTGACGCTGGCCGTCGGTCAGTTGCTGCGTCGCTTGCGCGCCGAGACCAATCCCGATGGCCTCACCTGGTCGCAGACCACGGCGCTGGCCCGGACGCGCCGCGCCGGTTGCCAATAGGGGCGGATGTCGCCTTGCAAAATCGAACTTGATCGTAACGAACACGTTCGTTATAAGTGGCGCATGAAACAGACGCCGCCGTCCTCCGTTACCCATTCGTCCACCCAAGTGGTCAGCCGCCGTGAGCGCCCCGCCAAGGTGGCATTGACGCGCGAACTGATCGTTGCCACCGCCCTCGACATCCTCAACGAAGAGGGGCTCGAGAAGGTGACGATGCGGGCGATCGCCGGCCGTCTCGATACCGGCCCGGCCTCGCTCTACGTCTACGTTCGCAACACCGAGGACCTGCATGCGCAGTTGCTCGATGCGCTGATATCGGGCGTTCCGGAGGCGGCGGCCGAGCGTCCCGGCGCCAGCGTCGGCGCGGCGGACTGGCGCGGGCAGCTCATCGGCCTGCTGATGACCTATACCGAACGGCTCTATAGCCACCCGGCCATTGCCCGCCTGTCGCTGTTCGCCCGGTCGAACGGGCCGAATTCGCTGAGGATGGCCGATGCCCTCCTGAAGCTGCTGCGGCAGGGCGGCGTGCCGGATGCCTCGGCCGCCTGGGCCATCGATCTGATGATGCATTTTGCCACCGCCACGGCGGCCGAGCAGAGTTCCGACCGGCACGAAAGCAAGATCGCCGCCACGGCGGACGCCATCGAGGCAGCGGACCCCGCCCTCTATCCCAACCTCGCGGCGATCGACCCGCTGCTGCTGTTCAGCGGCGAGGGGATCGAGCGCTACACCTGGGCCGTCAACGTGCTGATCGACGGCGTGCTGGCGGCGGTGCCGCCGGCGCCGGACACCAGCCGGCTGGCCTTCAAACGCGATTGACCGAACCAAGCTGATCGCCGGCGATTGAAGCCGGCCTTCTTCCGCCCTCATCGGATCTCGGCCCGCTGAAGCCCCTGCTTCCGCGAACGCCCGATCCTTGCCGTTTTTCCGGATGCCGGTCGCATAGCGCCGGTGGAAAGGCTACCCCCTTGTCTTCTTCGCAATCTTCTTCCATTCCCCGGCCGAGCCTGATGGCGGTGCTCGCCGTCGTGCTGATCGCCGACGTGCTCGACCTCGTCGACGGCACGCTGACCAGCATCGCCGCGCCGGCCATCGCCCGCGATCTCGGCGGCGGCGCCGGTTTCATCAGTTGGCTCGGCACCGCCTATACGCTGGCGCTCGGCGTCTTCCTGGTGCTGGGCGGGCGGCTCGGCGATCGCTTCGGCCAGCGGCGGCTGTTCCTGCTGGGCATGGCAGGGTTCACGCTGGCCTCGCTGGTCTGCTGCCTCTCCGTCACGCCGGGCACGCTGATCGGCGCCCGCTTCGTTCAGGGCGCCTTCGGGGCGCTGCTGATCCCGCAGGGCATGGCGATCCTGACCACCCTGTTTTCCCGCGCCGAGCTCGGCATCGCCTTCAGCGTGTTCGGGCCGGCGCTCGGCCTTTCGGCGGTGGCAGGGCCGCTGCTCGGCGGCCTGATCATCGACGCCGACATCGCCGGCCTTGGCTGGCGGCCGATGTTCTTGATCAACATCGTCATCGGCCTTATTGGCCTGCCCGCCGCCTGGTGGATACTGCCGAAGGTGCCGGCGCGGCCGGATGTCCGCCTCGACGGCCCCGGCTCGCTGCTGCTCGGCCTTGCCATGCTCACGGCGATCTATGGCTTGATCGGTGGAGCCCAAGCCGGATGGCTCGGCTGGGCGGGCGTCTCAATCGTCGCCTCGCTCCTGCTGTTCGCCGCCTTCGCCTGGCGACAGGCTACCGCCGAGGCGCCGATCATCCTTGCCTCGCTGTTCAGGAGCCGGGGGTTCGTCTCGGGCCTGATCGTCGGCTTTGCCTTCTTTGCCATGGTGAACGGCCTCGTCTTCATCACCTCGCTGTTCCTGCAAAACACGCTGGCCGTCTCGCCCTGGGGCACGGCGCTGCGCATGTTGCCGATGACGCTCGGCATCATCGTCGCCTCGGCAGCCGGCATGGCGCTGATCCCGCGCCTTGGCCGGATGCTGGTGGTCATCGGGCTTGGCGTGACGCTGTTCGGCACCGGCTTGCTGGCGCTCGCCATCGGCCTTGGCGGCGGTACCCATCTGATTGCCCTTTCCGGCGCGCTGTTTGTGCTCGGCCTCGGCATGGGCAGCTGCTTCGGCACCATCTACGACATCGCGCTCGGCGACATTTCGACCGAGGAGGCCGGCAGCGCCAGCGGTTCGCTCAGTGCCGCCCAGCAACTGGCGGCCAGCACCGGCATGGCCGTCATGAGCGCGACTTTCTTGAGCGAGGCGCCACGGCTGGCCGGTGATGGCGCGCTGCTCCTCTGCCTTGCCATCGCCGCGGTGGCCATCCTCGTCAGCCTGCCGCTGGTCGGCCTGATGCCACGCGCCGCCCCGGCCGAGCCGGTGCACTGAACGGTGACCCAAATGAAACATCTGATCAGCGGGCTGGCGCTTGCCGCCGCCTTCACCCTGGGCAACTTGCCCCTCGCAACCGCCGCCGACCAATCGGTTCGCGCCGTGCTCACCGTGCGGCCGATCCACGCCGAGCGGCAGACCTGGACCGACAGCGTTGCCGCCGGTGGCTGGGTGGCCGCCTGGAGCGAGGCATCGATCGCCACCGAAATCGGCGACTACCGGATCGACGACCTCGCCGTCGATGTCGGCGATAGCGTCAAGAAAGGCGATGTGGTGGCCCGCCTCGCCGACGACCAACTGAAGGCGGCGGTCGCCGCCGGCGAAGCGGCGCTCGACAGTGCGAAGGCCGCCTATGACCTCGCCCAGTCGGACGCCCGCCGCGCCCAGCTGCTGGGGCCGACCGGCGGCCAGTCGAAACGCGAGCTGGAGGCGGCGGAAATCGCCGAACGCGTCGCCGCCGCCAATGTGGCCGCCGCCGGGGCGGAACTTGAAACGCGCCGGCTGCGCCTTGCCAAGGCGACGCTGGTGGCGCCCGACGACGGCGTCATTTCAGTGCGACCGGCCGTGCTCGGCGCCGTCGCCTCGGCCGGCACGGAGCTCTATCGCCTCGTCCGCCAGAACCGGGTCGAATGGCGGGCCGAGGTAGCGGCCGACGCCGCCCTCCGGATCAAGCCCGGCATGACGGCGACACTGACGGAAAAGGACAGGAGCCTGTCGATCGGCGTCGTGCGCTTGGTCGGCCCGACGCTGATCAGCGCCTCCGGTCGGGCGACCGTTTACGTCGACCTGCCGGCCGTCGGGGAACTCAAGCCCGGCGGCTATTTCGCCGGCCACATCGACACCGGCCGCCGGGAGGTTCTGACCCTGCCGGAAAGCGCGGTGCTGCTAAAGGATGCCAGCAGCTTCGTTTTCGTGGTGGACCCGAAGGGCACGGTGACGCGGCTCTCCGTGACCACCGGCGCCCGACGCGACGGCCGGATCGCCGTCATCTCCGGCCTGTCTCCCGATGCGGCGGTGGCCGAAAGCGGCGTCGCCTTCCTGTTCGACGGCGCCGCCGTCGCCCTTGCCACCAACGAGGTGACGCCATGAACGTCTCAGCCTGGGCCGTTCGCAATCCGGTGCCGGTGGTGCTGCTGTTCGTGCTGCTCCTGGTCGGCGGCCTCATTTCCTTCTCGCGGTTGGCCGTGCAGAGCTTTCCCGACCTCGATCTTCCCCTGGTTTTCATCGATTGCCAGCTCGACGGCGCGGCGCCCGACCAGCTCGAGACCGACGCCGTGCGCAAGATCGAGGACAAGGTGGCGACGCTCGGCAAGCTCAACCACATCACCACCCGCATCGACGACGGCCGCGCCTCGATCATCGTCGAATTCCAGATCGACAAGGACCCGGAAGCCGCCCTCAACGAGGTGCGCAACGCCGTCGACAGCGTCCGCGCCGACCTGCCGGCCGACATGGAGGCGCCGAGCATCTCGCGGCAAACCGCGCAGGATACGCCGCTGATCGCCTTTGCCGCGACATCCGACGGGCTCGACGAGGCGGCGCTGTCCTGGTTCGTCGACAACGACCTCAACCGCGCCTTGCGCGCCGTGCCCGGCGTCGGCGACGTCGCCCGCACCGGCGGCATCGACCGGGAGGTGACGGTCACCGTCGATCCGACCCGGCTCGCCGCCTTCGGCCTGACCATTGGCGAGGTGGCCGAGCGGCTGCGCACGGCGCAGGTCGACACTTCCGGCGGCCGCGTCGAGACGACGCTCAGCAAAAGCAGCATCCACCTTCAAGCGGCGGCCGGAACCGTCGACGCTCTCGGCAAGCTGGCCTTGCCGCTGGTCAATGGCGCGTCGGTGCCGCTATCGGAGGTGGCAGCGGTCGAGGATGGCCATGCCGAGCGCACCAGCCTTGCCTACCACGGCGGCGACCGGGCACTGCTCGTCGAGATCAAGCGCTCAAACGGCTATTCCGACATCGACGTTGCCGAGGGCGTGCGCACCGCCGTTGCCCGCCTCGCCGCCGCGCGGCCGGATGCGCGGCTCGCCGAGGCGACGACGACGGTGACGGCGACAGAGAGCGACTATCGCGCGTCGATGCATATGCTCTACGAGGGTATCGGCCTCGCCGTGCTGGTGGTCTTCGCCTTCCTTGGCTCGCTGCGCGCCACCATCGTCGCGGCGGCGGCGCTGCCGCTGGCCCTGGTGCCGACCTTCCTCGCCATGGAGTGGTTCGGCTTCAGCCTCAACGCGGTGTCGCTGTTGGCGCTGTCGCTGGTGATCGGCGTGCTGGTCGACGACGCCATCGTCGAGGTGGAGAACATCGAGCGGCACCTTCGGGCCGGCGGCACGCCGCGCGAGGCCACCATCGTGGCGACGCAGGAGATCGGCCTCGCGGTGGTCGCCACCACGCTGACACTGGTGGCGGTGTTCCTGCCGACCGCCTTCATCGGCGACGTGCCCGGCCTCATCTTCCGTCAGTTCGGCATCACCGCCTCGGCCGCCGTGCTGGCCTCGCTGCTGGTTGCCCGCCTGCTGACGCCGATGATGGCCGCGCGCCTCCTCAAGCCCGGTAAGTCGCGCGGCGAGGCGGCCGACGGCCCTGTCATGCGCACCTACCTCAGGTTCGTGCGTGGCTGCCTCCGGTTTCGCAAGACGACGCTCGCCGCCGCCTTGCTGTTCGTCGGCGCCTCTTTTGCGTTGATGCCGCTGCTCGACACCGCCTTCGTGCCTCCCTCCGACATCGCCCAGACCAGCGTGGAGATTACGCTGCAGCCGGGCAGCACGCTGACCGCCACCGACAAGGTGGCGCGCCAGGCGGCGGGGCTGATCGGCGCCGTGCCGGACGTCCGTTCGGTACTGACGCGGGTGGGCACCGGCGCGGTGGCCGGCGCCGGACCGGACGCCGTGGCGAATGCCGACGTGACGTCGGCGCTGATCACCGTCGACCTGGCGCCGTTTGGAACGCGGCAACGCTCGCAGCAGCGCATCGAGCAGGATATCCGGGCGGCGCTCGCCGTGCTGCCGGGGGTGCGCGTCGCGGTCGGCGGCAGCGCCGACGGCGTCAAGCTCGACGTGGTGCTGGCCAGCAACGATGCCACCGCCCTCGGCCGCGCCACCGAGGCGGTCGAGACCGAGATGCGGACGATCCCCGGGCTCGGCGCGGTGACCTCGACGGCGGCGCTGGAAGCGCCGGAACTTGCCGTGGTGCCGGACCTTGCCCGCGCCGACGCGCTCGGCGTGACGCCGGCCGCCATCGCCTCGATCGTACGCATCGCCTCGGCCGGCGATTATGCGGTCAACCTGCCCAAGCTCGACCTCGGCGAGCGGCAGTTGCCGATCCGCGTCCGCTTGCCGGACGGGCTGGCCGAAAGCCCGGACACGCTGGCCGCGCTCAGGGTCGGCGGCACGGGTGGCAGCGTCGATCTCGGCACGGTGGCCGCCCTTTCGATGCGAACCGGACCGGTGGCCATCACCCGCTTCGACCGCGAACGCTATGCCTCGATCAGCGCCGAGCTGAACGGCCGCAGCATCGGCGCCGTCATGGACGAGGTGAAGGCGCTGCCGTCGGTGCGCGGCTTGCCGGCCGGGGTGCGCCTGGTCGACGAGGGTGAGGTGGAGCGGATGAACGGCATGTTCTCCGGCTTCCTGTTCGCCTTCGTCATCGGCATCCTCTGCATCTACGGCGTGCTGGTGCTGCTGTTTCACGATTTCCTGCAGCCGTTCACCATCCTCGCGGCCATTCCGCTGTCGCTCGGCGGCGCCCTGTTGCCGCTGGTGGTCACCGGCACCAGCTTTTCCATGGCGACGGCCATCGGCATGCTGATGCTGGTGGGCATCGTCACCAAGAACTCCATCCTGATCGTCGAATATGCCGCCGCCGCGCAGCTCGCCGGTCGCAGCCGGTTCGACGCGCTGACGGAGGCCTGCCACAAGCGGGCGCGGCCGGTGGTGATGACGACGCTGGCGATGATCGGCGGCATGGCGCCGGTGGTGCTCGGCCTCTCCGGTGGCGACCCGAGCTTCCGCCGGCCGATGGGGCTGGTGGTGATCGGCGGCCTGACCCTGTCGACGCTCCTCAGCCTCGTCGTGGTGCCGGTGGTCTACAGCGCGGTCGACGGACTGTCGCGCCGGCTGAAGCGGCTCGCGGAGCGGGGAGGGGAAGGGGAGGTTGCCGCGCAGCCGGCGAAACCGTAATCGCCGCCGACAGGCTGGGCGCCCGATATGAGCCGATTGCTTCCTCCTGCCCGAGGTCCTGCGCGAAAAGGGTGGGGCGCGCGTATCGGGTTCGATGTCTGCAAAGCGCGGGTGATCTCACGGTCGCTCGAAGATAAATCGACAGTCAGACTTGCAAGTTTACCTGTCGAGATGTATGTCTCGGTCATGAGCACACCCTTCGACATGCCGCCCGAGACGATCGTCACCGAGCTGACGCTGGCCGTCGGTCAGCTGCTGCGCCGCTTGCGCGCCGAGACCAATCCCGATGGCCTCACCTGGTCGCAGACCACGGCGCTGGCCCGGCTGGAGCGCGGCGGGCCGACGACGACGGCCGATCTGGCCCGGGCCGAGGCCGTGAAGCCGCAATCGATGGGCGCCACGCTGGCCGAGCTGGAGCGCGAGGGGCTGGTGGAGCGCCGCCCGCACCCGAGCGATGGCCGGCAGGTGCTGTTCGCGCTGACGGAGGCCGGCCTTGAGGCGCGGCGCAAGCGCAGCGCCGCCAAGCAGAAGTGGTTGCTGGCCGCCCTCAGCGGCCTCGACGCCGACGAGCAGCGGCTGCTGATGTCGGCCATTCCCCTGATCAAACGGCTGAGCGAGGCCGACTGACACCTGTCCGGATCGCCAGAGGAAACCCCCATGACCTTGATCGACCCCGTAACGGCGCTTGTCGTCATCGATCTTCAGAAGGGCATTGTGGCGCTGCCCACCGCCCAGCCGATCGGCGAGGTGGTGGCCAACGCCGCCGCGCTGGCCGACGCCTTCCGTCGGCATGGTCTGCCGGTGGTGCTGGTCAATGTGGCCGGCGCCGCGCCGGGCCGCACCGAGGTGCCGCGCACTCTCAAGGGCTTCCCGCCCGGCTGGACCGAGCTGATTCCTGAATTGAACCAGCAGCCGCGAGACCATGTGGTGACCAAGCACACGCCGGGCGCCTTCACCGGCACCGGCCTTGAAGCTCACCTGAAAGGGCTGGGCGTGACGCAGGTGGTGGTGGCCGGCGTTGCCACCAGCAACGGTGTCGAGGTGACGGCGCGGCAGGCTTTCGAGCTGGGTTTCAACGTGACGCTGGCCGTTGATGCCATGACCGATATGCGCGCCGAGGCGCATGCCTATTGCGCCACCCAGGTGTTCCCGCGCATCGGCGAGACCGGCACCACGCAAGAGATTATCGATCTTCTCCCGAGGAGCGCCTGACATGAGCTGGCTCTACGATCTCGCCTATTTGTTCGGCGGTGCCTTCCTGTCCAATGCCGTCCCGCATTTCGTCTCGGGTGCGATGGGCCGGCCGTTCCAGAGCCCGTTCGCCAAGCCGCCGGGCGAGGGGCTGTCGTCGTCCACCGTCAACGTCGTCTGGGGCTTTGCGAACCTCGTCATCGGCTATCTGCTGCTCGCCCATGTCGGCAGCTTCGACATCCGCGCCGCCGATCAGGCGGGTGCCGTGGGCCTCGGCGTGCTGGTGATGGGGCTGGTGTCGGCGCGGGGCTTTGGGCGGTTCCACGGCGGCAATTCGCCGACGGGTGCCTGAGCCGATGGCCGCGCCCGACAGCGACCGGTTGAGCCCAGAAGTCTGGAAGATTTCCGCCGTGGCGCTGCTCGGCTCGCTGCTGTCGCAGCTCGATGCCACCATCGTCAACGTGTCGCTGACCAGCCTTGCCGCCGATCTCCATAGCACGCTCTCGACCATCCAATGGGTGACCAGCGGCTATCTGCTGGCGCTGACGCTGGTGCTGCCGCTCAACGGCTGGCTGGTCGACCGGATCGGCGGCAAGGCGCTGTATCTGTGGTGCTTCACCGCTTTCACCATCTCCTCGGCGCTGTGCGGGCTTGCCTGGTCGGCTCAATCGCTGATCGCCTTCCGGGTGTTGCAAGGGGTGAGCGGCGGCCTGCTGGCACCGATGGCGCAGATGATGATCGCCCGGGCGGCCGGCCGGCAGATGGCGCGCGTCGTCGGCATCATGGCGCTACCGGTGCTGTTGGCGCCGGTGTTCGGGCCGATCATCGCCGGCGCCATCTTGCAATATGCCTCCTGGCGCTGGCTGTTCCTGGTCAACCTGCCGGTGGGGGCGCTGGCCTTGCTGCTGGCGGTGCTGCTGCTGCCGGCCGACCGCGACCAGGCGACGGCCCGCAAGCTCGATTGGGTCGGCCTGATGCTGCTGTCGCCCGGTCTGGTGCTGTTTCTCTATGGCTCCGACAAGCTCGGCGACAGCATGGGGCGGATAAGCTTCGGGCTCGGCCTCGCCATGATGGCCGTCTTTTTGTGGAGTGCGCGGCGCAAGGGCGGCGACGCGCTGGTCGATCTCAGCCTGTTCAAGACCAAGGCGTTCTCGGTGGCGGCCATCACGCAATTCCTGTCGAACGGCGGCATGTTCGCCGGACAGATGCTGATCCCGGCCTTCCTGATCGCCGGCTGTGGCCGCACGCCCGGCGAAATGGGCTGGATGCTGGCGCCGCAGGGGCTGGGCATGATGGTGACCTATCCGCTGATGGGCTGGCTCACCAAGCGCTTCGGCATCCGCCTGACATCGGCGGGCGGCGCGCTGCTCGCCTGCCTGTCGACGCTGGCCTTTCCTTATCTTGCCCATCAGGGCTTTGTCCTCGGCGTGCTCATCCCGGCGCTCGTGCTGCGCGGCATGGGCATGAGCGCGGTGGGCCTGCCGTCGATGACCGCCGCCTATGCCTCGGTCAACAAGGCGAGGCTGCCGATGGCGACCACCTCGATCAACATCGTGCAACGGCTCGGCGGCCCGACCATGACGACCATCGCCGCCACCTTCCTGGCCTGGCGGCTTGGCGGCGCGGCGAGCGGGCCGGCGGTGCCGGCCGCCTATGGCGCGGCCTTCCTGCTGCTGGCAGCGCTGCATGCCGCCACCTTCCTGTCGGCGGCGCGCTTGCCGGACCGGCTCAGCGATGTGGCAACGCCGGAAGCGTGACGGCCGGTGGCGGCCTATAGCGGCGGCTCGCCCCTTGGGGCTAGATCCGCATGCCGCGGGCACCTCGATCCGCCGGGCGGCGACCGTCGCCGTCGACCTGCGAAGATGGCCCAAATCGGCCGGTTTGGTCCAGCCCCGGTGCATGCCGGTAGGCCTATGCTAACTGTTTTGGGCATTTTCTCGCGGGAAATGCTGCCCGTTAACCTCCTGCAACTGTGACGATCAAGACTACGTTAAGGGTTACCATCGGAAATTCCCTTATTGGCATTTCGTGCGCGGTGCATACGGCGTCGCCGGCAACGGTTTTCTCCGCGAGGATGGAAATACGGACCCGGCAAGACACCGAAGCAGTCGAACCAGCATTGGTTTCCGTGGACGGCGAATGCCCCCCAAAAGGGCGATGGCACCACATGTTCGACAGATTGATTGCTCTCAGTCAGGAAAAAACCAGCGAAAAGCGCGGGGATCTGTTGATCTGGATCTCCGAGCTGTTCACCGAAGGCGCGGACAATTACACCGACGCGGAAACCAGACTGTTCGGCGACGTGCTCTGCCGGCTGGTCGATCAGGTTTCGGTGGATGTGCGGGCTCAGTTTTCCGAGCAGATGGCGCCGCTCAGCTGCACGCCGCGCGCGGTGGCGCTGCGCCTTGCCACGGACGAGGAGCTGGCAGTTTCCGGCGTGATGCTGGAGCAGTCGACGGTGTTGACCGACGCCGACCTTCGCGACATCGCCGGTTCGTTGAGCCAGGGCCACCTTCTGGCGATCACCCGGCGCAAGGGCCTCGGCGAAACGGTGACCGAGATACTGGCCGACCGTGGCGACGCGGCGGTTCTGGAAGGGGTGACCAACAACGTCACGGCGCTGTTTTCCGACTTTGGCCTCAAGCGACTGACGACGCGCGGCCTCGATTACCCCAAGGTGCTGCTGGCCCTGTCGCAGCGGGCCGACATGCCGCCCGAGCGGCTGGCGCGGGCCATGGCCTCGTTCGATGCCGAAGGGCGCGCCAAGCTGGGAAACCTCGTCGCCATGTCGCCGGATTTCGCGGTTCTCCTGGTGACCGAGGCGGCCGATATCGCCCGCCAGCGCAAGCAGGATCTCGAACGGGAGATCTCAACGCTGCTCAAGCGGATCGGGCAGGGGCTCGGCACCCTCGACGAGGCGATCGGCGGCTTTGCCCACGACGGCCGGATCGAGGCGGTGGCCGAACTGCTCACCCAGGTGGGCGGTCTAGAGGAAGCGCATATCTCCAATGTGCTCAATCATGAAAACGACTTCGGCCTCGCTGTTGTCTGCCGTAGCCTCAGAATAGGCGACAAGGCTTACCTGAGCCTGTCGCGATTGCGCGCCGCCCATCTGGGGCAGCCGGCGTCGATCGCCGAGGCCTGGGCCGGCAATTACGCCGAGATCGACCGCCCATCGGCCGACCGCGCCTTGCACTTCCACCGCATGCGCATGGCCGTGCTGAAGGCCGAGAAGACGGGCTAGCCGCCTCACGCCCGACAGACCGCCGCTACCACGCCGCGCAGCCAGCGGTGCGCCGGGTCGGCCTCCAGGCGCGGATGCCATTGGAGGGAGACGGCGATAGGCGGCGTTGCCACCGGTAGCTCGAAGCCCAGGAGATCGTGGGTGAGGGCGGCGTCGCCATGGCTGAGACAGGCGCGGGTGACCAGCGCCACAAGATCGGAACGGGCAGCGATAGCCAGCGCATCGGGAAAGCCGGGCACCACGGCGACGATGGTCCGCCTGAGGCCGAGCGCGGCGAGCGCCTCATCAACCGGTCCCTCGGCCTCGCCCCGGCGCGACACTACCACGTGGCGACAGGCGGCATAGCGTTCCGCCGTCATCGGTTCTTCCAGAAGCGGATGGCCGGCCCGCACCGCGCCGACGTAGCTGTCGCGGAACAGCAGCTGGGTGCGGATCTCCGGCGCGGCGGCGCCGACGACACCGATTTCCAGATCGATCTCCCCCTCCCGGAGCGCCGCGGCATCCTTGACCGGCTTGGGCGCAAAACGCAGCCGCGCGCCCGGCGCCGCTTCGGTGACGGCGGCGACCAGCGGCGCGGCAAACACTGCCACGAAGCCCTCGCTGGCGCAGAGGGTGAAGGTGCGATCGAGCACGGCGAGATCGAGCGCATCGCGGCGCGGGCTGAGCAGCGCCTTGGCCTCTCGGGCGACATCGTGCACCCGGCCGCTGAGTTCTCTGGCGCGCGGCGTCGGTACCAGCCCGCGCCCGGCCCGCACCAGCAGCGGATCGCCGGTGGCCGCGCGCAGGCGGGCCAGCGTGCGGCTCATGGCCGAGGCGCTGAGGCCGAGGCGACGGGCGGCGCCGGTGACGCTGCCCTCGGACAGCAAGGCGTCGAGCGCCGGGATCAGGTTGAGGTCGATGTCGTCCATGCCGGCAGGATGCCTGAGATGGCGTATGGCGCAACGGTTTTGTGCATGGCGTGCGTCTGGCGCCTCATCGATGGAAGCCACATATGCGTTCAAGGACATCCACGAAAGGCATCGCCATGACTTCCAACTCCATCCTCCTCATCGGCGCCTCGCGCGGCCTCGGCCACGCCATGGCGGCGGAGTTCGTCGCCAAAGGCTGGCACGTCACCGGCACGGTGCGCGGCGCCGACCGGACCAAGCTGCATGACCTCCGCGACCTGCACCCCGACCGCGTCGAGATCGAAGCGCTCGACATCACCCGCCCCGAGGAGATCGCCGCCCTCAAGACCCGCCTGTCCGGCCGCCGCTTCGACATGCTGTTCGTCAATGCCGGCATCACCAACGCCAACCCCTCGGAGACCATCGGCGAGACCGCGACGGAGGAGTTCATCCGGGTGATGGTGACCAACGCGCTGAGCCCGATGCGCGTGGTGGAGGGGCTCGAAGATCTCGTGTCGCCCGAGGGGCTGATCGGCGTCATGTCGTCGGGGCAGGGCAGCATCGCCAACAACCTGAAGGGCGGGCTGGAGGTCTATCGCGGCAGCAAGGCGGCGCTCAACCAGTACATGCGCGGCTACGCCGCCCGCCGGCCCGAGCGGGCGCTGGTGCTGGTGGCCCCCGGCTGGATCCGCACCGACCTCGGCGGCCCCGGCGCGCCCTTCACCATGGAAGAGACCATACCCAAGATCGTGGCGACGCTGGTGGGGCGGATGGGGGAGGTGGGGCTCAGGTATCTCGATCGCGAGGGCAAGGATGTGCCCTGGTGAGGGGAGGGATTGGGGAAGGTGAGCCCTATATCGGCCGATAGCTTCATCCTGCCTGAGGTTCCCATCACGCTGTCCTCCTCTGCGTAGGCAGAGGATCTCAGGACGAGAGGGCGCGGAGGGACGTATCAGGCGCCCGACGTGGTTGGAGCGTTATATCGGCTGGGAGCTTTATTCTGCCTGAGATCCTCTGCCTACGCAGAGGAGGACAGCTTTATATAGAGGGAACAGAGGGATAGCGCGTCGCCCTTCGTCTTGCGCCCGCTGCCATCATGCTGTCCTCCTCTGCGAAGGCAGAGGATCTCAGGACGAGAGGGCGCGGAGGGACGTATCAGGCGCTCGACGTGGTTGGAGCGCTATATCGGCCGGGAGATTCATCCTGCCTGAGATCCTCTGCCTACGCAGAGGAGGACAATTTTATATAGAGGGAACAAATGGGTAGCGCGTCGCCCGTCGTCTTGCGCCCGTTTCCATCATGCTGTCCTCCTCTGCGAAGGCAGAGGATCTCAGGACGAGAAGGCGCGGAGGGGCGTATCAGGCGCCCGAGGTTCCCATCATGCTGTCCTCCTCTGCGAAGGCAGAGGATCTCAGGACGAGAGGGCGCGGAGGGACGTATCCGGCGCCCGAGGTGCTTGGAGCGCACTATCGGCCGGGAGATTCATTCTGCCTGAGATCCTCTGCCTTCGCAGAGGAGGACAGGTTGGAGAACGTGAGGTAAGCTGCCGGCCTTGCGCGAGGATTGTCATGGCCCAGTCAGCAGATTTGCCCGCCGCCGTCCTGTCTGAAATCCGCATCGGTTCGGTGGCGGAGATCGGGCACAGCGGCATTCGCTCGGCGATCGGCAAGCGTCCGCTGGACGCGCCGGTTCGTATCGAACTCAATGGTCCCCTGGGCGACCAGCACGCCGAGCGTTTCCACGGCGGGCCTGAGAAGGCGATCCTGCACTATGACAGCGCCCACTACGCGGTCTGGCAGGCGGAGTTCGCCGATGTCGCCTCGGCTTTCCAACCGGGCGGCTTCGGCGAG
Organism: Pleomorphomonas sp. PLEO; assembly: GCF_041320595.1. Classification (NCBI taxonomy): domain Bacteria; kingdom Pseudomonadati; phylum Pseudomonadota; class Alphaproteobacteria; order Hyphomicrobiales; family Pleomorphomonadaceae; genus Pleomorphomonas; species Pleomorphomonas sp. PLEO. The sequence continues at coordinate 1,730,089 of NZ_CP166625.1, forward strand.
AATTTCGTGGGCACCGGCCTGTCGGAGGCGACGGTCTGCGTCGGCGATTACCTGCGCGTCGGCAGCGCGCTGCTGCAGGTTTCGGAATCGCGCCAGCCGTGCTTCAAGCTCAACCACCGCTTCGGCCATCTCGGCGTTTCCCGCCGCTCGCAAGAGAGCGGCCGCACCGGCTGGTTCTACCGGGTGCTCGAACCCGGCGAGGTGGCGGCGGGCGATACCATTGCCGTGGTGGACCGGCCGCTGCCCGAGTGGCCGATCGCCCGGCTGCAGCACTACCTCTACCACCTCACGGACGACTTCGACATGGCGCGGGTGCTGAGCGAACTGCCCCACCTCTCCCCCGGCTTCCGGGCGCTGTTTGCCAAGCGCGTCGCGAGCGGCCAGGTGGAGAACTGGGAGAGCCGGCTGTCGAACGGCCCGCTGGTGAGTGGGCCGCCCGCTTAAGGGAGACCGATATCGGCGTTGCGCTTCATTCTGCCCGAGGTCCTCTGCCTGCGCAGAGGATGACAGGTAATTTATATATATTAAACAGAATGTTAGCCGATCAGGAACCTTCACATCAAGCTGTCTTCCTCTGCGGAGGCAGAGGACCTCAGGAAGGTAGGGCGGGCGGCCGATATAGGGCATCGGTTCGAACGTCGCTTGCCGGGCCGGCGGCGCGCCTCAGCCGTCCGTTGACCTCGCCTTGGGTAGTTTCCGAAGCTACCTCGCCGGTTGCCCTTCGTCTCATAGTTGCCCGCGCTGTCGAGGTGATAGTTTAGCGGCGCGATCTGGAAGCGTTTTCGGCTTCCGTTGGAGATGGGTGGACATCTCCGGTGTCCGCTCCGCGAAGGGCGACAATGACCAACATCGAACCGCGAACGGCTGCTCCAGCCGGCCTGACCGAGGATGAGGCCGCGCGCCGGTCGGCGGCCGAGGGCTTCAACGAGCTGCCGAGGGCGGAGCGCCGCACACCGCTGCGCATCATAGTCGAGGTTCTGCGCGAGCCGATGCTGGCGCTGCTGCTGGTGGGCGGTGGCGTCTATCTGCTGCTGGGCGATACGACGGAAGCGCTGGTGCTGCTCGCCTTCGCCACGCTGTCGGTGGCGATCACCGTCGTCCAGGAAAGCCGCACCGAACGGGTGCTGGAAGCGCTGCGCGATCTGACCAGCCCGCGCGCCCTGGTGATCCGGGGCGGCGAGCGGCGGCGCATTGCCGGGCGCGAGGTGGTGCGCGGCGATGTTCTGGTGCTGGTGGAGGGCGACCGCGTGCCGGCCGACGCGATCCTCCTGCAAAGCCACGATCTGGAGACCGACGAGTCGCTGCTAACAGGCGAGTCCGTGCCGGTGGCCAAGGTTGCGACCGAGGCGGCGGCGGGCGGCGAAGTGCCCCGGCCGGGCGGCGAGGCGGTAGCCCATGTGTTTTCCGGCTCGCTGGTGGTGCGTGGCAGCGCGCTGGCCGAGGTGACGGCCATCGGCGTCAAAAGCGAAATCGGCAAGATCGGCGAGTCGCTCCAGTCCGTGGAGACCGAGGCGCCCCGCCTTCAGGCCCAGACCGGGCGCCTGGTGCGGGCCTTCGCGATGGTCGGCGGCGGCGTCACCGTTCTGGTGGTGGTGCTCTACGGCACGCTGCGCGGCGGTTGGCTCGACGGCCTGCTCGCCGGCATCGCCGTGGGCATGTCGATGCTGCCGGAAGAGTTCCCGGTGGTGCTGACGGTGTTCATGGCGATGGGCGCCTGGCGGATTTCTCAGGCGCGCGTTCTCACCCGCCGCGCAGCCGCCATCGAAACCCTGGGCTCGGCCACCGTGCTGTGCACCGACAAGACCGGCACGCTGACCGAAAACCGCATGTCGATCGCCCAATTGCGGCTGCCCGACGGAACGACGGCGGCCGCCGGCCCCGACCTTTCGCAAGCCTTCCGCGCGCTGGTCGATGTCGGCGTGCTGGCCAGCGCCGAGGCGCCGACCGATCCGATGGAGAAAGCCTTTCACGACCTTGGCCGAACCCAGACCGCCGCGTCGCCGCCGCTCCCCAGCCATCTCGTCAGGGAATACGGGCTGCGGCCCGATCTTCTGGCCATGACCAACGTCTGGGCCGGGGAGCAAGAGGGCGGCGCGGCGCTGGCGGCCGCCAAGGGGGCGCCCGAGGCGATCGCCCGGCTCTGCCACTTCGACGAGGGGGCGCTGACCGCGCTGAAGGGCGAGGTGGACGCCCTGGCGGCGAGGGGATTGCGGGTGCTCGGCGTCGCCCGGGCGAGTGCCAGCGAGCCCTGGCCGGAGGACCAGTCCGGCTTTAGCTTCGAATTCCTCGGCCTGGTCGGCCTTGCCGATGGGCTGCGTGCCAGCGTGCCGGCGGCGGTTGCCGAGTGCCGCTCCGCCGGCATTTCGGTGGTGATGATCACCGGCGACTACCCGGCGACGGCGCGCGCCATCGCGGCGGCGGCCGGCATCGACACTGCCGACGTCGTCAGCGGCGGCGATCTGGAGCAGTTGGACGACGCGGCGCTGGCGGCGCGGGTGAAGACGGCGACGGTGTTCGCCCGCACCATGCCCGAGCAGAAGCTGCGCATCGTCAACGCCTTCAAGGCGGATGGCGCCGTGGTGGCCATGACCGGTGACGGCGTCAACGACGCGCCGTCGCTGAAGGCGGCGCATATCGGCATCGCCATGGGCGGGCGCGGCACCGACGTTGCCCGCGAGGCGGCCTCGATGGTTCTGCTCGACGACGATTTCGGCTCGATCGTCAAGGCGGTGCGGCTGGGGCGGCGCATCTACGACAACCTCGTCAAGGCCATGGGCTTCATCCTGGCCGTGCATGTGCCGATTGCCGGGCTGGCGCTGTTGCCGCTGCTGTTCGGCCTGCCCATCCTGTTCGGCCCGATGCACATCGCCTTCCTGGAAATGGTGATCGACCCGGTGTGCTCGCTGGTGTTCGAGGCCGAGACCGAGGAGGACGACGTGATGGCCCGGCCACCGCGCGACCCCGCCGAGCCGTTGTTCTCGCGCACCATGGTGATCTGGGGCGTGTTCCAGGGCGTGGTGGGCTTTGGCCTGGTGGCGGCGATCTATCTCATCGCGCTGTGGCGCGACACGCCGGTGGACGAGGTGCGGGCGCTGACCTTCTTCTCGCTGGTGTTCGTCATCATCGGCCTGATCCTGGTCGACCGCTCGTTCAGCTCCTCGGTGGTCATGGCGGTGCGCCGCCCCAACCGCACGCTTGTCGTCGTGCTCGTCGGTGTCACGGCGATGTTGGGCCTGACGCTCGGCTGGCCGGTGGCCCGGGAGCTGTTCCGCTTCGGCCCGCTGCACGCCAGCGACCTGGCGGTGACGGTGGGCGCCGGCGTCGCCGTGCTCCTGGTGCTGGAACTGATCAAGCCGCTGGTGCGCGCCGGGCTGAAACCGAGGAAGGCCGCCGTTGCCGGCCCAGGCAAGGCGTCAAAATGAGGGACGATGGTGGCATTTCGCCCTTGCGCCAACGGTCCGGTGGTGGCATTCCACCTGCCATGAACGACTTGGCCAACCTCAGCCGTACCACTTGGTGGCGCTCCTTCTAGGAGTGGCAGTCGTCATCTCGTGTTTGACCCTTGCCGCCGTGACGCGGCAAGATATGGACAAAATCTCCCCTCTCTTCCGATCGCGGCGGCTCCTTTTTTGGAGCACCCATGTCCAACTCACGCCTTGAAAAGCCTGTCATCCTGACCGGCGATCGCACCACCGGCCCGCTTCACCTGGGCCACTACGCCGGCTCGCTGCAAAGCCGGGTGGCGCTGCAGGCAACGCACCGGCAATTCCTGCTGCTCGCCGACCTCCAAGCGCTGACCGACAATGCCCATGACCCCGACAAGGTGCGGCGCAACGTGCTGGAGGTGGCCTTCGACTACCTCGCCGTCGGCATCGACCCCGCGCTGACCACCATCTGCGTCCAGTCGGCCCTGCCGGCGCTGGCCGAGCTGACCATGCTCTACATGAACTTCGTCACCGTCGCCCGCCTCGAGCGCAACCCGACCATCAAGACGGAGATCCAGCTGCGCGGCTTCGAGCGCGACGTGCCCGTCGGCTTCCTCTGCTACCCGGTGTCGCAGGCGGCCGACATCACGGCGTTCAAGGCCACCGTCGTGCCGGTGGGCGAGGATCAGGCGCCGCTGATCGAGCAGACCAACGAGATCGTCCGCCGGGTGAACCGCCAGATCGGCCACGACCTGCTGCCCGAAGCGGTGGCGATGATCCCCAAAGTCGGCCGCCTGCCCGGCATCGACGGCAAGGCCAAGATGAGCAAATCGCTGGGCAACGCCATTCCGCTCTCCGCCTCGGCGGACGACATCCGCGCCGCCGTCCGCCAGATGTACACCGACCCCAACCACCTCCGCGCCGCCGACCCCGGCTGCGTGGAGGGCAACGTCGTGTTCACCTATCTCGACGCCTTCTGCGAGGATGTTGGGGCGGTGGCGGACCTCAAGGCGCGTTACAGGCAAGGCGGCCTCGGCGACATGGTAGTGAAGCGCCAGTTGGAAGACGTGCTCCAAGCCCTGCTGGCGCCGATCCGCGAGAGAAGGGCGAGGTATGCGGCCGATCCGGGGTACGTTCTGGAGGTGCTGCGGCAGGGGACGGCGAAGGCGCGGGCGCGTACGGAGGAGACGCTGGGCGAGGTGAGGGCGGGGTTGGGGCTGTTCAGCTTGGATGCAGGGCAAAGCGCGGCAGCCGAATGAGGACGGGAAGGACGCGTGGGGGCGTGCTCACTCCGCGCCAAGTACCCCACTCGATACGCGGGAGATCGATATCCGCCGGCCGCCCCATCCTGCCTGAGGTCCTCTGCCTGCGCAGAGGAAGACATGATTATATATATGAAACAAATACTTAGCGTCTCATATAAATTGTCATGTCTTCCTCTGCGCAGGCAGAGGACCTCAGGCCGGATTGGGCAATCGGCGGATATAGGGTGCCAGATGGATGGCTTCCTGTTGCTCGGCACCGTGGGCGGCTGGGCCGCAAATCCCCGGCGATCCCGTTCGGCGCGCGCGGCAAGGTGGCGATCGGCCCGCCCGCCGATGCTGGCGTCTACGCAAAAACACCGATAGATTGGCCGCGAAAGGGGATCGGCCATGCAGACAATCGATGCCGAGGGCGCCTCATGGAGGGCGGCATGAGCGTCACCGACCACCCGCTGCTGCGCCGCCGCGACGGGCACCATGCCCGCGTCACCTTCGAGGAGCTGTTCTTCGACCTCGTTTACGTGTTCGCGGTCACCCAGCTCAGCCATGAGCTGTTGCATAACCTGACGCTGTCAGGCGTCATCGAAACGCTGATCCTGTGGTTCGCGGTGTGGCTCGGCTGGCAATATACCTGCTGGGTCACCAACTGGTTCGACCCGGAGACGCCGCGCATCCGCAGCGCGCTGTTCACCGTGATGCTGGCGGCCCTCATCATGTCGTCGGCTATCCCCGGCGCCTTCGGGGAGCGCGGTTTCGTGTTCGCGCTGGCCTATGTGGCGATCCAGGTGGGGCGCACCGCCTACATCGTCTGGGAACTGGGGCCCAACCATGCGCTGACGGCCAACCACCGGCGCATGCTCGGCTGGCTGTCGATCGCCGCCGTGTTCTGGATCGCTGGCGCCTTCGCCGAGGGGCCGGCGCGCATCGTGCTGTGGGCCGTCGCCGTCGCCTGCGAGTATGTATCGCCGATGATCGGCTTTTCACTGCCATGGCTCGGCCGCTCGACCACCGCCGATTGGACGATCGAGGGCGGCCACATGGCCGAGCGCTGCCAGCTGTTCGTCATCGTGGCGCTGGGGGAAACGCTGCTCGCCACCGGCGCCACTCTGGCCGAGATCGAGGTTTGGAATCCGGCGCTGCTCTCGGCCATGCTGGCCACCTTCCTCGGCACGCTGGCCATGTGGTGGCTCTATTTCGGCACGTCGAGCAAGGATGCCACCGAAGCGATCACCCATGCCGCCGACCCCGGCCGGATCGGCGCCTATTTCCACTATATCCACGCCATCCTGGTGGGTGGCATCATCGCCACCGCCGTCGGCAACGACCTGGTGATGGCCCACCCGCATGATGGGGTGAAGGTGGCTTATGCGCTGACGCTCAGCGGCGGACCGGCGATCTACCTGATGGGCAGCGCCGTTTACAAGAAGGTGGTCTACGGCGCGCTGCCCGCCTCGCATCTGGTGGCAGCGCTGGTGCTGCTGGCCCTGCTCGCCGCCGCGCCCTTCGCCGATCTCCTCACCATGGGCTGGCTGACCACCCTGGTGATGATGGGCGCCGGGCTGTGGGAAGGGCGGGTACGGAGACGGCATCGGGCCGTGACGGACGGCGCCGGGTCTGCGCCACGGGGCTGATCGGGGGCCGAGCGGGCCGTACCGCCTCGTGTCTTGGAGGTCGGCGATCCATATATCTGATTTGATTATATAGTCTCGCGCTTACGGTGGCAGCGGGAGGGTGTTGCCAGCTCCCATCCCAGGTTGTCGCGGTCGCTTGCATAAGCCGCCGAAGCTTGCGCATATTTGCGCTAGGCGATTCTACTTATCGAAGATGTGGCTCCGTTCAGTTTGGTAACCGAACGGACCCCGATGAAATCGCCCATTCTTAGGGGCCTGGCTCCGGACGGAATATGCCAGCCGGGTATCCCGCTGATGTTCTTGGAGGGGGCTATCTATGAGCGCAAAGAAATATACCGCCGAGGCGATCGGCACGTTTTGGCTGACGTTCGGCGGCTGCGGCAGCGCAGTGATTGCCGCCGGTCTGCCGAACGTGGGAATTGGCTACCTTGGCGTTTCTCTGGCCTTCGGCCTCACCGTGGTCACCATGGCCTATGCGATCGGCCATATCTCGGGTTGCCACCTCAATCCAGCGGTGACCGTGGGGTTGGCCGCCGGAGGCCGGTTCCCGGCCGGCCAAGTCATTCCCTATATCGTCGCCCAGGTGATCGGCGGGGTGATCGGCGGCGCGGTGCTCTATATCATTGCCAGCGGCAAGGCCGGCTTCGACGTCACCGGCGGCTTTGCCTCCAATGGCTACGGCGCCCATTCGCCGGGCCAATATTCGCTGCTCGCCTGCCTGGTGGCCGAGTTCGTGCTGACGGCGGTGTTCTTGTTCATCATCATGGGCGCCACGCATGGCAAGGCGCCGGCCGGCTTCGCGCCCTTGGCCATCGGGCTGGGGCTGACGCTCATCCATCTCATCAGCATCGATGTAACCAACACCTCGGTGAACCCGGCGCGCAGCACGGGCGTGGCGGTGTTTGCCGGCGGATGGGCCTTGCAGCAGCTCTGGCTGTTCTGGCTGGCACCGATCGCCGGTGGCATCTTCGGCGGGGTAACCTACCGGTGGCTCAGCTCCGAACCGCACGGCGAGATCGTTGGCTCCGTGCCGGCTGAGTGAGGGCTAAGGTCTGAGACCACCGGAATGTCGCGGGGCGGATACGTTCGCCCCGCGAAGACGGTCATTGTCCTCAACAGAGTATCTTGGCAAGATGGGCCTCTGGCCTAACTTGTCGTCGATCGCAGTGACGATCAGCGGTGTCCGGAGTCCCCCTTGAGAACCATCGCCACCCCGCATTGGCGTCTGGAGCTGTTGCCGGCTTCGCCTTACTGCGTGCGCTATGTGGTGGCGGAGAACGAGATTGGGTTTGCTTATGATTGCCAGAGCGGCGAGCATTCCATCGGCACCGATCGGCGATCGTTCTTCAAGGTGCGGGCCAATAGTCTGGCGGTGCGGGCGCGGGGCTGCGACATCTATTCCCATTCGCGCCGAGGCGGCGAGTATCTGCGGCTGATCTCCGAGGATATCGAGGTTGATCGCTCGCGCAGCGACTTCATGGACAGGGCGGCGGCCGGCATTGCCCGCCGGCTTCGGGGCCTGCTGCTCACCCATGCCGACGCGCTCGATTGCGAAGCCTTGGCGCTGGCCCTGCGGGACCGGGTCGCCGGTGTTGCCGAGGCGCGGCAGGAGCGTGTGCCCGGTTGGATGACGCCCCAACGGCTGCGCCGCGTCGATGAGCTGATCGATGCCCGGTTGTCGGAGGCCATTCTGGTTACCGATCTGGCGGCGGCGCTCGGCCTGTCGGTGCGCTACTTCTCCCGCGCCTTTCTTCAGGCGACGGGGCGGTCGCCGCGCGAGTACATCATCGAGTGCCGGCTGCGCCGCGCCCGGGTGTTGATCGAGACGACCGACCATTCACTGGCCGACATCGCGCTGGAGTGCGGCTTTTCCTCGCACGCCCATATGACATCGCAATTTGCGATGCGGGTTGGCGTCACGCCCAGCGCCCTCAGGGGCTGACCGAAAATTCTGCTGGGTTGGGCCTCTGGTTGCACGCGTGGCCATCCGTTCATGTTCGATTTTTGAAAGCCCCTGAAGGTGGCCTCCGCTAGCCTTGGCGGCACAGGAGGCTCCCATGCGGTTCACGGAAAATGACATTGAAGACGCGTTGACCATCGTGCGGCGGGTTGTTCCGCCAACTCCGGCTTATGCCTGGCCGCTGCTGGCCAAGGAGACCGGCGTCGAGGTGATCGTCAAGCACGAAAACCACACGCCGACCGGCTCGTTCAAGGCGCGCGGCGGGCTGGTGTTCGTCGATGCGCTCCGGCGCGCCGGGCTGCCCAAGGGCCTGATCACCGCCACCCGGGGCAACCATGGCCAATCGATCGCCATTGGCGCCGAGCAGGCCGGCATACCCTCGGTGATCGTCGTCCCCGAGGGCAACTCGCGCGAAAAGAACGCTGCCATGGAGGCGTTCGGCGGCGAGCTTCTGATCTCCGGGCGGGATTTCGACGCGGCGCGGCGGGTGGCGGCCAGCGAGGCGAGCCGGCGGGGATTCCTCAATGTGTCGTCGTTCAGCCGCGACATCGTGCGCGGGGTGGCGACCTATGGCTGGGAGCTGTTCTCCCAGCACCCGGATCTCGACGCCGTGTTCGTGCCGCTCGGCATGGGGTCGGGCATCTGTTCGCTGATCGCCATGCGCGATCTCCTAGGCATGAAGGCCGACATCATCGGCGTTTCGGCCGAGCGGGCGCCGGTCTATGCTGAGACGTTCCAGAACAAGCGCCGGATGATCGGCACGCAGGCCGCGACCTTCGCCGACGGCATGGCCTGCAAGGAACCGCCGGAGGAGGCGGTGGCGATCGTGCTCGCCGGGGCGGCCGATGTGGTGAGCGTCAGTGAGGACGAGATCGCCGAGGCCATCCGCTCGCTCTACAGCGCCACGCACAATGTCGCCGAAGGGGCGGGGGCGGCCGGCTATGCCGCCTTGGCGCGGCATCGCGATCGGTTCAAGGCCAAGAAAGTCGCGGTGATCCTGACCGGTGGCAATATCGATCGCGACCGCATGGCGATGGTTCTGGCCGGGCAGACACCGCCGGCCTGAAGGCAGCGCGGGCCTCAGATCGTCGGAGAGGCGTCCGCCTCGCCGGGCTCGCCGCCTCGGCTGACGCGGCACGTATTCCGCCCAGCCGCCTTGGCGTCGTAGAGCGCGGCGTCGGCCGCGCGGATCAGGTGTTCGAGCGAGGTGCCGGAGGCCGGGGAGATGGCGATGCCGGCGCTGATGGTCGCGCGGACGTCGGCGATGGTGGCGGCATCGACCGCCGCGCGCATGGTGTCGGCGATGGCCAGCGCCCCGGCCTCGCCGGTGGCCGGCAGGAACAGGATGAACTCCTCGCCGCCATGGCGGGCGAGCACGTCGCCGTCGCGGAGATGCGCGGCGAGCGCCCGCGCGATGGCTTGCAGAGCGTCGTCGCCCACCGCGTGGCCCCAGGTGTCGTTCAGCTTCTTGAAGCGGTCGGCATCGAAGACGACGATGGCGTCGCCGGCCTGAAGGTTGGCCGGCACGGCTTCGAAGAAGCAACGGCGGTTGCCGAGGCCGGTCAACGCGTCGGTGTGGGCGAGGCGGTCGAGTTTCGCCATGGTTCGTTCCATGGTGAGAATGATCACCGATAGGGCGATGGCGAACTTCAGGGCCAGGAGGAGCACGAAGCAGAGGGCGAGCGGTGGCCAGAATGTGCCGGTTGCGAACTCGGTGGCCATCATCAGGCTGTCGGCGCCCGTCGCGGCGAAGGCCAGCGCCACGATCCTGCGGCCGGCCAGCGGCTCGGTCCTGCCGTCGCGGTAGAAGACCCAGGCCGCCGTCAGCATCGCCACGGCGGAGGTGCCGTTGAACACCATGGCGCGCAGCCAGTTGATGGTGTGGAAGCCCGTCAATATGCCGGCGGCCACCGTGACAAGCGGCGGCAGCAGCACGATCCAGAGCGGGCGGATCGGCCTGCGGCGGCTGAGCTCCATCGCTCCGGCCAGGAATAGCGCGTAGGCGAGCGTGCCGAGCGAAACGTTGGCAAGGCTGCGCGCCGCGTAAAGCGGATTACCAAACTCGGCGTTGCTGGCCATCAAGGCGCCGAGGGCCAGCACGAGAAAGCCAACGGCGATGATCTCGGCACCGGCCGCGTCCGGCGAGCGGTAGCGCGCATAGCCAAGCGCCATGGCCCCGGCGAGGTAGGAGGCCTGAAGCACGAAGAGAATGGTCGGCAGGTCGAGCGCGATGGTCATTGGCCGGTTCGTCAATCTGATTGACGATCCATCTACAACCGAAGCGTAAAGGGCGCTTTACCGTTCGCCAGCAATCCCGCGTCGGCGCCGTCGACGCGGGGCGGTTGTCATGACATCGGTTTGTCAGCAGCCTTTCATCCTGGGTCAGGTTTGTTCCGAGACGATCGCCCGCAGGCGGTCCATCACCTCGGCTGAGAAGGTGCCGTGCGCCAGCGCCCCGACGTTGGTGCCGATTTGCGAAATCGACGTGAAACCGGGGATCGGAATGCTCCGGTCGGAGGCGGTGAGGATCCAGTCCAGCGCGCCCTGCGGCAGGGTCCTGCCATTGGCTGTCAGCAGAGGGGTGATGCGGTCCAGGATGGTGAGATAGCTCGGGTTGGCTTCCCCTTGCTTGAAATATTTCAGCCAGGGCGCCGAACTGGCGCGGACGTCGGTCGCGGCGAAGGCCGTTCCGGCGTTGTATTTGCCGCTGAGCAGGCCCATCGCCAGCGGCAATCGCGCCAGCGAGTACCATTGATGCCGTTCCACCAAGCGCAGCATGTCCGGCGCCGTGTCGAACACATTGAGATCGTGCTCGACGATGCGAAAGCCCGGATAGTCGGCCACGGCGGCCACCAGATCCACATGGTCGGAGCTCCAGCCGTAGCAAGCGATCAGCCCCTCGGCGCGCATCGCCTCCAGCGTGTCGAACACCGGGCGCGCGGTGGCAAGATCGAGCTCGTTGTGGTGCAGCAGCACCGCGTCGATCGCCGGTCGTTTCAGGCGCCGCAAGGAGCCTTCCACGCCCTTGCGGATGGCGGCGGGGCTCAAGTCGATCGGGTCGATGACGCGGGTGGCCGGATCGCCGGTAAAGCCGCATTTGGTGACGATGACCGCGTCGGGCCGATCGCTCAGCGCTTCGCCTAAAAGGAGTTCGGAATTGCCGGCACCATAGGCGGCGGCCGTATCGAACAGGCGAATGCCGAGGTCATAGGCGGCGCGGATGCCGGCGATGGCGTCATCGGGGGATACCGATCCATAGCTGACCGGACCATCCGGCCAGATCATCAGGCCACCGGCCGCCCAGGTGCCAAGGCCCATGCGCGGCACCGTCACGCCGTTCCAAAGATTGATCGTCTCCACTGGCAAACTCCATCGGTCGAGGTGTTGAATGATGGGCAGGCGCGATGAAGCCGAAGCCCATGCGCAGGTTGTGATGCATGTTTTCTTGGACGTTCTGGTAACGCGCCAGAAATAAGTCGGGGTATGATCGCTGAAATGTCGACTCTAGTCTTGAAATGATCTTCTATTTGGCTGTTTCTGCATGGGTTGCTGATATATGGTCCGGCGATCGGCGTATTTCTCTTGGCTCTTTTGTCTAGATATCGCCCGGGGCGCAGCGGTTTAATCCTTCAGGATTGCAACACGGCATGCAGAAATGAAAAACATCCCGCGGGCAGCGGCCCGGCGCGGCCGGCCGGATGGAGCCGCTTCGGACAAAAAGCGCGGCTTTCCGCCTTCGGTCTGAACCAACTGGCGCCCCGTGCGTATTTCTCCTCAGATCCTATGAAGAGGAGAACGACCATGACCCACCGCCTTGCCGTCGGCGCGCTCATCGCCGCCTCGCTCGTCCCCCTGTTCCCGGTATCCGGCGTCGCGGCCGGCGAGCCTTCGCCCTTCGGCCTGTGGGCGCGCGGCGATGGCAAGGCCAAGGTGCGCGTCGCGCGCTGCGGGGCCGACCTTTGCGCCACCAATACCTGGATCCTCCAGGGCACCAAGGGCGAGAAGGCCGGCGACGTTCTGGTGATGAGCGTGAAGCCGGACGACCCCAGCCACTGGTCCGGCACGGCCTTCGATCGCCAGCGCGACCTGACCTATCGCATGACGCTGAACGTCGGCGACCAGCAGATGACGACGCGCGGCTGCGTGCTGGCCGGCATCATCTGCAAGGACATGGGCTGGACGCGCCTCAAGGGCAAATGAGCCCCGGCGGCGGCGCCCGCTATTGCCCGATACCGGTCAGTGCCCGGAGGTCGGCATTCTCGTGGAGGTAGCGGCCAGCGCCGCCCTTATTGGTGAGGGCGACGATGGCGGCGGCCACCGTGTCGGCGGGGATGGCGGCATAGCGGGCGAGCGGACCGACCATGACGGGGCTGAGGGCGGTGAAGACCCGCTGGACGATGACTTCCCGCGGCCGCTCGTCGCGACGATCGCCGAGCAGCAGGCCGGGGCGGATGATGTCAAAGCGGGTAAAGCCCAGCCCGTCCACCGCCTTCTCGATGGCGCCCTTGGTCTTGAGATAGAAGCCGATGCCACCGGCGCCGACCGAACTCACCAGGATGAACTGGCGGGCGCCCATGGCCCGGGCGGCTTCGGCCAGCGCCAGCACATAGTCGTGGTCGACGCGGAACATGTCCGATTGCGATCCGGCGGCGGCGATGGTGGTGCCGAGGCAGGAGATGGCGACGTCGACGCCATCGGGCGCCACCGATTTTAGCACCGCCTTGGGCGACGCGAGGAGCTGTTCGTAATCCACCGGTTGGCCGGGGGCGGACGAGCCGGTTCGCGTCAGGCTGATGAGCCCGACATCGGGATGGCCGGCGAGACGGGTGCGGACATGGCCGCCGATCAGGCCGGTGCTGCCGGCAAGAACGATGTGTTGGGTCATAGGTGGTGTCTCCACTGGCGGCCGCCGCCAGCGCGCGGGTCGACCATGCGTCGGCGCATTTCGCGCCAGGCTCCAAAGAGGATAACGCGGCTGGCGGCGTTTGGTGCCATCCAAAGGGCGAATGGATATCAGGCGGTGGCGCACCACGCCCCGAGGGCCTCAAACGAGGGCTTGGCGAAATGGTAGCCCTGGAACAGATGGGCGCCGAGATCGCTGAGGACGGCAAATTCACCGGCCGTTTCAACGCCCTCGCAGAGGGCCGTGACGCCGAGGTCGTCCAGCATGGCCAGGATGTTCTTGACGATGACGCGGCGGGCGGGATCGGCGTCGATGCCGCGCACTAACTCCATGTCGAGCTTGACGATATCGGGCTGGAACTTGGCGAGCAGGTTGAGGCCGGCATAGCCGGCGCCGAAATCGTCGATCGCCGTCGCGAAGCCGATCTGTTTGTAAGTGGTCAGGATTTTCAGCAGATGGCCGGTGTCGAGCGGCTCGTTCTCGGTGAATTCGAAAATGATTTTTTTGAGCGGAAAGCCCACCCGCTCGGCGGTTTCCAGCGTTTGACGGATGCAGGCGCGCGGCTCGTAGACGGCGTTGGGCATGAAGTTGATGGACAGCTTGATGTCCTCGCCGGCCGGAAACAGCCGGGCCGCCAGTTCGATGGCCTTGATGCGGCATTGCTGGTCGAAATAATAGCGGTTGTCTTGATCGACCCGGCCGAGAACGCTGCCGGCGCCTTCGCCGTGAACGCCGCGCACCAGGGCCTCGTGGCCGAAAACCCGGCCGGCGCGCGTATCGACGATGGGCTGAAACGCCATGGAGAAGGCGATCGGGAATCCCTCTCCGCGCTGACAGCCCGCACAGCCGTTCGACATGGTGGCCCCCTCGTGTGATGGCTTTCATAGCCGAGGCCGGGTTACGGCGGCGTAAAGGATGGTCTGTGGCACCGAGCGGCCTCCGTTGCTATGCCGTAGTGCGCGACATACCGACTTATGCGGCATTGTTTCGGCGCGCCGACGAATTTATATAACGATCGATGCAAAAATCTGAAACGCCATCCTTGTCCGACAAGCAGGCTCGCAGTCGCGGGCGGCCACGGGCGTTCGATCGCGAAGCCGCCCTGGCCGTGGCGACGCGCCTGTTCTGGACCAAGGGCTTCGAGGCGACGTCGATCGCCGATCTCACCGAGGCCATGAAGATCGGCTCGCCCAGCCTCTACGCGGCCTTCGGTTCGAAAGAAGGGCTCTATGCCGAGGCGCTCGACTATTACAAGGCAAACTTCGACGCTTTCGTGTGGGACAATTTCTTTGCCGCCGGCACGGCGCGCGAGGCCATCAAGGCTTTTCTTCTGGATTCGGCGGCGGCGTTGACCGGCACCGTGGCCGATATCCCTTGCGGCTGCATGATGACGCTGTCGGCCGTTGGCAGCGAGGGCCACGCCGAACTGGGCGATCTTGTCCGCACGGGCCGCGCCGTCACGCTCGACCGGTTGACGGCGCGGCTGGACCGGGCGGTTGCAGAGGGCGAGATACCGGCCTCGACCGATGTCCACGCCCTGGCGCGCTTTGTCCAGAGCGTGCAAAACGGCATGTCGATCCTGGCGCGGGATAACGTGTGCTGCGCCGAGCTCAAGTCGGTGGCCGATGTCGCCATGCTGGGGTGGGACAAGTATACCAACCCCGGAGAACGGGCTCCGGGCTGAGCGGCATTTCGCGAGGCCGGGCCCATACCGATCCCACGTGCGAGACGGCGCGGCTCACGAAGAGGTGAGTGGCACCGATTTATGTTATGGTCGATACAGAAATCACTTGACGGGCTGAGGCCGTCGCGTCTACAAATTTTGTAACGATCACTACAGAAATATTTGCCATGCGTCATCTGGCTGAAAAGCGCTTCATGTCCCCAATGAAGCGTTCGGCAAGGTTACCAGTGTAGGCGGGCGTTTCTTCCCTTCGATGATAACAAATTATTCCGGTTTCAGGCTGCGATAGTCGTGTATCCGCAGGCCGGATGACATCAGTTCAGTTGCGATGAATTGTCGCCGCGCACCGCCAAGTCTGCGCGGCGGTGACATTTCCTTTTCTCTTCTCGATCGTCACAGGAAATAGCTTATGAGCAGCGAGCAAATCATGACGAGCCCCCTTGATGGGCATGGTCATCTCAAGCCGGCCTGGGCGGGCGTGATGTCGCTTGCCCTCGGCGTGTTCGGCCTTGTCACCGCCGAGTTTCTGCCGGCCAGCCTGTTGACGCCGATCTCGCAGGATCTCGGCGTCAGCATCGGCGCGGCCGGACAATCGGTGACGATGACGGCGGTGGTCGGCGCGTTTGCCGGGCCGGCCATCGTCGTCGGCACCAGCCGCTTCGATCGGCGCTACACTCTGTTGGCGCTGACCTCGCTGTTGATTTTGTCGAGCCTGATCGCCGCCTTGTCCAGCGGGTTGCCGATGCTGTTGCTGGCGCGCGGCCTGCTTGGCATCGCCCTTGGCGGCTTCTGGGCCATGTCGCTGGCCCTGGCCATGCGCCTCGTGCCGGCCGACCTGATGCCACGGGCGATGGCCATCATCATGGGCGGCGTCTCCGTGGCGACCGTCTGCGCGGCGCCGGTCGGTGCCTGGGTGGGCGACGTCATGGGCTGGCGGTTCGCCTTCGTCATCACCGGCGTCCTTGGCGTGCTGACCCTTGTTGCCCAGGCGCTGACGCTGCCGGCCATGCCGTCCACCGGCCCGGCCAACCTCAGCACCATGGCCGACGTACTGCGCCGTCCGGCCATCCGTCTCGGCCTTGCGACCATCCTTCTGGTGGTGGCCGGCCACTTTGCCGGCTTCACCTTCATCCGTCCGTTCCTTGAAGACGTGCCGCATTTCGGCATCGACGGCGTGTCGCGGGTTTTGCTGGCCTTCGGCATCGGTGGTTTTCTGGGTAATTTTGCCGGCGGCTTCATGGCCGAGCGCAACACCCCATTGTCGATCACGCTGGCCGCCGGGGGCATTGCCGTCATGGCGCTGGTGCTGAGCTTTGCTGGCGGCTCGCCGGTGGTTGCCGCCGTCGCCACCGGCCTGTGGGGCTTTGCCTTCGGCGCGCTGCCGGTCAGCGTGCAGAGCTTCATCAACCAGGCGGCCTCCGATGAGGCGGAAAGCGCCGGCGCGCTGATGCTGACCACCTTCCAGGTGGCCATTTCCAGTGGCGCGGTGCTCGGCGGTGTGATCGTCGAGGCCCAGGGAGCGGCCGGTGTGTTCATGTTCGCCGGCCTCAGCGCGCTGCTTGGCGCCACGCTGATCGGCTTTGCCAGCCGCGCCCGGGTCGCCGAGGCCGAAGCCTGCGAGTAGAGGCGCGGCGGGCCGGGGCTCCCCACAGCCGCCGCGCGTCGCCGGTCAGCCGGCGCGTAGGCTAGTGACGAAGTTGGCGACTTCCTTTTGCAGCGTGCTCGACTGATCGCTGAGATGATCCGACAGGGTCATCAGCTGGGTCGAGGCGGCACCCGTCATCTCGGCGGCATTGCTGACGCCGGAAATGTTGTTGGTGACATCGTTGGTGCCGCTTGCTGCCAACTGGGTGTTGCGGGCGATCTCACCGGTCGCCGCGCCTTGTTCCTCGACCGCGCTGGCGATGGCCGCCGACGAGTTCTGGATGTTGGTGACGGTGCGCACGATGCGGGAGATGGCATCGACCGTGCTGCCGGTCGCCGACTGGATTTCTCCAATCTTGCGGCCGATCTGGTCGGTGGCCTTGGCGGTCTGGTCGGCCAGTTGCTTGACCTCGGCGGCCACCACGGCGAAGCCCTTGCCGGCGTCGCCAGCGCGTGCCGCCTCGATGGTGGCGTTCAGCGCCAGAAGGTTGGTCTGGGCGGCGATGTTGGAGATCAGCGTCACCACCTCGCCGATCTGCTGGGCGGCCTGCGACAGGGTCTGAACGTTTTGCGCACTGGTTTCGGCTTCGCTGGCGGCATCGCGGGCGATCGATGACGACTGGCTGACCTGCTGGGAGATTTCCTGGATGGAGACGGAGAGTTCCTCGGCTCCGGCGGCGACCGTCTGCACGTTGGTGGCAGCTTCCTCGGCGGCGCCAGCCACGGCCTGCGCCTGGCGGGCCGTCTCCTCGGCGGTGGCCGAAAGGTTCTTGGCGGCGTCCGCCACTTCGCCCGACGATTTGGCGAAGGCGCTGGACAGGGCACCCATCTTGGCTTCGAACTGGTTGGCGATCTCAAGCCGGGCGCGGGTCATGGTCTCGTGGTTCCGGGCCTCCGTCTGCAAGGCTTCAGTGCGCAGGCGCTCGGTCTCGACCAGACTGTCGCGGAAGTGCGACAGCGCCCCGGCGATCATGCCCACCCCGTCCTTGCGGTGGAGGTAGGGAACCTCGGTCGAAAGCTCGCCCTCGGCGATTTTCCCCATGCTGGCGGTAATGGTCTTGATCGGGCGGGAGATCATGCCATTGAGGACGACAATTCCCAGGCCGGCGAACAGAACCATCAACACGCCGCCGGCCGCGATGGACCAGGTGATGGAGCTGAAGGCGCTGTCGCGGGCCGCCGCGCGGTCGTCAAGCAGGCTCTCTTCGGCGTCCTTGAGGTCTTTGACGATGGCGCGGATGTCGTCCATCGACTTCTTGCCGGCGCCGTCGCGCTCCAGTTCCAGAGCGGCGTCGCGGGTCGCGTTGTCGGCCATCAAGTGGATGCCTTTTTCAGCGACATTGGCACGCCACTCGGCGGCGGCGGTGCCAATCTGGCCGAGGCGGCGCTGCTGGGCGGCGTTGTCCGAGGTCATCGCCTTCAGTTTTTCGAAGGCCGCCTGGAAGTTCGCGTAGCCGAACTTGTAAGGACCGAGATTGTCGGGATTTGCCGTGATCAGAAACCCACGGAATCCGGTTTCCTGGTCGACCATGCTGGCCTGCATCGCGTCGGCCTGCTGCAACACGTTGTAGGAGTGATCGGTCCAGCTGTCGGTTTGTTGCAGCGCTTGCTTGTTATGAAAGACGTAGAGATTGAGCCCGATCGATATCAGGATCAGTACGCCGAAGCCGAGCAGCAGTTTGTAGGTGATAGACAGATTGTTGAACATTTCAACTTCGGCCTTCTTGAGTAACTGACGAGAGACGCGCTCATCCACCGGGGACTTGCCGCGCGCAGACGGAGCGCCCGCTTTCCCCGCCGCGGCCCGCCGGGCGACGTCGAACCAGGCGGCATCAGCTTGCCCGATCGCGGTCGCCGGACGGCGTTTCACACGAGGCAACGTATCGAAGTGACAGCCTTGCTGTACTAAATCGAGTTTGCTTCCGCCCCATTAACAACATGCTAATTCGAAAGCTACTAAAAGCTTACATGTTAGTCATATTTGCGATTATGACGTGCTGTTTAATGTTAAACTTCTGATTTTTATTAGTTTCTGAAGTATAATTACATCGGGAAAATCTAGCGGGAAGGGCTGCGTTGCACGAATAATGTTTCACTAAAAACACAACCAGCGCGAGATATTCCTTCTATTACAATATGATGACAAGTATTTATACTTAACTTCCGTCCCCCGTTATTCTCGGGCGATCAGCCGGACGTTGACCTATTTCCTGTCCCGTCTCGCCGCAATCCATCGTTTTCGTGCACATGCCGGCCGGTTTCCGGCTGGCCGATCAGGGCGAGGATGGCGTCGGCCACGGTATCGGCGGGGATGGCGGTGTAGCGGGCGAACGGGCCGGCCATCAGCGGGGCGAGGACGGCGAGGACGCGTTGGCCGATCGTTTCGAGGGGGCGCTGTTCGGCGCGGTGGCCGACCAGCTCGCCGGGGCGGATCAGGTCCAGCCGGTCGAAGCCGAGATGGCCGACTGCCTCTTCGATGGCGCCCTTGGTCTTGAGGTAGAAGCCGGGGCCGCCGGCGCCGACCGAGGTCATCAGGATGAATTGGCGCGCGCCGAGCGCCCGCGCGCCGCTGGCGAGGCCTAAAATGTAGTCGTGGTCGACGCGGAACATCGCCTGTTCCGATCCGGCGGCGCGGATGGTGGTGCCGAGGCAGGAGATCGCCACGTCGATGCCGGCGGGCGCCAGCGGACCCAGCACGCTGGCGGGCGCCAGGCAAAGCTGTTCGAAATCCACCTGATGGCCTGTTACCGACGAACCGCGCCGCGTGAGGCTGACGAGATCGACATCGGGCCGCGCGGCGAGCCAGGGCAGCGACAAGGCCGCCGACCAGCCCTGTGCCACCGGCCAGAAGGACACGTTGGGTCATTCAAAGATCTCCCCGGATCGCCTCGGTGAAATCCTTTCACCTGAAAAGCGCCATCGTTTCAGCGCGGTCCCCGGCACCAAGCCGGGCGGCGGCAATTGCACTGACCGCGTGGCAAAATAGGACGTTGCAAGACGCATGAGAGCATCCGCCCGTCCGGTTGCCTGGGGCTGATCGAAAGATGGCGGCTGCTTCAGGGTTGCCCCTGCCATTCAGGCAGCGGGAACAGCCGATCATATAGCCAATTAAATAGAAATGCGTAGACCATGTAGAAGGCGGCAAACGAGATATCCATCATCAGCGCCTGCCACAGCGAGATGCCGAGATAGGCGGCGATGAACGGCATCAGCACGGCCAAGAGGCCAGCCTCGAACAGGATGGCGTGGAAGACGCGCATCACCGTGCCCTTGGCGGTGGTGTCGCGGAGGCGCTTCAGGGCAAGGTCGAACAGGTAGTTGTAGACGAGGTTCCATAAGGTGGCGACCACGGCGATGATGGCGCTGAGCACGCCGATGTCCAGCATCGGCTGGCTGAACGCCAGCGCGCCGAGCGGGGTGACCAGCGCCAGCCCGAAGATCTCGAAGCTGACGACATGGCGGATCCGGTCGGGAAGGGAACGCATAGAGACCTCCAAAAGCCCAGGCCGTCCTGAGCGCTTAACCCAATGAGGGGGGAGGTCGTCCTCGCCTTGCGGGAGGCAACATATAGACGGGGAGGGGGACGCGCAACGATGGGATGTGTCTGGGGTGCCCTCGGCCGATCGGGCTGTCCTGGCCGAAGGGCATGTCAGACGGCTCGCTTAATAACCGGTGCGAGGTGTTCGTCGGCGGCTCGAAAGTAGCCCGCGGATGCGCGCCGTCTGTAAGTTCGAATCCCACTCCGTCCGCCAGAGCCGCCGATTCTACGCTACGGCGCGATATTCTGCGCAGCAGCGCCATGATGACACTCCGGTCACCGCGTGGCTATCACACGGCGGACTAGGATAAGCAGTCCAGCATCCATTGAACACCGTACCGATCAGTGAGTTTACCGTAGTAGCTTCCCCACGGCTGCACTGCGAGATGTGTGGTGATCTTGCCGCCATCGGCAAGCGCCGTGAATAATCTGTCTGTAGAGGCGCGATCGTCCATGATGAGCATGTGAGCGGAGCCTCGCATCGGCTCGGCATCGTGATTGTCCGAGGCGAAGAACAGAAGGCCAGGTCCCTCGAAGCGGGCGTGCATGATTTTGCCGCGCATGGCTTCGCTGGCGAGCGGTATTCCGTGGTCGCCATGACGCATGAGCGCCGTGACCCGACCAAGGCCACATTTGGTATAGAAGTTGAGCGCCGCTTCGCACTGGGTCGTGAAAAAGAGATAGTTGGCAAGCTGCATGGCATGGCCTTCAATAAGATGCCAGACCGCAAAATCTTCGTATCTCGCAGTCCAGCCTTAAGGAATTTTGCGATGCGAAACGCTAGACGGCACCGGCGCCCACTATGGCCTCGACCAAGCTAGCATTGTCGTAGCTGCGCCCGGCGATGCCCCAAGCTCCTTCGGGTGCGTAGACGATGTTCGACCAGATATGTTCACGCTTCAGCCGTCCTCCGGCGGCCTTCTCGACGATATCCGTTGCCTTCTCGATGAAGGCACTTTTCGCCTCGGGCGTCGCCAGCGCAATCTCGGGGAGCTTGAGTTCGACAAAAGCTGCCGCCGCCACCTTGCCGCCGGCAAGTATATGTTCCCTCGGCAACACGTTGATCGAGCCGACGATGTTGGTCGTCATGAAGGCATTGCCGGTCAGCCCCGAGATTTCGAGGAGCGCGTCTGTCAGGCCGGAAAAGGCCTCGGCCTGCGCTTGTGGCGAGAGCAGCCCTTCGGGCACGGTGAGCGTAATGGGCATGGAGTTCTCCTCATTTGAACAGGAATGGCATTTGATATATACCGAACGCTCTCTATCCATAAACATGGATCGCTCTCTATGCAAGAGATAAAGAGCGATCACTCTTAATGGGGACAGCTATGCGCTACAGCCCGGAGCATAAACAGGAGACCAAATCCAAGATCGTGGCGGCGGCGGGCCGGGTTTTCCGGGAGGAAGGCTATGGTGGCGGTGGCATCGAAGCACTGACCAAGGCTGCTGGCGTGACGAACGGCGCCTTCTATGGGCACTTTAAATCCAAGAGCGAAGCCTTCCGCATCGCCGTGTTGTCGGGGCTGGAAGAGTTGCGGCAAGGGATTGCAGCGCTCAAAGTCAGCGACCGGACCAACTGGGTGACGAACTTTGTGGGATTCTATCTCGGGTACAAAAGGACCTGCGACCTCGGCGAAAGCTGTGCCTTGCCGAGCCTGTCCACCGACGTGATGCGCGCCGACGACGATACGCGCGCTGCTTATACGGCGGAGTTGAAGCGCCTCGTCGACGAGGTCGCCGCAGGTTTGCCGGAAAGTGATGCCCCAGGCACGCCCATCGGTTCGCAACAAGATCAGGCGATCGTGCTGCTCGCCATGTTGAGCGGAGGCGTTACGCTGGCTCGAGCCGTATCGGACCCGGAGTTGTCTGACCGTATCGCCCACCTCGTGGCGCAGGCAGCGTTACGTTTGACCGGCCAGGCGGTATTGGACAGCGCACGTTCGAGTTCTGCCGATCACTAAAGGTGTGCTGTGCTAGAGGGCTACAGCATACATATAGTTCTCATCATCATCGGGCGTGGCCCACAAGCCCCGCCGATTGCGCGCCATGGCGCGAATTTATCCCACGACAGCTGCTCTATCCCCGCCGATTGCCGGCGGACCTTCCGACGCATTGCTCATAAGCGACGCCATAGCCTCCGCCCGTTCTCTCGATACGCGCGAAGCCGAGTTCGCCGAGGTGCATGCCGGCGATCGGCAGCCGTTCCGAACTCACGACATCCAGCAGCTTCGATCGGGTTGCCGCTGCGAGAAGGGCATCCTGGTCGAAGGCGATCGACACGTCGGGGCGCGGAATCTGGATCTCGGGGAAATGGACGATATCGCCCCAGACCAGCAGGTTCTGGCCGCCGGAGTCGAGACGATAGCCGGTGTGCCCGGCGGTGTGGCCCGGCAGCGGAATCGCGGTCAATCCGGCAAGCACCTCGCCGCCCTCAAAAGTGCGCAGTCTGTCGCGATAGGCCTCGAAGACCTGACGCGCCAGAAGGAAGTTGCCACGGGCCCGCTCGGGCGCGCGGTTCAGATTGCCATCATCGCGCCAGAACGCGACTTCCCGATGGTGGACGACCAGCTCGGCATTGGGGAAGGCGGTTTCTCCCGAAGCGTCCATCAGCCCCCCGACATGATCGGGATGGGCGTGCGTCAACAAGATCGCGTCGATCTCGGATGGCTGGATGCCGGCCAGCGACAGGTTGCTCTTCAATCGGCCACCCCATTGCTTGAAGCCACCGGTGCCCGCGTCGATCAGGACCGCGCGGCCGCCTCCGCGCACGAGGTAGCCGTTGATATGGATCGAGGTGGGATCGGTTATCCCGGCGGTTTCCTGCATATGGCAGGCATCGGCCGGATCGATATTGGCGAGAAAGTCGAAACTGGCGTGCAGATAGCCATCGCTGACGGCGCTTATCGTCAGGTCACCGACTTGTTGGCTGGGCAATGCGAGAGGGGGCATTGGTGTTCTCCGGGCGTCGGCTCAATTGCGGGCGTGGAGGCTCGACGCTTGATAGCCAAAGCAGCGAATGCGCGCGGTGAGGCCGGCGTTCCGCCTTATGGCATCGTCCAGCCCCTCCATGAACCGCTGCATGACCGGCGGCGTGCGAAAGGGTTCTAGGCGATAGTGGATTTCCGCGAAGGCCGGGTGTCCCCGGCCGTGGCGGACGGCGACATAGACGATGTGCACATTCGCCAAGGCGGCCCGGAGAACGCCCGTGCAGAGGTCGCTGCATTGCTCGGTGAGTTCGGCGAGGGCTTCGTCCGGCGGCATCTTGTCGGCCGGAATATAGATCGTGACATTCGGCATTGGGGCCTACCGTGTCTTGCTGAGGGCAGCGTCGCTCGTCAATTGCGCCGTCATCGGCGCATAGACATGGACGCCGTCCGATAGATGGTCGATGTCGGGCGTCTTGCCGCGCTCCAGCTTGGCGAGCCAGCGATATTCGGGGACCTTTTCCATGGCGACCGCGTGCATCGCGCTAGGGGTGAGGCCCAGCCGGATCAGCGGCTCGGGGCCGGTTGCGCTCAATGCCAGATATTCGCCCTCGCCAATGGCCGGCGCGCGCTCAAGACCGTCATAGAGGTTGCGGTGCCAGTCGGTGATGTGGTGTTGCCAGCGCGCGAAATTGCCGCCGCCCTTTTGGCGGTATTCCTCGCCTGTCAGAATATCGAGGCCATCAATCGAATGAAGGGCGAGATAGACGGGGCAGCCAGGGCTCAACGCCCTGAAACGCTGCGAGGTATGGAACCCGCTGACGGAAATGAGGGCCGGCAGCTTGTCCCGGCTGTAAAAGTCGTTCCATTCCGCTTCGCTGCCGGGATCGGCAAAGCTGCATTCCACCGTATAGATCATGGCATCACCCTTGGCCGCGAGCGCGGAGCGCCCGGCCATGTTTCTCGTTGATATTTTCTCATGGTAGGCTGCCGGTATCCGCCTATATATCGATATTGGGTCATGCTTCAGTGACCTAATATCAAGGTGGCGGCGGATCGGATGCCGCATCCTCACAGCGAGGGCCGCTCATGCGCCGCAAGATTCCCAGCCATTCCGCGCTGATGGCGTTCGAGGCCTCGGCGCGTCACGGCAGCTTTGCGCGCGCCGCCGACGAGCTGGCCCTGACCGAAGGAGCGATCAGCCGCCAGATCGGCCGACTGGAAGCCTTCCTCGGCGTCACGCTGTTCGAGCGGGTCGGCAATCGTGTCAGGCTGTTACCGAATGGCGAGCGGTATGCGGTTCAGGTGCGCGAGTCACTCGACCGGCTGGAGCGTGACAGCCAATATCTGATGGGCCAGCCCAGCGACGGCGCCAGCCTCGACATCGCCACCATTCCGACCTTTGCCGTGCGCTGGCTCATTCCCCGGCTGGCGCGATTTCATGAGATGCACCCCAATATCATCGTGCATCTTGCCGAGCGCATGGAGCCTTTTGTGCTTGCCGGCAGCGGCTTCGACGCGGCGATCCATTTCGAGCATCCGGCATGGACGGGCATGAGAACGCACCGACTGCTGCGCGAGACGCTGGTTCCGGTTTGCCATCCGGGCCTGCTTGGCGGTGGCAAAGGGCCAGCCTCATTGGACGAACTGCCGCGCCTTCATCGACGCCAGAACCCGGACGCCTGGCAGCGCTATGCGCAGGAGACCGGGATCGTGCTGACCAATCCCGCCGTTGGCGCCCGTTACGATCTTCACTTGATGCAAATCGAAGCCGCGTTGGCCGGTCTCGGGGTTGCGCTGGTGCCGCGCCTTTATATCGAAACCGAGTTGGCGGACGGTCGATTGGTCGCGCCCTGGCCCGAGGGGCAGTCGATCTCCAAGACCTTCTGCCTCATCCTGCCGGAGCCGATCCGGTTGAGTGAGGGTCCAATCCAGGTCTTCGCAAATTGGCTTCTTGAGGAAGCGCGATCTTCAAATCCAACGCCGTGATGCTGGCACCTCAGCCGCGCTTGCCGTGCTCGGCGGCTCCTTTCGTCCGTCGCGCCGAGGCCCGGTCTATTCCCGATGCTCCCGACAGTGTTTGAGCTGCTCGATCATCCAGCGGCCCGCCGGTCCCGGCGGATCGTCGGCTCGATAGACGGCCAGCATGGGGAAAGCGAGCCCGCCCGCCGGGGCGTCCTCAATGCTGAGCTCCTTGAGCCGACCGGCGTCGAGGTCCGCCTGGACGGTATGGCTGGGCATGCCGCCCCATCCCAGTCCGTTCAACAGGAAGGCGTGCTTGGCGAAAAGATCGGCCAAGCGCCAAGTGGAGGGGGACATGACGCCAAACTCACGCTCGGCGGTGAGTTTGGACCGATCCGTCAAGACCAACTGGATATGCCGCGCCAGTTCCGCCTTTGGAATGACACCCTGCCAAGCCGCCAACGGGTGGGAGGCCGCGGCAACGATCAAGAAGCTCACGCTGGTCAGGCGCTCGCTGCCGAGCCCATCGGGCAACAACGGTAAGGAACCCGAAATGCTGAAACTCACGCGCCCATCGAGGACAGGCTCGACGGTGGCGCCCAGCGCCTCGACATAGAGCCGCAAAGGCGTTCCCGGAAACCGCAGCCGGAACTCCTGCGCGACCAGCGCCAGCACCTCGATGGGAAAGAACACGTCGACCACGACGGCCAGCTCGGGCTCGATGCCGCTGGCCATGCCCTTGGCGCGCGCCTTCATGCCATCGACGGAGGACAACACCTCGCGCGCATCGGCGAGCAGGGCGCGGCCTTCGCCCGTCAGTTGGGGATAGCGGTTGCTACGGTCGAACAGGCGCACCCCCAGGTGCGTTTCCAGGGTGGAAATCGCCTCGCTGACGGCCGATTGGGTGCGCGACAGGTGCCGGCCAGCCGCCGAAAAGCTGCCCTCGTCCACCGCCGCCAGGAAAGTTCGCAACTGATCCAGGGATATTCCGTCCAGCATGGCAACTCCAATCCATCGGTATTCCCGATGGATAGCATAAAAAAATACTGGCTACTCCTGTATTGGTAATCATGACTATTACGAGGGCATGTTCAACGCCCTCAAAAAACTTTTCACCCGCAACGAAACGACGCCTCGCGCAGGCGGTTCGGAGACTCTTCCCATGACGACGATCCTGCATATCGATTCCAGCATCCTCGGCGGCTATTCCGTCAGCCGCACGCTCACCGCCGACATCGTCGCCAAGCAGCAGGCCCTTCACCCCGGCGCGCGGGTGATCCGCCGCGACCTCGTCGTCGACGCCGCTTTCCATCTGTCCGACGCGCATTTGGCCGTGTTCCAGGGCGGCGCGGTGAACAGCCCGGCGTTGGGCGAGGACATCGCGGTCGGCGGAGCCTATGCCGACGATCTGTTCGCCGCCGACGTCATCGTCATCGGCGCCCCGATGTATAATTTCTCGGTTCCCTCGCAGCTCAAGGCCTGGATCGACCGCGTCTGCGTTGCCGGTCGCACCTTCCATTACACGGCGAACGGCCCAGAGGGCCTGCTGCCGAAGGGCAAGAAGGTGATC
This sequence comes from Pleomorphomonas sp. PLEO, assembly GCF_041320595.1. Taxonomy (NCBI): domain Bacteria; kingdom Pseudomonadati; phylum Pseudomonadota; class Alphaproteobacteria; order Hyphomicrobiales; family Pleomorphomonadaceae; genus Pleomorphomonas; species Pleomorphomonas sp. PLEO. Next base: position 1,756,589 of record NZ_CP166625.1, read on the forward strand.
ATCGCCTCGACCCGTGGCGGCGTCTACACCGGCGACAGCCCGGCCGCCGCGCTCGAGCATCACGAGACCTATCTGCGCGGCGTGCTCGGCTTCATCGGCCTGACCGACGTGACGATCATCCGCGCCGAGGGCCTCAGCCTCGGTGACGAGCCGAAGGCCGCCGCGATCGCCGAGGCCAAGGCCCAGATCGAAGCGCTCGCCGCTTGATCATCGGCCATTAAGCCACCAATTGCTTGTTATGGTCCGCGCGGTGTGCGCGGGCCATATTTTTGTCTGGAGATAGCCGATGGGTGAGCTCGTAGACGGTCTGTGGCAGCGCAACGGTATCGAGACCGAGGTGAAAGACGGGGAATTGCGGCGCCCTCCGTCGGTGTTTCGCAACTGGATCGTCGACGGCAAGGGCGATGGTATTACCACCTTTCCCGCCGAATCCGGCCGCTACCACCTCTATGTGTCGCTCGCCTGCCCCTGGGCGCACCGCACCCTGATCATGCGCAGGCTGAAAGGCCTCGAAGGGATCATCGGCCTTTCGGTCGTGCACTGGCTGATGGGCGAGGATGGCTGGTCGTTCTACTCAGGCCCCGGCGTCGTGCCGGACACGGTGAACGGCGTTGAATGGCTGCACCAGCTCTATACGCTGGGCGAACCGGCCTGCACCTCGCGCGTCACCGTGCCGGTGCTGTGGGACAAGGCGACGCGAAAGATCGTCTCCAACGAATCCGCCGACATCATCCGCATGTTCAATAGCGCCTTCGATCGGGTGGGCGCGGCCGAGGGCGATTACTATCCATCGGCGCTGCGCGATGAGATCGACGCCGTCAACGCGCGGGTCTATGCCAACCTCAACAACGGCGTCTATCGCGCCGGCTTCGCCACCACGCAGTCCGCCTACGAGTCCGCCGTGGCAGACGTCTTCGCGACGATGGACTGGTTGGAAGAACGACTGACGAACCGGCGGTTCCTGGTCGGCGAGCAACTGACCGAAGCCGACATCCGCTTGTTCACCACGCTCGTGCGGTTCGATCCGGTCTATTTCGGCCACTTCAAATGCAATCGGCGGGCGCTCGTCGACTATCCGGCGCTCTGGCGCACTACGCGCGCGCTCTACCAACACCCCGCCATCCGCCCGACCGTCGATTTCGAGCACATCAAGAAGCACTACTACGGCAGCCATCCCTGGCTCAATCCGACCGGCATCGTCCCCGTCGGGCCGGACCGCGACTTCGATGCGCCGGTTGCCGGCTGCGACGCCGAGGTCTGACGAGTCTGGAGGCAGATGCGAAAGCCAGAACCGGCCCCGGCGGTGGCGCCGCCCGCGCCGGGGCCAGACGTCTATTTCCAGGCACCGATGAGTTCGACATAGCCGAAGCCTTTGATCGGCTTTCCGCCATAGGTGCCCGAGACCTTGCTGGCGCCCTCATACTTGGTGAGGTAGGGGGCGACGGAAATGATTTCCTGTTGGCGGGGCGCGGGGACGACGCCGAGCTTGGCGTTCAACGCGGGAATGCTCACCGACCAGCGTGTCGGGTAGCGATTGCCGCTCTGTGGGCTGGTCCACTCGTCCGTCGCGCCCAGGCTCGGTTCCACGGCGGTGACGGTTTGCGAGCCGTCATGGTGAAGGATCGTCGCCCAGGCCCGGTTCTTGCCGATCGCTCCATCGAAGGCCGACCACAGGCTGATGGCGTCGCCGTTGTCGAGATGGAGGCCCATCCAGCTCCATTTCGCCATCGGTGAGCCGGCGACCGCCGGATTCTGCCACTGACGGTCGAACCAGCAGTCGCCGTCGACCTTATAGCTCTTGCCTTCGATGGTGATCGTGCCGGTCGCTTTCAGGACCGGCACCGAATATTCCTGAATGACCATGCCCAGCAGCGGGAACATGCCGGTGCCGCCGTTGTACAGCGTCGGGCTGGTCGGATGCATCTGAACATCCAGCGAGGCGTCCTTCAGCATCGCCTTCACGTGGAGCGCGTCGCGGGTGCCCCGCATTTCGCCGTTGTCGAACGTGAAGTTCAGGCCGTCGGCGCTTGCCCCCTGTCCGGTGTAGGGCAGGACGATGTCGCCGGCGCGATACCAGCCTGTCGTCTCGTCGGTGATCGAGGTCACCGATTGAATGATCGGCTTGCCGTCGGGGCTTGGCGTGATCATCACGTGGTAAAGATAGCTCAGCGTATGCCCTTCGGTCTTGACGTGTCCGGTGATGAACCAGGAATTGACGGCAAAATCCTTCTTGAAGGGCAGATCCTTTTGCGCATCGACAAGGGCGCCCACGCCGGCCGGTGTCGAGAGCGGCGCGGCCGCGTCGGGGGCGGCGGACTTGGCGGCGTGCGCCAGTCCCACGGAGCCGCCTGCGAACAGGCTTGCGAGGAGCACTAATTTCCAGGACCGTAGAGATGCCATGTTTTGAACTCTCCATGAGGGAAGTGGCCGCGGAAACCGACGAGGCGGAAGGGATTCCTATTGCACTTACCGTCAGTTCATTTATCTTACTGTGAGTAAAGTTTCAAGGGACGATATGCCGCAGCCTGTCAGTGAGCGCAAAGCGCCGGAAAAACATTCGTTCAAGAAGCAACAGGTGCTGCTGCGCGAGGCGGCGCTGATCGAGGCGGCCGGGCATCTCTTCGTTCAGAAGGGCTATGAGGGAACGACGATCGATGACGTCATCGGCGCCGTCGGCATTTCAAAGCCGACCTTCTATGGCCACTTCGCCAGCAAGGAAGCGCTTGCCGTGCGGGTGATCGTGTCGGGCTTGGAAAAGGCCCTGGCGCGTGTCGAGGCATTCGCGGCGGTCCTGCCACCCGGCGAGGCGGCGCGGGCGATGATCGAATGGGCCATCGACAATCAGTCTGGGCTGGATGGCGAGCCGTCTTTCACGGGAGCCCTGGCTTTTTTCGGCCATGACGATGTTCTGGCCGCTGAAAGCAAGCTTACCGAAAGATTGGCGGACCTGATCAACCAAGGGCAGCAGGCCGGAACGATAAAAAAGGCCGCGCAGCCTCACATATTGTCGCGGACCTTTCGAAGCATTCTGAAGGATGACTCGTTTTTCAATGATTTGGGCGGCGAAAAAGTCAGTGTTGCCAATATGAAGGCCGATATCATCGCGATGTTGCTGGGGGAGTGACGGGTTAAGGACTGGCGCGACCGAGGCACATTGCTTGTCTCGGCTGGCATGCCGGCCAATCGCTTTATCCCGCCTGATCCACTACATCCCCCGCCAGGATCCGGTCGACGAGGGTGGCGAGTTTTTCGTCGAGGATGTGGAGATACTCGGTCCAGTGGCTGAACTCGGTGACCTCGGCCTTGCCGTCGGAGATGCCGCGCAGGCCGATCAGGGGGAGGCCGAATTTCTGGCAGGCGCGCCAGACGGCGAAGGTTTCCATGTCGACCATGTCCTGGTCGATCAGGTCGTAGTTGGCGCCGGAGACCACGTTGCCGCCGGTGGACAGGCTGGCCTCCGGCACGCCGGGAATGCGCAGCGGCAGCGGCACGACGGCCGGCAGGTCGAGCAGCGGCGTGGTGCCCTTGGCAAAGCCGAGGGGGAGGCGTCGATGTCGCGATAGGCGATCGAGGCCACCTGGTAGACCTCGCAGTGATCGAGCGTGCGCGAACCGGCCGAGCCGAGGCTGACTACCAGCTTGGGCAACTCGCCGCGATGGGCGCGGGCGCTGAGTTCGGCGGTGAGGTTGACGGCGGCCTCGACCGGGCCGACGCCGATCATCACCGGCGCAATGCGCGAACGGAGCGCCGGGCCGTATTCCTGATCGGCGGCCATGGCAAACAGCGTCGATGAACCGCTCATGGGTGTCCCTCTCGAATCCTGGAGGCTCAACCTATAGGGATTTTCGAGGCTGCCGAAAGTGGTGCCGGCGCTATCCGTTGAGGGGCGCTCCGCCGCTCTGGTGAGGCGCCGCGCTGATGCCGCATTTGACGGTCGTAAATCGGCTTCCTGCGATCGCTTCCGAGGTCCCTCATCATGCGTCGTGTCGTTGCCGTCCTTTGTCTGTTGATGAGCGTCGTGGCCGGCGGCGCCGAGGCCGAGCCCTGGCAGAGCGTCGATCCCGCGTCGGCGGGGTGGTCGGCCGAGAAACTGAACGCGGCGCGCGATGAGGTTGTCGGTCTCAATGCCACGGCCCTGATGGTGGTGCGTGATGGCAAGGTGGTCGCCAGTTGGGGCGACGTGACCCGCAAGGTGAATGTCGCCTCCGTGCGCAAGAGCCTCCTCAGCGCGCTTTACGGGATAGCCATCTCCGAGGGGCGGATCGATCTGACCAGCACGCTTGGCGATCTCGGCATCGACGACAAGCCGCCGGCTCTCACCGCCACCGAGAAGCAGGCGACGGTGCGCGATCTGTTGATGGCGCGCTCCGGCGTCTATCACAAGGCCGCCCATGAAACCGCCGACATCCGCCGCAAGCGGCCGGTGCGCGGCAGCCACGCCCCCGGCACCTTCTGGTTCTACAACAACTGGGACTTCAACGCCCTCGGCACCATCTACCGGCAGCGGACCGGCGAGGACATTTTCGTCAGCTTTGCCCAGCGCATCGCCACGCCGATCGGCATGGAGGATTTCTCGGTGGCCGATGGCAGCTATGTCCTTGAAAAGGCGTCGATCCATCCGGCCTATCCCTTCACCATGACCGCCCGCGACCTGGCGCGGTTCGGGCAATTGTTCCTTAATGGCGGCCGCTGGGGCGAGCGGCAGGTGGTGCCGGCGTCGTGGGTGAAGGAGGCCACCACCGCCTATTCTCACACCGATCACGGCAGCATGGGCTACGGCTATCTGTGGTGGACGCTGAACCCCGACGTGTTCGGCCCCGGCGCGGCGCTCGCCTCCGGCTTCGGCGGGCAGGAAATCGCCGTCATCCCCGCAAAGCACATGGTCGTGGTCAAGGTGGTGGACCGGACGGAGACGAAGGGCGGCCGGACCAGCCGGTTTGTCGACTGGCTGAAGCAGCTGACCGCCGCGGCGCCTTAGAACGCTATTCGATCTGATTGAATCAGATCGGCGCTCTAAGTTCTTGGTTTGGAAGCATCATCTTATCGATCCTCGTTTCACTCCGGTCGGACGATGCTCTAAGCGCCCGCTTCAGCGTTTCGCGTCGTAGCGCAGCCGATTGTCGTGGATGGTGGACCGGTGGCGCACGGCCCATTCGGCCAGTTGCCGCACCGGGTCGGCCAGCGAACGGCCGAAGGCGGTCAGCTCGTATTCCACTTGGGGCGGCGTGGTGTCGAAGACGCGCCGCTCGATGACGCCGTCGCGCTCCAGCGTCTTCAGCGTGCGCGTCAGCATCTGCTGCGAAACACCGCCGACGTGCCGCTTCAGCTCGTTGAAGCGGCGCGGCCGATCGACCAGCGCCACGATGACTTGCACGGTCCACTTGTCGCCGACCCGCTTCAGGATGTCGGTGACGCCGGTGCAGCTCGACAGGACGTCGAGCGTCTCGGTCATATCCATCTGACCTGGTCCTCAAAAAATGCGTTCTTGGCAGGGCTTCTTAGGTCACATAGCTAGAGCAAGTCAACAATAGTGACTGTCTCCAAGCGATGGTTGGGGCCGGAGAAGGAGTATTCCATGGTGCATGTGCAAGGGGCGAACCCAAACCGCGCGGCGGTGATCGGCGTGGCGCCGATGATGCTCGCGATGCCCGGTCGTGGCGTTGATCTCGACATTCGGGTTTCGGCGCCCGTGGCCGGTGGCGATCTGCCGGTGATCCTGCTGTCGCACGGCTACGGCTCGTCGCGGGACGGCTACGCGCCGCTGGCTGACGCCTGGGCGGCGGCCGGCTTTGTGGTGATCCAGCCGACCCATCTCGATTCCCGGCGCCTGAAGCTTGCCGAGGACGACCCGCGACGGCCGCTGATCTGGCGCCAGCGGGTGATGGACCTGAAACTCTGCCTCGATCGCCTCGACTGGCTGGTGGGCGCGGTTCCGGGATTGGCGGGGCGGGCCGATCTCACGCGCGTCGCGGTGGCGGGGCATTCCTTTGGCGGGCAAACCGCTGGGTTTCTGCTGGGCGCGCGGATGATCGGCGCCGACGGCGAAGCCGGCGAGGATTTTTCCGATGATCGCATCAAGGCAGGCGTGCTGCTTGCCACTGCCGGGCGGGGGGGCGACGACCTCAGCGCCTTTGCCCGCGCGCACACGCCCTATATCAATTCGAGCTTTGACAGCCTGCGCACGCCGACGCTGGTGGTGGCGGGCGATGCCGACCGCTCGCCGCTGACGGTACGCGGCCCCGACTGGTTCGCCGATCCGTTTCACCTCAGCCCCGGCGGCCGAGGGCTGCTGACCCTGTTCGGCGGCGAGCATCTGCTCGGCGGCATTTCCGGCTACGGCGTCGCCGAGACGACGGATGAAAACCCCGACCGGGTGGCGCTGGTGGCGCGCATGACCACGGCTTTCCTGCGTTCCGAACTGACGCCGGGCGACCAATCCTGGCAGGACGCTTGCGCGGCGCTGGCGGCGGAAGCGCAGCCGCTTGGGCGCATCGAAGTGAAGTGAGGGAAGCGGGCTTTGGCTCAGCCGCCCTCGTGGCCATCGTCGATGGAATCGCCGCGGTGATGGCCCGACGGCTTGCTGTCCTTGCTGTCGGGGTTGGTGGCTGGCTTGCTTGATGGTTCGTCGGCGGCCGGCTCCTCGATCAGCAGCTTGCCGTCCTTGTAAATACCGGCGCTGATGGCGCCCTCGGCATTGGCCGTTCCCGAGAGAATAGACATGTTGAAGATCCCGAGAACGGGGAGAAGACCCAAGAAATAAATTCGATTGATCATTGGTTTTTCCAATAAAATATAGAAATAACACTCACCTTAATTGCACGGCGGCCTGGCAACATCAATGGCCTTGCCCGCTATGACTGATGGCGACGGGCGAAATCTCGCACGGCCATCAGCGCCGGCATCAGGTCTCGTCCGGCGTCGGTCAGCGTGTATTCGACATGCGGCGGCTGCTCGCCGAAGTCGTGGCGGGCGATCAGGCCGTCGGCCTCAAGGTCGCGCAGATGCTGCGTCAGCATCTTTTGCGAGATGCCGTCGATGTCGCGCAGCAGCTGCGATGGGCGCCATGCGGGCTGGGCGAACAGGCGGAACAGGATGGGCAGCTTCCACCTGCCACCGATCGTGGCCAGCACGTGGCTGACGTGGGCCACCGATCCATCGGGACCAAGGCAAAGCCGCTGCTCCTCCATGGGCACTTTCAGGTGCGTAATTGCCTCGGTCATCGGTGTGGTCTCCTATGCGGTTCCCTGGAATAACATGAGGATCGGGCGATGGATCTGGAACTCGATGGCAAGGTGGCTCTGGTCACCGGCAGCGGCAAGGGCATCGGCGCGGCGATCGCCCGTGGGCTGGCCCGCGAGGGGGCGATCGTCATCGTCCACGGCCGCGACATGGCAAAAACCGAGGCCGTCGCGGAGGATATCATCGCCAAGGGCGGGCGCGCCCACGCGGTGATCGGCGATCTGACCAGGGACGATGAGGTGGAGCGGCTGGTGGCGGCGGCACAGGCTTTCACCGGCAAGGTCGATATCCTCGTCAACAACGCCGGCGGCTCCGGCCCGCCGGAGGACTGGACGACGACGCGGACGGACACCTGGGCGGCCAGCTACGACCGCAACGTGCTGGCGGCGGTCCGGGTGACGGCCGGCCTGCTGCCGGCCATGCGCCGGACGAAATGGGGGCGGGTGATCAATATCGCCAGCCTGGCGGGGGTGATGCCGCCGGCCGGCCGACCGGACTATGGAGCGGCCAAGGCGGCGATGATCGCCATGACCGCCTCGCTGGCCAAGGCGGTGGCGAAGGACGGCATCACCGTGAACACCGTCTCGCCCGGCACCATCCATAGCGACCGGCTCGACGAGGCCTTCCGCAAGGCGGCGGCGGGGCAGGGCCTGGCGGCAAACGCGCCCTGGGCGGAGGTTCAGACGGCGGTGCTGCCGATGTTCGCCGACGTGCCGATGGGGCGGGTCGGCACGCTGGAGGAGATCGCCGATGCCATCGCATTCCTGGCGAGCCCGCGCGCCAGCTACATCACAGGCGCCAACCTGAGGCTTGATGGCGGCATGTGGCCGGGAGTTTAGAGACCGTTATAAATTCTATTCCGGCGGCCGTCTGACGCGACTTTCTGTGCTTGCCGTGCTCACGGACAGAAAGTCCGCTCCGGTTCTCGAAAGTCACGCCAGCCGACTCGCCGGAGCGAATTTCCGACCGGTCTCTTGGAACACTCTCCGGCAGAGTAAATCTTCTGTCAGCCAGCTAAGCCCTAGTGGAGCGAATTTGACATTTGAGTCCCGCCTGACATAAAGCTCGCGGTCAAATGTAAAATTCAAAAGCTCCACTAGAAACAATAACTTGCTAGTGGTTCTTATGACTCCGACATTTGCTCCGAGGCCTATATCAAGCGGATGCAAATGTCGGAGTCGAACCACTAGAGCTTCAGCTTCATGCCCTCGTGGCTGGCAACGAACCCCAGCCGGGCATAGAAGGCGTGGGCGCGGGCGCGGCTTTTGTCGGAGGTGAGCTGCGCCGAGCCGCAGCCGCGATCGCGGCACTTGGCGATGGCCCATTCGATCAGCACGCGGCCGATGCCGGCGCTCCGGCGCTGACTGGCGACGCGCACGCTTTCGATCTGGCCGCGCCACGCTCCCTTGCGCGACAGGCCGGGGATGAAGGTGATCTGCAGGCAGCCGACCACCGCTCCGTGGTCATCGGCGACGACGAGCAACTGATTGGGGTCGCGGGCGATGGCCTCGAAGGCTGTGAGGTAGCCGGGGTTGAGCGGGGTGCCGGTGTCCTCGCGGGCGCTGCCGAGATCGTCGTCGGCGAGCAGGCCGACGATGGCCGGGAGGTCGTCGCGCGTTGCCTGTCGGATATCGAACATGGGGGCTCCGTTGCTCGCGGCTCAATCATGCATGGCGGACGATGTCGCGCAAGCGGGTGGTGGAGTTCTATATAGGCCGATGAGTTTCATCCTGCCCGAGGTTCCCCGCCTTCGCGGAGGAAGACAGTTTTATATATATGAAACAAATGCATAGCCGCTCGCGTGGCTTCCCGTAAGTTGTCATCCTGCGCTTCAGGCGCAGGACCTCGGGCCGAAAGGGGCGATGGGCTCAAAATAGTGCTCCCCCATTTGGCCCTTCCGCACCCCGCGTCAGCGGATTGCGCCCATGGCCTTGAGCCGTTCCATGCGGACACGAACAACCTCGTCCCAGGCGAGGCGCCAGATCTTCTTGCCAAGTTCTATTGAAAAGTCATCGACTTTGGAAACGGGCATGCCATCCGCCCTGGCGCGCATCTGGAACAACAATGCTTCTGCCTCGCAGTCCCGCATGCCTGCAAGGATCGGCACATCCAGGTCGTCGTTCTTGAACCATTCCTTGTTGTCAAAAGCCCGCTTTCGCGCGTGATCGACGGCGCAGTCCACGTAGGTCTGGGCTTCCGGATATTTGGAGGCCGAAGCCAGTTGGATTCTGGGCGACGTAACGCACGATGTCAGAGCGAGGCAGCCGGCCAACGCAAAGCCGGTGATACCGAGTTTAGCCACGAAAATTCCCCCGAATTTGATCCCCACGGTCGCCATATCCGCCGCGGCGCACGCGTCAGCGGACTTTGCCCTCGGCCTTGAGCTGCGCCAGACGGATACGAGCAATCTCGTCCCAGGCGAGGTCCGAAGCTTTCGTTCGAAGTTCTATTGAAAGGTCGACAATCTTGGTATCGGACAAGCCATTCGCCCTGGCGTGCGCATCGAACTCCTTCTGGATCGGCTCGCAGTCGCCATAGGTGTCGATGAGTACGGAATCGATACCCTCGTTTTCCAACTGCTTTTTGTTGGAAATAGCCCGCTTCCTCGCGTGATCGATGAAGCAACTCATGTAAGTCTTGGCTTCCGGATAATCGAAGGCGGACGCAAGGTGAATGCCGCCCGTCGTGTTGCACGATGTCAGCGCGAGACAGCCGGCCAGCGCAAAGCCGGTGAAACCGAGTTTAGCCACGAACTTTCCCCCGAACTTGATCCCCACGGCTGCCATATCCACGGCTTCCCCCGCAGCGGCAACCTATGAACCAAACAAATTCAGGTTTGCATAGTCCGTTGATTCAATCAGATCGGGTGTCGTTGTCGTTGTCGTTGGTGTCGAGCCGGGTATGATGCAAGGAGGCCGCCCTATACGATCCGCTCGTATCATCCTGCCTGAGGTCCTCTGCCTTCGCAGAGGATGACTGGTAATTTATATAATAAAAACAAATAGATAGATTGTCATCCTCCGCGCAGGCGGGGGATCTCGGACCGAAAGGGGCAAGGGGCTTTTATAAGGCTCCGCCAACCCCTCCAAACTCTCACGCATGTCCCGCCGCCTTCAGCACCAGCGCCACATGGGCGTGGGCGATGGCGAGCAACTCCGGCCTTGGCGTGCCGGCGCGGGCTCTGAGCGCCAGCGAGTGTTGCAGCGCGGCGAGCATGGCGGCGAAGCCCTGAACATCGGCACCCGGTGGGATGTCGCCGGCGTCGGCGGCGATCGTCATCCGTTTCAGGAACAGGGCATCGGTCTTGCCGACGGCGGCGGCCAGTTCGGCGCCGATCTCGGGGTCGGCGGCGGCTTCGCCGGAGATGACGCTGAGCACCGGGCAGCCGAGCGGTTCGCCGTCGTTGGAATGATAGGCGGCGATGATCTCGTCGAAATAGTCGCTGAGGCCCTTTTGCAGCGATGGCTCCTCGAACAGGGCGCGCCGCCGCCGCTCGGCCGATTGTTCCGAATAGTGCCTCACGGCCTGGCGGTAGATCTCCAGCTTGTTGCCGAAGGCGGCGTAAAGGCTCGGCCGCGCCATCTTCGTGGCGTCCGACAGGTGGTCGAGTGAGGTCGCTGTGTAGCCGCGCCGCCGGAATTCGCCGAGCGCCGCTGCCAGCGCTTCTTGCGGGTCATACTCCCTGGGCCGGCCCCGGGTGGGTTTACTTTTCATTTTGTACCGCTTCGCAAGAAATGAATTGCTGCTCCATTTTATGCGATCTAGTATGAAAATGTGAGAGGAAAAATGGAGATCGAAAATGGCTGACAAAATTCGCATCGGCATCAATGGCTTCGGCCGCATCGGCCGTATGGTTTTCCGCGCCGCCGAGGGGCGCGACGATCTGGAAGTGGTGGCGGTGAACGACCTGTTGCCGATCGACCATCTCGCCTATCTCCTGAAATACGACAGCGTGCACGGCGCCTTTGCCGGCGAGGTGGCAACCGAAACAGGCGCGCTTCTGGTCGACGGCCGCAAGGTGGTGGCCTTCGAGGAAAAGGAACCGGCCGCCATCGGTTGGGGCAACGCTGGCGTCGATCTGGTGATCGACTCCACCGGGCGCTTCCTCACCACCGAGACGGCCGAGGGCCACATCAAGGCCGGCGCCAAGAAGGTGGTGCTGTCGGCGCCGCCCAAGGACGACACGCCGGTGTTCGTGATGGGCGTCAACGCCACGCGCTATGATGGGCAGGCGATCGTCTCCAACGCGTCGTGTACCACCAACTGCGTGGCGCCACTCGCCAAGCTGATGCACGACCTCTACGGCCTTGAAGAGGCGCTGATGCTGACCGTGCACGCGGTCACCGCCAGCCAGAACCCGGTCGACGGCGTGGCGCGCAAGGACTGGCGCTTCGGGCGTGGCATATTGGGCAACATCATTCCCGCCACCACCGGCGCGGCGCGCATGGTGGGCAAGGTGATCCCCGAGCTGAACGGCCGCATCAACGGCATGGCGGTGCGCGTGCCGGTGGCCGACGTTTCCATGGTCGACCTCACCTGTCGCCTTCGCACCAAGGTGTCCTACGCCGAGATCTCCGAAGCGATCCGCGAGGCGGCCTCCGGCGCCTATCGCGGCATCCTGCAATGGTGCGACGACCCGGTGGTTTCCACCGACCTCACGGGCAACCCGCACAGCTCGATCTTCGACGTGAAAGCCGGCATGCAGACCTCGGAAGGCCTGACCAAGCTGATCGCCTGGTACGACAACGAATGGGGCTATTCGAACCGGTGCCTGGATCTTGGCAAGCACGTGATGGGGTAAGGGCCTCGGATCGAAAAGGGCGAGGGGCTCGTAAGGCTCCCCGCTTCTTATGCTATTTCCTTCCGACATCCGTTGACCTTACGGCCCTATCTGGCGTTCGATGCCGGTCGGATCGCTGCCGCGCGTTCGGCCGCGTCCGCCCGGCCGCAGCAGCCATGGGGCAACACGAATGATGACATCCGCGAAGGTCCCGGTTCTCGTGACGCCGACGCTCGAAGGGCTCGGCGGCTATGAGGACGCGCTCGCCAGGGGATGGTCGCCGGACCCGAGACGCATGGGTGATGCCGCCTATGTCGAGGCCGAACTCAGCGATCTCCGGAAAGACCGGATCGGCTATCTCGACAAGATCCTGGGGCACCCGACGCCGGGGCAAGCCCCCTCGCCAACGGCGCTGATCAACCACGCGCTCTGGATCTCCGACGGCGAATTCGCCGGCAAGGCCGACCTGCGCTACGTGCCCGCCACCGGCGCGGTGCCCGACAGCGTTCCGGGCCACGTGGGCTATTCGGTGGTTCCGTGGAAGCAGGGCAGGGGCTACGCGACGGCGGCGCTCAGGGCGCTGATGGAACTCGCGGGAGCCAAGGGGCTGAGGGAGCTTCAGATCCTGTGCAACGTGGAGAACGTGGCCTCAAAGGTGGTGATCGAGAGGGTGGGCGGGGAAGTGGTTCATGTGGGGGCACATGCTTCGGATCGGGCGGAGCAGGAGAAGATTTATTATCGGGTGAGGCTGTTTGGGTGAGGGCGGGCTCTTCTCGTGCCTCACGCTTGGTATATCTTTCCGTCTTCATTTGCGACGCGACACGGGCTGTCTTGCAAGAGCTTCATTCTCGATCCGACTACGCTCACTCAAAAGCGGGGCTGCTTGAGCTTGCGAGATTGATATTCGATATCTTTAGGATCGATATTTCTCCGCTCGATCGGCTGGAGCACCACCCGAGCGTGGTCGCTTTCGGCTGGTGGCAGAACGACAGTCCGCTCGTGGCCGTGTTGGCCGTGGCCACCTCTGATTGCGCTGAGAAAAAAGCGGTGATATTCAGACCCTGTGCTTGAGGAGAAAGGAGGGGTCACATGCATGCTTTTCATATCCGGTCACACCGGACATATGGTCCCGTCTCTGCCCTGCAAATGTGTTTGCAGGGCTGACCAGAGGCCTTTTCTCGATCATCTCCTGGTCTGCCCTTTGTGAGCCGTAGCGCCGAGCCTTTCGCTCGTGCCCGCTGCGATCTCCCATCCGCCGCGCATCACGCATCGCATCGGCCGCGCGCCCGCGATGCCCTGGTGCTGGCTTCAAGACCAGAGACCTGACATGAGCCTTCTCAACCTGCGCAATCTCGGCGTGACCTTTACCAGCCCGCTGTTTTCCTCACTGAATCTGACCGTCAATGCCGGCGACCGCATCGGCATCGTCGCCGCCAACGGCCGCGGCAAATCCACCTTGATGAAGTGCATCATCGGGACTTGCGACCCCACCGAGGGCGAGATCACCCGCGCCCGCGGCCTGACCATCGGCATGGTGGAACAGGATGCGCGGCCGGCGCTGATGGCGGCGACCTTCCGCGACGCGGTGCTTGACGCGCTCTCGGCCGACCACATCCACAGCGAAAGCTGGCGCGCCGACGTTGTTCTGGACGGGCTGGAGGTGCCGGAGGCGCTGCGCGAGCGGCCGCTCAAGGCGTTGAGCGGCGGCTGGCAGCGGCTGGCCTTGATCGCCCGCGCCTGGGTGAGCGAGCCGGACGTGCTGCTGCTCGACGAGCCCACCAACCATCTCGACCTCGCCAAGATCGCGCTCTTGGAGAGCTGGCTGAACGCCTTGCCGCGCGACATGCCGGTGCTGCTGGCCAGCCACGATCGCGCCTTCCTCGACGCGGTGTGCAACCGCACGCTGTTTCTGCGACCACAGAATTCCCAGGTGTTCGCCCTGTCCTACAGCCGGGCGCGGCTGGCGCTTGACGAGGCGGACGCGGCCGATGCCAGGCGCTACGACCGCGATATCAAGACCGCCGACCAGTTGCGCCGGCAGGCGGCCAAGCTGAAGAACATCGGCGTCAATTCCGGCAGCGACCTGTTGGTGGTCAAGACCAAGCAGTTGAAGGAGCGGGCCGAGAAGCTGGAAGACGCAGCCAAGCCCGCCCATCTCGAGCGGTCGGCCGGCGTCATCCGGCTCGCCAATCGAGGCACCCACGCCAAGGTGCTGGTGAGCCTGGACGACGCGGTGGTGACCACCCCGGACGGCACGCTGTTGTTCCGGACGGGCAAGAAGTTCATCTGCCAGGGCGACCGGATCGTGCTGCTCGGCCGCAACGGCACGGGCAAGACCCGGCTTGTGCTGATGCTGCGCCAGGCGATCGCCGATCCGTCCGTGTCGGTGGACGGCATCAAGGCCACGCCCTCCCTGGTGCTGGGTTACGGCGACCAGGCGCTCGCCGATCTCGACGACCGGCAGAGCCCGCACGACACCATCACCCACCGCTTCGATGTCGGCGACCAGCGCGCCCGTACCCTGCTGGCCGGCGCCGGCATGACCATCGAGATGCAGGCCCGACCGGTGGCGGAGCTGTCTGGCGGGCAGAAGGCGCGGCTCGGGCTGCTGGTGCTGCGGCTCAAGGAGCCGAACTTCTACCTGCTCGACGAGCCGACCAACCATCTCGACATCGACGGACAGGAAGCGCTTGAAAGCGAACTGCTGGGCCACGGCGCAAGCTGCCTGCTGGTGTCGCACGACCGCAGCTTCGTGCGCGCCACCGGCAATCGCTTCTGGCTGATCGACGGCCGGAAACTGATTGAGACGGACAGCCCGGAGCCGTTTTTCGAGGCGGCCGGCGCCTGACGAGCCCGCCCCGGACCTCTACCGGGGCGGGCCATCTACATCGCCGAATAGCCCTCGGTGTCCTGGGGAATCCCGAGGTCATCGAGGGGGATGGAGAACTCCGTGTATCTCTCACAGGCACGGTCGGAAATCCGCTCTGTGCCCCGCAGCACCACCAGGCCGGACGTCGCCGTGGCACCCACTCGGCCGCTGCCCTCGCTTGTATAGACGATGTAGCTGTGGTCGCTGTTGGTGAACCGCAGCTGGTACTCCATGCCGGCGAACCGCTGGGTCATCTGGAAGACGTTTCCCGAGGCGGGGATGCCGACGATCGACAGCTCGTCGTGGGTGGCGGTTCCGTAGTGATAGGTGAGCCGTCCGTCGGCCAGCGTCACGGAAGCGGTCTTCTTGCCGATCGAGCAGGTGAAGATAGTCGTGGATTTGTCCTCGGCGTGCAAGGGCGAGGCAAGGCCGAGGGCGATCAGGGCGCCGAGTGCCGGCAGGATCATGGACTTCATGCGTCCCTTCCTTCACCGCGCACTGTCGGGCTGGGCGCCGGAGAGGGGCGCGTCGTGACCTCCGGCGCGGGGAGGGCGAAACGCCGCGCCCCTGCCTAGGCGTTGCACTCCTTCAGGAGCCGCGCAAGTGCGCTTGAGCCGAGACGGCCTTGGGGTCCGCCTCGCGGATCAAACCGCGCATGCGCTGCAGCGCTTCGCCCCGTCCGTCGCCGAACTGGGTGAGCTTGGCGTCAACCCGGGCGGACGGCGAGTTCCGATCTGTCATGGATGATCCTCCGTTGCGCGCGGCGGTACCAGCATAGCATCGCGTCCCCGAGGGGCGGAATGCGCCCGATCCGTGCCAAATAGACGGAATGTGTTTCGATGCGAACGCGTATCGGAACGTGGGCCCCCTAGACGCGCTTCGGAAATATTTTCTTGACAAAGTGAACAACTTAAGGCTGCATGAGTATGTGACATTGCGAGGCAGTAGCGTTGTTGCAGTTCCCATGGGTAGAAGATTGCGCCTCTTGAGGCGAGAGCAAGGTGACTCTCAGTGCCTTCGGCGGTGGAAGGGTGCGGCCAGCCTTTCTTCAACTGGTTTCTCCAATCGACAAACCAACCGGGTTTTCCGGCGGTGACGTCGAAGCTATTAAGCGTTCAAAAGTCATAGAGAGATCTAGCCGAAGGTGTGCACGGAGTTTTCTGAGTGCATGTCACTTCGTCGTGAGGCAAGCGCCGTGCCTCTTGGCTCTCGAGATAATGTTGATGAATTTTCGTGCGTCTTTGGGATGTCGCCGTTGCTCTGAAATCGTTCCGGGCGACTGAAACGCCGACTGGGGGAGGTCGACATGGCTCATTATAAACTAAATGTTGCCGTCGTGGCGTCGGTGCTGTTGCTGTGCGGGCCGGATATCGCGAGTTCCGAGACGTGCGACGGCCCGGCGGTAAGTGGAATTCGCGGCCTGGCGAAGGCTCATGCTCTGGCGGATGGTTCGCTTGCGGGGAAAGGCAAGGTCAACATCAACATTGACGGATATGGGCGCGCTTACCATCCTCAGAATGCGCGCGCGGGCGCGCTTATCCATCTCTGCAATGCCGGCGAAGTGTTCTTGCCTGATGGGACGCATTATTACGGGTCGGAAAGTAACGCGACTTGTACCGGTAAGTTCATGGCCGACTTTGCCAAGATCAAGGCCGCGAAATGGAATAGTCCGGACGTGGGAGCCATCCGATGGTTTGGTATTCTAGGCGTGGACAGCGTGACGGTCGGAGGGCAGAAGGTAAAGGGCGTGAAGCCGGTCGAACAAGCAGATGGGTCGGGCTTCTTCGTTTCTCCAACGACCTTGGCCGATGAGACCGTCCACGATCAGGCGGTACAGTCGCGCTACGTGCATCCCTTGAGAGTACCGGCGGCGGTGATCGGCAACCAGCGGGAGCTGTCCGGCCGTGGCATCGTCATGGGATCATTCGGTGTGGCATATGATCCGAAGACGCAGCGAACGGTTCCTTTCATTGTCGGGGATTTCGGCCCGAGGATCGGCGAAGCCACGCCCGCGCTCGCCAGATCCTTGGCGAACCTGCCAATCACCGACGACGTGACCCGAAACAACCGATATGCCGGGCAGGTCGATGCCCCGCGCGTCGTCTGGGTGTTCTTTGGCAAGACGGGGGGCACGATCAAGTACAAACAAGATCGCGAGACGGACGTGAATGCCGCCGCCAAGGATGCCTTCCAAAAGTGGGGCGGACAGACGAGACTGGCTTGTGTCGCTTCGGCTCTGTAGGCTGCCTGTAGGTCCGACGGAATAGATCGGAGCGAGGGTCAGCCTGACGTGGCTCTCCCAACCCACCTAGTCCCTCACGCCCCCGGCGCGTACCTCCCCGCCAGCACGCCAGCACGCCTTGAGCAAGCGATGGTGAAGGTGCCGGCGGGCATGTCCGACGCGGCGGCACCTCCGGCAGCTGCGCTTCATCCTTATAATTTGATTTGCAAACCAAACTATAATTGCTACTAAAGTCGCATGCTTAAAGAGACGATCTCCCCTCGTTCCGTGTTCGGAATTCGCTTTTCCCTGCTGGCTCGGCGCTGGCGGCGGCAGGTTGACGCTCATCTGGCCGAGGTTGGCCTGACGGATGCCACCTGGGTGCCGCTGATCCATCTTCGCCAATCCGGCGGTGGCATCACGCACAAGGAGCTTGCCGCGCTGGTGGGGGTCGATGTCTCGAGCCTCGTGCGTGTTCTCGACATTCTGGAGCATGGCGGGCTGATCGAACGGCATCGCGACGAGAGCGACGGGCGCTGCCGGCGCATATCGCTGACGCCGACCGGCGAGCAACGGGTGACGGAGATCGCAGAGGAGCTGGCGAGGGCGGAGGAGGCGATGCTGGTCGACATGTCCGACGCCGACCTCTCGGCGCTGCTCGCGCATTTCCGGACGATCGACCGGCGCATGACCCGCCTTGAGGACGACAAGCGGAAGGCTGCGGAGCAATGACCGTCCCCGATCTTGGCGCTCCCACGCCGATGGGCCGCATCGCCGCGCTCACCCAAGTGCTGCGGCCGCATCAGGTGCGGGCAAGTCTCGTCCTCGGCAAGCAACCGTCTTTGCGCATTTCGGCCCTGGCGGGCCTTCAGGCGGCGGCGGCCGGCGCGGTGGCCCTTCCCATTTTCTATGTTTCCCCCTGGCCGCAACTGATCGGTTTTGCCGCTCTCGGGGCGATGGTGGCGCTGTTCGGCCGGTTCTCGGCGGCCAATCGGCGTGGCCGGATTTTGCTGTGGTGTGCGCTCTGCCAGAGCCTCGCGGTCTTCGTCATGTCGGCCGTCGCCTGGACCGGGATGGCGCTGCCGGCGCAGCTCGCCCTTCTTTCGCTCGGCTGCGGCGTCTTCTTCTTTGCGGTGGTTTCCGGCGGGTTCGGCCCGCCGGGGGCGCTGATCTTTACCTTTGCCGCCGGTGCCGCCATGGCGCCGCCCGATGGCTTCCACGAGGTGCTCGGGCGAACCGCCGCGACGGGCGCGGTGGCGATCCTGGCCTGGGGCATCTGCGCGGCAAGCGAGGCTTTGCGGCGCCATTCGCCGGAAGCGCCGGCCCTGCCGGTGGATCAGCTCCGGCCGCTGGGGCATCGCCTGATTGCCGCGCTGCGCATTGTCGTCGGCGCCGGTATCGCCATTTTCGCAAGCCACGCACTGGGCGTCGCACACCCCGTCTGGGCGGCGATGGGGACGATCGCCGTCATGCAGGGCGCCTATCTCCACATCAACATGCACAGGGCCCTGCAGCGCATGGTCGGAACGGTGGTGGGCGCCGCGTTCGCCTGGGTGTTCCTGCAATTTTCGCCGTCGCCCTGGGCCGTCATGGCGGGTGTGGTGGTGCTGCAGTTCGTCGCCGAGGTGATCATCGGCACCAACTATGGCCTCGGGCAGATCGCGGTGACGCCGATGGCTCTCTTGATGGTGCATCTGGCGTCTCTTGGCGCCGCCGGGCCGGAAATGGCGGCCGAGCGCGTCATCGATACGTTGCTGGGGGCGGCGGTCGGTATCGTCATCGCCATTGTGTTTTCCACCCTCGACGAGCGGCACTATCTCGCTCTTCAAGCCGCCGAGCGCCAGAAGAGGCGGGCACAGCGGCCGTAGGTCATCGCCGAACGCCGCGCCTCACGCCCCCCGCGCATACTTCCCCGGCGGCACGCCAACATGCCTTGAGAAGGCGATCGTAAACGTGCTGGCGGAGGCGTAGCCGACGCGTTCGGCCACCTCAGCGACGCCGCCGTCGGCGCGGCGCAGCATGTCCTTGGCCAGCGCCATGCGCCAGGCGAGGAGGTATTCCATGGGTGCGACGCCGACGACGCGGCGGAAGCGTTCGAAGAACACCGAGCGGGAGAGGCCCGCTTCCTTGGCCAGCTCCGGCACCGTCCAGGGGCGCGTCGGGTGTTCGTGCAGGCGGCGGAGCACTGTTGCGAGGCGTTCGTCGGCAAGGCCCCGGATGAGGCCGGGGGTGGTGGAGGCGCCGGGCAGGGCGCGGAGCGCCTCGATCAGCAGGATCTCCAGGAGATGGGCCAGGATGACGTCGCGGGCCGGGCGGTCGGCGCGGGCTTCCTCGTCGACCAGCTCCACCAGGGTGGCGAGCCGGGCCTGCCCGCGCACGTGGATGAAGCGCGGCAACAGCGACAGCAGCAGGGCGGCGTCGGTCGAGCCGAAGGCGCAATAGCCGACGGCCATGCGCGCGTCGGCCGGCCCATCCGGCCGCCCGTGCCGGTAGTGGCGCGGCCCCAGCTCCAGGTGGCCGGTCGGCTCGCCCGCCGGCGGCGGTTCCAGGCTGGACATGGTGAAATCGTTGGCCGAGGGCAGCAGCACGAAGTCGCCCTGTTCGAGAATGATCGACGGCTGGTCGCCAACGGTGAGGCGGCAGCGTCCCTCGAGCACGGCGCAGTAGAAGGGGCGGCCGGCATCCGAGCGGGTCACGCGCCAGGGTCCGGCGGCGCTGGCCAGCTTGGAGAAGGAGGCGCTGGGCTGCAACAAGGTGACGACTTCGGCGAGGGGGTCGGTCATTTCAGGACTTTTGCAAAAGGAATGCGGACTATGCATTGTAGATCGTCTTGGGTCGGCGGTCTATTGTCCTGTCATCGGCAAAACGAGAGGACATTCCATGAAGACGGTATTGATCACCGGCTGCTCCACCGGCTTTGGGCTTGAGATCGCCCGGTATTTTTTGGAGCGGGACTGGAACGTGGTGGCCACCATGCGCCAGCCGCGCGCCGATATCCTGCCGGCCTCCGAGCGGCTGCGCATTCTGCCGCTGGATGTGACGGACGCGGCGAGCATTGCCGCCTGTGTCGCGGCGGCCGGGCCGGTCGACGTGCTGGTCAACAACGCCGGCGTTGGACTGCTGAACGCGCTCGAAGGTATTCCAATGGAGGCGGTGCGCCTTGCCTTCGAGACCAACGCGCTCGGCACCATCGCCATGGCAAAGGCGGTGCTGCCGCAGTTCCGGGCGCGAAAGTCGGGTGTCATCGTCAACGTCACGTCGACCGTGACGGTGAAGCCGCTGCACCTTCTGTCGGTCTATACGGCGACCAAGGCGGCGGTGAACGCCTTCAGCGAATGCTTGGCGCTGGAAGTTGAGCCGTTCGGCATAAGGGTGCGCATCGTGCTGCCGGGGCGGGCGCCGGAGACCTCCTTCGGCGAGAACCATCGCAAGCACATGCAGTTCGGCATCCCCGAAGCTTATGCCGACATCGCCGAGGGCGTGTTCAGCGAGTGGCGCACCTATCCGGCCGATCAGGTGACCCATGTCGGCGACGTGGCCGAGGCGGTGTGGCGGGCGGCGACCGATCCGGCTTGTCCCATGCGCCTGCCGGCCGGGGTGGATGCCGTCGCGGCGATGCGGGAGGCTGGGAACGTGCTGGCGTAAGTAGTTAGCGGCCGGCGACACCTCTCCTGGCTAGTCCCTGCCGAAACCCACCGACGAAGTTCGAAAGCTCCCACCACGGATGAGAACATCATTTCTGCAGGGAAGCTCATCCCCGCTTGTAATTAAAGGCGGACCAATACGAACTATATTTTCATTAATGCTCGCATTCAGTCGCTCTGCCAACCGCAGAAACCCTGGCTTGAACGTCACCTAGTAACTTCACCAAACGGCGTCCGGCTCCTGGCCTCTTAACTTCTTCTTCTAGCCAAATCTTAGCTCTTTGTAACATTTCATAGGTCTCGTCATCTTCATATCTGTCATCGAGCTTCATGGCAAATTTCGCATAATACTCAGCATGAGACTGTTTTCTTCTGTCTGATTTGTGGCATACTTCTAGCGTTTTCATACTATCGAAAAGGGAGTCTCTGACATATATTTCATCGTCTTCAAAAACGTTGATATTGGCCTCGAACTTTATGCGGGCTTGTGTATTCCGGATCGTGAAAATCCTTCCGCCAGAAATGGTGACCGCTTGGTCAATGCAGTCAAAGGCATCCCTATACTTTCCCTTCTGCGCGAGGTATAGTGCGCATTGTTGCTTTATATAAGGCTTCGACTTTTCGAGTGGTGAAAATTCAAATAAGTCATCATATATTTGCAAACCATCCTTCCAATTTGGGAAAGCTCTAGCAAAAATCTCGTTCCGAAAAGCGCCTCTCTGGAAGACATCATAATGGGGTATTTTTACCATTGATATGTTCCGGAGGACATTTTCGACTACAGTCCTCAGAACGTCTCTAGGTGACTCGTCTATGGCTGCCTCAGCAAAAACTTGAGACCTTACGGCAAAATAGTCTTGGTCGCTTGAGGAGAATGCTCCTGAATACTCCCGGACCAATGCCCCCAAATGACTTAAGAGGCCATATATTTGCTCGATTTTGAACCCCTGCAAACCGCAGTATGACGACACGGCATCAAATGCGGCAGGTACCCGGCTTCTATGGAAATAGGAAATGAGAACAAATAGCTCCCCATATATGTGATCCTCTCGAGAAAGATCGGAGAATATTCTTTTTACTCGGTCCGTTAAATTAGCGTCCGTTACGCAGTAGCTGATGATATCAAAAACCGATACTGAATCGTGCCTGCTTTGTATTTCTCGTGTCTTATCAAGACTAACGAGATTTTCTGGGATCTTTGTCAGTACAGTCTGTTGGTCACTTTGCGATAGGTCTGAGCAATCATACACAAAAAAGTTGTCCATATTCAGCTTATGGAACCCAAACTCGTAGTAATAATCCCTGTCTGCTGCTATTAATTGAATGTTTTTGTTTTCTTGTATCACAGCCACCGAGTCTGCAGAATCAAAGACGTTATCCCAAAAAACTTTTACGTGTCCGGTAGAGCACGATCTCGAAAGTATCTCGGCCTTTGCCGTATCCATATACCCAGAAACATATAGTACAGATGATCTATAGTCGGTTTGGGTGCATGCCAGCAATTTCAGAAGAGTCGTTTTTCCGCAAGCAGGTACGCCCTTTATTAATATATTTCGGCCAGAAGCAATTATATTTTCAAGAATCTTTACATGAGAGGTGTTCGCGGCCCTACGCTGGAATATGTCATACCATGTGGGCTCGGCACCCTGGTAAAACATTACAGACTCGCGAACTGGAACCTGTCCAGCAGAAGGTATAACGTATTCTTTAAATAATTCACCTATTCCTTTTGACGCTGAATTTAATCTAGTAGGTGTACTAGAAAGAGTCTGGTAGAATTCCAGGAACGAAGAAGTATCGGCATATATTATATTGAACTCAAGGGCTCTGAAATATTCTTCGTTGTCTATCTCATTCGGGTCAAGTATTATCCACATTCTATTTGACGATTTTCCTTGAGATTTTATAACATTGTTTATTGCTTGGAGCGTTCCAGAATCCCTTAAACCATAACCCCAAAAAAGAGTTGGTTTTACGGAAAGTAGATGAGATAAATAGTGCCATAATTGAGGCTCCGCGCCGAATGCTGAAGCGATCTCTGTGGCTCCAAATACGAAGTCTCTATTTTGATGTAGGACGCATCCATGAAGTGCAAAGTAATTTATAACTCTTGAGTCGTTCGGATTCGCTCCTGTCAGGAAGACATCGTGTATATATTTCTCACCAGATGCTTCAACGACTTTGAACATTAAATCGTCTATATTCGTCGTGAATATGTTTTCTATATTTGTTCTTATTATGGAATTGTATCTATCATCATAATTTACTACTGTAAACGAACGTGTACAATAGTCTCGAAATTCCTCAAGCCTTTTTGACTTAATTATAGTGCATAGTAGGGGAAGTTCCATCGCCTGAGGCAGTTTTAAGTCTTTGAATTTGCTTTTTAAGCGTTCGCAAAGCTGTCCTCCTGTCGGAAGCTTGTCGCTTTTGGAAGACGCCAGGACTGAAAAACCTGCCCCGATAAATAGATTATACCCATCACTAAGAGCATTCCTGAATAGGTGTTCGAGCTCTATGTTTACTGGATTAGTCATGATGTGCCCCGAGTTTGCCGAAGCAATCTAGACGCGCGGACTACAACTGACAATGTCGTATTAAGATCGTCCATAAGCATACGGCGCGCTTGGAAATGTTGCCTGTGGTAACAGACGTGACGCATATGATGTATGCCGCCGATGTGGCTGAGGTAGAGTGGCGGGCGGCGACCGATCCGTCGACGCCGATACACCTGCCGGCTGGTGTCGATGCCGTGGCGGCGAAGAGGGCGGCCTAGCGCGTGATGGCTTAACGAGCCCGGCGGACGGAGTAATCGGGCGGTGAACACTGAAGCGGGAGAGCATGACGGCCGCCCGTTTCACGCATGCTGCGGTCCCCTCAGAGCGCTCTGCCAGAGCCGGCGTGATGACCCGTTGCCCCTTTCGGCCGCCGCCGCCGGTCATTCCATCACGATCACCGATTTGCCGGCAAGCCGGTTGCCCGCTTCGAGGGCGCCGATCAGGGCGATTGCCTCGGACAGGGGCGCCGTGCGGCTGATCGGCAGCGTGAACTGGCCCGCCACGGCCAAGTCGACGATTTTTTGCAGGATGGCGGGGTTCAGCACGCCTCTGACGAAGCTGTGTCGGCGGGAGATCAACGATCGGATCAGGTTGCCGGCGGTCGGGTCGATGTCCACCGCGACGCCCGAGCGCTTGGTCAGGAAATCTTCCTCCGCCGGGGTCAGGCTGCCGTGGCAGTCGAACACGACGTCGAAGGCGCCTTTCAGCTCGTCGGGCAGCGGTTGGGTGTAATCCAGCACCCGCGCCAGCCCGCTGTCGGCGAAATCGGCGACGGAGGCGGGCCCGACGCGGCCGGTGATGGCGGCCCCGTATGTCCTGGCGATGGCGATCGCCGCCTGTCCGACGCCACCGGATGCGCCGTTGATGAAGACCGACTGGCCTGTCTTCAGCTTGCCGCCCTCGATCAAGGCGCGCCAGGCGGTGACGCCGACGGTGGGCAGGGTGGCGGCGGCGGTAAAGGACAAGCCGGCCGGTTTGCCGACCAGCAAATTCGCGGTGGTGAGCGCCGTCTCGGCAAAAGCGCCCGGCTTCATCATCGACACCTGGCCCAGCACCTCGTCGCCACGGGCAAAGCCGGTGACGCCGCGACCGACCGCCTCGACGACGCCGGAAAAGTCCATGCCCATCGCCCGAGGAAAGCGCCTGCCCATCATGAACTTCATGAAGCCTTGGCGCAGTTTCCAGTCGAGCGGATTGATCGAGGCGGCCTTGACGCGCACCAGAAGTTCGCCCTTGCCGGGGGCGGGGAGGTCGTAGGCCTCCAGCCGCATGACCTCCGGCCCGCCGTAGCGATGATACTGGATGCGCTGCATGTCGCTCTCCTGGTCGGCAAGACCGGATCTATCGGTCACAAATATTGACCAGCACTAGATATGTGACTACAAAATGCGCCACAAGAACGCATATTTTCAGGACCAGGTCATATGGATGTGCCCGCGCAGCCCGACGCTGCCACCGATTGCAGCGGCGTCAGCGAGATACTCAACCGGGTCGGCGACAAATGGACGATGCAGGTGGTGGTCACGCTTCGCGACCGGCCACGGCGCTTCAATGACCTCAAGCGTCAAGTTGGCGGCATCTCGCAGCAGATGCTGACGCGCACCCTCAAGACGCTGGAGCGCGACGGCATGGTCGTGCGCACGGTCTGCCCCACCACGCCGCCGCAGGTGGACTATGCCTTGACCGACCTCGGGCGGTCGCTGTCCGAGCCGGTGCGCCAGTTGGCGGAATGGGCGGCCGGGCATCTCGGAGCCATCCGGGACAATCGCTCGCGCTACGACGCCAACCGTTGAGGCTGAACGAGCTGGCGGACCAAGCGTTCTCTCGAAACCATCGCCATCTGCTAGGCACCAGCGAATTTCGAGTCAGTCGCTAAGGCTGATTGCCTAACTGCTGTTCGTCGTAGGCCTTCTGGGCTTGGGCAACTTGCTCGGCGTGGGTGGCGCCCCAGGTGGCGAGTGCCGTGCAAGGCTCCCGCAGCGAGCGGCCAAGCGGGGTGATGGCGTATTCGACACCCACTGGCGAGGTCGCCAGGATGCGCCGCGAGATCAGGCCGCTTCGCTCTAGGCGCCTCAGCGCTTCCGTCAAAGCCTTGTGCGTGATGCCGTCGAGGCGTCGCTTCAGCGCGTTGAACCGCGTCGGTTCGATGGCAACCACCGTCAGGATCAGGATCGACCATTTGTCGGCGATCTGGCCGAGCACCAGCCGGTTGGCGCTCGCCTGGGCCAGCAGCGCGTCGGTTGGATGGGCGGTATCCTCTGCCATATCTAGGCTCTTTCAGGTGCGTAATTGATCCTAGGTTTAGATTATATATCTTCGCGGCGCCAGAGCCCCCCGCCCGGCTGCAAGGAGACTGTCGATGATAAAGTTCGCCTATCTGATCAACCGCGTCGAAGGCATGAGCGTCGAGGCGTTCGTCGATCATCATCGCCATAAACATGCGCCGCTGTTCTCCTCGATCCCCGAGGCCAAGCAATATGTCCGCCGATATGCCATTTCGCATCCGGTTGCCGCGCCCAACTATCCCGCGCCGGCCTATGACGGCTTGACCGAGATCTGGTTCGATAGCTGGGCCGACCACGATGCGTTCTTCACGTCGAAAAACTATCTGGAAACCGTGCAGCCCGATGAGCGGACCTTTGTCGATCATGACTCCGTTGGCGTGATGGTGACCGAGGAGCGCGTGGTGATTGGATGACGCCGGGTGGGTGGCTTTCGGCAATGAGGGGCCGGAAGCAGCCTGACGGCCGGTATCTCCGAGGCCTATGGGAAATCGCCGAGGGCGTATTCGCCGCATGGGCAAGCCGCCGATGGGCGAGGTGACGCACGTGGGGGATGTGGTGGTGGCGGTGTGGCGGGTGGCGACCGATCCGTCATGCCCCATGCGCCTGCCGGCCGGGGTGGATGCCGTGGCGGCGAGTGGTCTTCATGTCGGCCGCTTCATGCGTGATGGGGCATACTGAGCCCTATATCGGCCGTTCGCTCCATTCCGCCCGAGGCCCTCTGCCTGCGTAGAGGGTGACAGGAAATCGATATAAAACAGATGGATACGTTGTGGCACGGGTGCTGGAGCGGCCCCTATAATTTGTCATTCTCTGCGCAGGCAGAGAACCTCGGGCCGAAAAGGGCGAGGGGGAAATATGGGGCGCCCGTTCGTTGGGCGAGCCGCTCAGGATCGGCGAGATAAAGCGCGGGGCGGATCAAACCGCCCCGCTTCTTGCTTGGTGCTCAGCGCACAGAGATCAGCCGGCCGTTGCCGTCGAACATGCAAGCGAACGGAGCGTCTCGGCCACCGCGATCGCGGAAGCTGCCCTGCACGACGAAGCGTCGGCCCTCGCGGGCGGGTAGGCTGGTCATGATGTCCGAGGGCCGGACGCGGAACTGGGCGGCGGCTTCGCCACGGCAGGCGGCGGCCATCTGATCCATGGGGCCATTGTCGCCGGGGCGACCGCCCGCGTCTCCCTGCATCGGCGGCATGGGGCGGCCGGGGCCGTCTCCCGGCATCATGGGCGGCATGGCGCCACCGGGGGCCATCGGCTCCATGCGGGGCGGCCTCACCTGGCACATGCGGCCACGGCTGGACACGTCGAGCCGGCCGCCGGGGCCGACGTTGACGGCAACGACGATGGGGCCGAGCCGGGCTTCATAGGAGCGGTTGTTGAAGGCCCTCACCCTGGCCGGCTGGCCGTTGATGAGGATGCGTCCGCCGTTGTCGGCCTGGACATCGATGCGGCCGGGGCAGGCGGCGGCGAAGGGCGGCACCCTGGCCTCAGCCGGCGAGGCGAGGCAGACGGCGGCCAGCGCCAGCGACGCGGCTGCGTAAATGGCCGTCCGGCCAAACCTCTTTGTCGAAATTCGTTGTTCGCCGTCGCACGTGATCGTCATGACAAGGCCTCGTTGTTCCGTTGCGGTGTGCCTGTTCTTTCTCCGCAATCGGGCAACAACGAGGCGCGAGGTGAGCTTGTCTGCCACCCCGCCCAAATGGCTGGCTTTTGAAATGATCGGCGTTTTCGGGGCGAAGCGCGCGACCACTCCAGGATTAACACTTCATATCTGATAAGGAATACGCATTTAATGATCAGATATGATCAAAACACCAATGCGACTTCGGTCTGATCGTTCACAAAGGCAGGCTCGTAATCCCGCGCCAACGCACCCGAAACACCCACCTGACGCAAGGCTTCCCGCCATCGGCCCGAAATGCGCTGGGCCATGTCGCGGATTATCCGCCGCGCCTCGGCCTCGGGGATTTCGAAGAAGGCGCTGGCCTCCAGAGCCAGATTGATCGACCGATCATGCGCGCCGCCCTCCAGGATCGCCGTTTCGAGATGCGGGTTGCGATCGGGCGCCGGGTTGACGTCGAACATCGGAGACAGTCGCCAACGGCCAGCGCCGACATAGAGAAAGCCGTGGTTCTTCAGGTGGTCGTCCTTGTTGGACACCAGGATGGTGAAGATCAGGCGCAGGAAGAGTTCGCGGAAATCGGCTTGTGGGTCGGCGGCATAGGCCCGCATGAAATCGACGATCTCCGAATAGGAGCCAGGTTCCGCCCCGGCCTTGCCTAGCGCGGTGCGTGCCGAGATGTAGGGGATGCGCGCGGCTCCGCGTCGATCGAACCGCTGGATCAGCGCCACCGGGAAAGGCGTCTCAGTCAGTTCCAGCCTCGCCCTGGGGGTGCGAATGCCGCAGGCCTCGGCCAGGGCCAGCGTGGCGACCTCGACGCGCTCTATCGGCTGCTGATCGTGGACGGAGGTGAATTTGGCCAGCCAGAGCGTATCGCCATCGCGGACATTGGCCTTGGGGCGGGCGCCGCCCGAGCCGCCGGCACCAGCCAGCGTCCGCAGATCCTCGGCGGAGATCTCCTTGCCCGCTTCATAGGCGCGCGCCATCGCCGTGATGGCTTCGAGATCGATGAGGCGCGGCACCGCGTCGGCCGCGCTGCCATGGATGATCTTTCCCTTCTCATCGAGAAACCGCAGTGCGCCTTGGCGGCAGGCATCGTCGGACAGCGTCAGATAGTCGAATTCGTTGAGGCCGTTGCCATAGGCGCGTTCGAGAAGCCGACGCCCCCAGCTGTCCGGCGCCGCGTCGGCGAAGACGCCGGCCAACGCGTCGCGTCCGGGCTGCGCCGAGGTATGGAAGGGGCCGCCTTCCAGCGGAAAATCCGGTTGCACGGCGAAGGCGCGCGGGTTGTCCAGCCAGGCGGGGGCATAGGCGAAGGTCGAGAACTGTCGCGGCCCGGCCTGCGTGAAGCGGAGCCGGCCAACCGGAGCAAGGCTTTCGCCAAGCGCGACCTCAGCGGTGAAGTCGGCCATCAGAAGGCGGCGCCGTCGGGATCGACGACGTCCTTTTCCTCCCGCGCGGCGCCCGACGTGGCCTTCTGCTTTTGTAATCTGGCCGCGAAGGAGCGGCCACGGCGCGGCAACTGCTCGGCCGCCAGCGCGAGGCCCAGGTCATCCTTGCGAACGTCGATCAGGTCGGCAAGACGCTCCACAAGGCCCAGGACAACCAGGACGTCGGCGAGCGTGCCGATGGCGACGCCCGGATCGCCCTTCTCAAGGCGGGCGATGGAACTCGGCGACGTTCCGGCTCGCACCGCGAGATCGGCCACGGCGATGCCGCGCCGCAGGCGGGCGTTTCGAACGTCCTGGCCGAGCCTTTCAAGGGCCGGCCTTGTTTTGGGCGATCCCATGATAATCATCCATATATGACGGATAATTTTCTCTAATACGTCATATATGACTGTTTTCAGATATGGTCAATGCGGTGGCCGCGTTCAGTCGCGCGGCTTTCGCGTCCCGACCGGCTCACCCGCCCTGGCGGGCGTCGTCGGCGAGGCGGCTTGGCAGGAGTTCGCCGGTGCGCTCCAGCACCGGGTAGGCAGCGGCGGCGACGATGTAGCTGTTGATCAGCTTCAAATCGCGCAGGATGTCGAGGTGCAGCGCGCTGGCCTGCGCCACGTCGGGCCGGCCGTCGCGCAGGCGGTCGAAATGGACGGCGGTGGCCCGGGCCTCGGCCTCGCGCAGCGTCACCTTTTCCTCGGCCAATAGGCGGGCAACGCGGACGTCCTCGGTCATGAACAGGGAAGCGGCGGTGCGTACGTTGGTCGACAGACGATCGATCAGCGCGATCAGCTCGGCGCGGTCCTTGTCCTCGAACACCAGGCCACGGGCGACCCGCTTGGCGGCGTGCGGCAACAGGTTGAGATCGACGACGTCGCCGGCCTGTTCGAGGTTCATGGTGAACTGCAGGATTTCCTTGAGGCGGCGCCGGTCGTCGCCCGACAGGTTCTCCGGGTCGAGCCGCGTCAGGTAGGCCTTGATGGCGGTGTTGAGGCTGTCGAGAATGTCGTCGCGGCGGCGCGTCTCGACCATCAGGCGACGGTCGCCGTTCCGGAGCGCTTCGCGGGCGCCGTCCAGCATGCTGGCCAGCACGTCGGCCAGCCGCAGCGCCTCGCGGGCGGCGGCGCCGAGTGCCACGATCGGCACCTCGTGGGCGGCCATGTCGAGGTAGCGCGGCCGCGCCGGATCGGCCGGGTCGGCCCGGTCGGGCAACAGGCGATTCAGCAGGCCGGCACAGGGCGTGAGCAGCGGCAGAAAGGCGGCGGCCGTCAAGAGATTGAACAGCGTGTGGAAGTTGGCGACGGCGCGGGAGGCGTCCGGCTCGAGGGCGGTCATCAGCCCTTCGATCGGTTGCAGCAGGGCCAGCGCGGCGGCGGCGCCGATCAGGCGGGTGAGGAGATTGCCGATCGACAGGCGGCGATGGGCGGGGTCGTCACCGCCCGGCCCCTCGATGACCGGGGTGATCGCCGAGCCGATATTGGCGCCGAGAACCAGGGCGAAGGCGGCGGCCGGCGGCACGGCGCCATTGGCGGCGAGCGACATGGTGAGCAGCACCACGGCGACGGAGGAATGGGTGGCCCAGGCGGCAAGCGCGCCGATGATGATATTGGCGAAGGGAATGGTGGCGACGCTGCCCAGCAACAGGCGGAAGCTCGGGGCATCCTTGAACTGCTCCATGAGCTGCACCAGCTGGTGCAACGCCAGCAGCATCAGGCCGAGGCCGATGAACACCCGCCCGAAATCGTGGAACTGGCTGGAGGAGTCGCGCCGGAACATCACGACGCCGATCAGCACGAGCCCGGGCGCCACGGCGCTGACGTCGAAGGACAGCACCTGGACGATCAGCGTGGTGCCGACATTGGCGCCCAGCATGACGGCCAGCGCCGGGATCAGCGCGACCAGGCCATCGGCGACGAAGCCGGACATCATCAGCCCGGTGGCCGTGCTGGACTGCAAGATGGCGGTGACGCCGAGGCCGGCCAGGAAGGCGCGGCCACGGGTCTTCAGCGCCTTGCCGAGAACGGCGCGCAGGTTGGCGCCGAAAGCGCGCTGCACCCCCGTCTGCACCATGTGGGTGCCCCACAGCAGCAGGGCGATGTAGCCGGCAAGGTCGATAAGCGAGATCGCAAAGGCCATTGCGCGGTGCCTCCCGCACCTGACTTTCCCGATGACGAAAAGCGCCGGCCACCATACGAGATGATTTGCCGGCAAAGCAACAATCTATGTAAGAATTTGATATGGCTGTCGAAAACGCCGATTGCCCGGCGTTTTCGACAGCCGGTGCGCCGCTCAGCTGCCGAAGCGGGCGACGATCAGGGCGGCGGCGTCGGCGATCACCTTGTTGCGGCCTTTCAGGTCGAGCGGCGAGCCGGTGTAATAGATCGACGCCAGGATGGGCGCGGTGTTCGGCCGGTATATGACGCCGATGTCGTTGCGGGTGCCGTTGGCGCCGGAGCCGGATTTGTCGGCCACCTGCCAGGTTTCGGGCACGCTGGCCTTGATCAGCGGGCCGGTGACGGTGCCGGCCACCATCCATTCCTCCAGCTTGTCGCGCGAGGCCTCGGTGAGCGCGTCGCCGATGAACAGCGTGTCGAGGTTGGCCAGCATGGCGGCCGGCGTGGTGGTGTCGCGCGGGTCGCCGGCGACGGCCGAATTCAGCTCCGGTTCGGCGCGGTCGAGCCGGGACGTGGCGTCGCCCAGCGAACGGGCGTAGGCCGTCCAGCCGGCCGGGCCGCCGATTTCCTTCAGGATCAGGTTGGCGGCGGTGTTGTCGCTGACGCTGACGGCGGCGGCGCACAGCGCCTCCAGCGTCAGGCTGCCCTCGGCGACGTGTAGCGTGGTGACCGGCGCGTAGGCGAGGAGATCGGCCTTGCCGTAGGCGATGGCCTTGTCGAGCTTGAGAGTGCCCTTGTCGACGCGGGCGAGAACGGCCGCCGCCGCCAGGCACTTGAAGGTGGAGCACATGGCAAAGCGCTCGTCCGCCCGATAGGCGATGGTGGCGCCGGACGCCTTGTCGATGGCGGAAACGCCCAGCCGGCCGCCGCTTTGCTTTTCGAGCTTGGCGAAGTCGTCGTCGGCTTTGGCCAGCGCCTTGCCGGCAAGCATCAGGCCAAGGCCGGTGGCGGCGGCGGTGCCGAGGAAGGAGCGGCGGGTCGGGACAAGAAGTTCGCGCATGGGTACCTCCGTGCGGGTTCCGGGACGCACGAACAGCCACGCCTATCGGGCGAACTTATGGTGGAATGCTATTTTGCGGTGATAAAAACCATTCCGCTGCTGGCGGTATGCGGCCAAGCTATTGGATCAGTTCGTCGAATCCGTCCCAGGCCATGATGATGTTTTGCGAGCGCCAGATCGGCCCGGCATCGACATGCCGGCCGATCACCCTGGCACCGAGCGCCTCATAAAACGCGGCGGCCGATGCCCGTTGTCGGCGAAGTTTCCGTGGGAACGCGAAGCCACCGTCAGATATGCAGTATGCATCTAAAAGCTGCGGCATAATTTGTGTTCTTCTTACGCGGTGATTGCTCAATATCCGAAAACTTGACTCTAAGCGCATATTTAAACTGCATAAAATTTTTGGATGATTGTATCCGACGCTTCCTTGTCGATGCGAAATTTGCTACCAAAATGACAACAATAGGTTGTCAGTCGAGGGCGTCGGCATGGCGATCCGCATTTTCGGCCATACGTAGCTGGAGCATGCGATGAACAAGGAAACATCGTCATCTAAATGCAGGACGGGGGATTGATGTCCTCGCTTTCATGAAGCTGAGCGCCATCGATGGCCGACCTATTAACCTATTGATTTCGTAATATAAATACATGGGGTTATGATGAAATACTTGTCCGCTATCGCTGGTGCCGTGCTGCTCATGTATATGCTGAGCCTGCAGAAGGTGGAGGTCTTTGGCGTAACCTGTCGAATTATCGGGTCTCAAAAGGCGACCTCGTTCGGAATATCAACTCAAGAGCCCACATGCTTGAACGATGGCGCGTTCACGATGGGCATCGCTCTTGGATTGGCGCTGCTGGTGATCGGAGGCCTGTTCATCGCTAAGGACATTCTCAGCAGCGGAGAAACGTCATCCAGCGCGGGATCCTCGGGGAGACAATACAATCTTTCGTCCGCAGCAGCGGATGAGGATACTTACTCGTCGCCAAAGGTTCCGGCCGCTCCTGTCGAGACGGCCAGATTTGACAAGAAGAAATGGCAGACGTTGAAACAGGTTGATCCGGAGATTGCCGCCGCATCGGCTGAGATCTGCGAAATGTCGCCGGCCCTCGATGATACTCTCGCCGAGAAGTATCTGGTTCTCAATGACAAGACATACCTCAAGGCGCTTGTCACCAGCATCAAAACTGAAAATGTCGCCAGAATCGAAGCCGAGCGACTGGCGAAGGAAAATGCCTTGGCCGCCATGTCAGAGAAGCAGAAGGCCCTGCTTGAGACTAGGACAGTGCGTTCTCTAGCGATGATTGAAGATATAAAAAAGAATGGAATGTATAATATTATCACTCGCAAAAAAGTAGCTTCGATGGAAATGTACTACGGCGAGGATACATCCATGCATGGCTATGTGAAAATCATTAACGAGGACGGGACTGCCGAACTTAGATCTGGGAATAACTTCAGTTACATTCAGTCTGACGCCAAATAAAATGGGCATGCAGACATTTGAGTGGACTTGTTGTTGTTGTCCATAAAGACGGAGCGAGGCGGTGGCCTTGGTCGCCTTTACAATACGCGCAAGCTATTGGATCAGTTCGTCGAATCCGTCCCAGGCCATGATGATGTTTTGCGAGCGCCAGATCGGCCCGGCATCGACATGCCGGCCGATGACGCGCGCGCCGAGCGCCTCATAAAACGCGGCGGCTGCGTGATTGCCTTCGACGACGCTCAGCGCCGCGCCGGGATAGCGGTGCGCGCTGAGGTGGAGCGCGAGGCGTTTTAGCAGGCGGCGGCCGATGCCCTGCCGTTTGAATTCCCCGTCGACGTAGAGGAACTTGATTTCGCCCCGGCTATCGAAAGCTTCTTCCGACGGTGCGCCGGCCGCGCCGATGCCGACCAGCCGTCCCACGCTTTCAGCCAGCAGGACCAGTTGATCGGGCTGCGGGTGAGCCAGTTTCTCCTGCCATCTTTTGAGGCGATAGGGCTCGTCTAGCGTGGCAAAGGCGTCCGCTGGGGCGAGGTCGCGATAGGTCCGCCGCCAGACCGCCACATGCAGGCGGGCGATGGCCTCGGCGTCGCTGGCCTCGGCGGAGCGGAAAGCGATGTCCGTCATGTCATGACCTGCCTGTTGCTGGTTCGGCCGATTATTCAGAGCAAGCTAGCAAATTCGAGGCGGGATTTCGAAGGGCGGCGTTCGAACGCCCGGTGCCGCCAATGGCCGCTGGTTTCCGCGATCTTGAGTTTTGGGTGGCATTTTGCTACCTATATATCAGTACAGGAGGCACCCATGGCTCAGTCCGTGAAGCTTGCCGACGACATCATGGCCCTCGTCCGGCGCGAGGCTGAACTTCACAGTCGATCGGTTGCCGGGCAGCTCACGCATTGGCTCAAGATCGGCCGCGCTATCGAGCGGTCCGGCAGTTTCGACTACGCGCGGATTACCGCCGCGCTGGAGGC
Organism: Pleomorphomonas sp. PLEO; assembly: GCF_041320595.1. Taxonomy (NCBI): domain Bacteria; kingdom Pseudomonadati; phylum Pseudomonadota; class Alphaproteobacteria; order Hyphomicrobiales; family Pleomorphomonadaceae; genus Pleomorphomonas; species Pleomorphomonas sp. PLEO. The sequence goes on from NZ_CP166625.1 coordinate 1,790,868, forward strand.
CGGGCTCGACACGACGGAGCTCGGCGAGGAAGAAGAGGCCGCCTGGCTCGACGAGTTTACCGCGAAGATGGCGGAACCGACGGCGACCGAGGCGGCGCTGTTCGCCCAACGCGGAAAGCTCGGCCGTGGCGTTGGTCTCGATGCGGGCGGCAATCTCATTTACGCAAAGGATGATGTGGCCGAATGAGGCCCAGCCTGATCCTGCTTGCCGGCCCCAATGGCGCCGGCAAGTCGACGCTGTACGAAACGCGTGTCGCCCCGTCTTTCGCCGCTCCCTTCATCAATGCCGATGCCATCCAGCGCGACGAACTGAAGGACGTCTCGCTCGTCGCATCCTACAAGGCCGCCGAGATCGCCGCCGCCCGTCGGTCCGAGATGCTGGCCGAGGGCAGGAGCTTTGCCACCGAGACGGTGTTCTCCCACCCTTCGAAGCTGGACATCATCGAGGAGGCGCGCCAGCGCGGCTATGTCGTCATCGTCATGCATGTCGGCGTCGACAGCCCCGATCTGTCGGTGGCCCGCGTCAAGGAGCGTGTTTGCGAAGGCGGCCATGACGTGCCCGAGGACAAGGTTCGCGCCCGCTTCGATCGGGGAGGCCCGTTGATCCGGGAGGCCGTGCTGCTCGCCGATCGCGGCATGGTCTTTGACAACTCAAGGCTCAACCAACCGCCCAGGCAGGTTCTGGTGTTTGCCAAGGGACGCCTGACCCAGGCCGCCCCGCGCCTGCCAGACTGGGTTCTGTCGATCTATGCCGACGACCTTGTCATCTAGGTTTTCAGCGGGCTCGCAAGGGGGAGGCGTCATGAAAACCGTCGTTCGCTGGCGTGAGTGGGATGGCGTGGGCCTGGAGCATTGCGTCTGCGAGGTGGATGAGGCCGGTTTGGTGCTGGATTATCCCGGTGTGTTTGTCCGGCACTAACCGAAAGCGGCCGGCGCTGCGATGGCGGCAACCCGCGCGTCACTGATTGTAACACCAGAAAAATAGCGAAACAAAACAGGTGTCTAGTGTTCAGGTATCGTTCATGCGTCGCCCGATAGGTCGTCTGGGAGGCATCATGAAGGAGACCCAGGGCATGAGACTTTCAATCGCCACTCTTATCGTCGGTGCGCTGCTGGTTGGCACCGCCAACGCCGCCCCGCCGGATGGCCCGCCGCCGCCGTCCAAGCACCGGGTGGTCACCTGCGATCAGGCCAGACCCGGCACCGGGTTCTGGAAGCAGTGCCATCCCAAGAAGCCCCCCAGGCACGTCAGACAGCCCCCGGCGCCCGACCGGCCGGGCCCTGCCGGAAAGCCCGGCCCCAGCGGAAAGCCCGGTCCCGGCGGAAAGCCGGATCCCATGATGGAGCGTGCCCCGCGCCCGTAAGAGCTGACGCGGAACTCACCCGGGGCTGGCATCTGGCCCCGGGGGGGATGGCGGGCGTATTGGGATGTCGCGGACGTTCCTGGAGGGCGTCCACGAAGGCCTCGATGAAGTGGGCCGGGTTGTCCGGCCCCAGGTAATCGTCCGCCGATTCCGGCAGGCCCAGCAATTGCGAGCGGCCTGTTGCTGATAGGTGAGCCGTGGCAAAGTCTATCGCAGGCCTTTAGACTGTGGAATCCGAAGCCGGGTTTCAAACCATTTCAGCACGACTGTGACTGAAGGGCAATTAGCCCCGCTGCCGTTGGACGGAAACCGCATTTGCGATAAAACGGCTCAAGGTGAGGCTCAAAATCGACATGGAGCCAATGCGAACCTTTTTGTCGAGCCAGTGCGATTGCTTCCTCAACCAGACGAGTTGCGATGCCGCGCCCGCGGTAATCGGGATGAACGCACGTATCGAGAATGAAAGCATGGACTCCACCGTCCCATGCTACATTTACAAATCCAACGATTAGATCGCCATCATAGACGCCGATATGGCCCAGACTCCGTGAGAGAATATCAGCGAGCGAAGCTGGCGCAGGCGCTCCCCATGCAACTGACCAGAGAGGATTCAAATCGGCGGAGGTAGGATGAGGATTTATCTTATACTCCAAGATCAACACCCTTCTCTGCATACCAAATCCAGCATTTCCAGCATTCGTAATATCACCGTTTTCAGCATCAGATAATACTCCTAGTCTTCAGACAGAGGTTCCCCTGAGATATGCGACGGTGGCCCATCAGGGACGTGAGGAGCGACACATGACCCAATCGCCTTCCTTTCTCGGCCTGCCGGGCCACCTCGCCGAGGGCGGGTTGCCGCGCGCGGTGATCCTCAGTGCCTGCCACGGCAGCGCCTATCCTGGCCGGGAGAGCCTTTCGGCCTCGGCGCCCGCCGCCATCCGCGCGGCGAGCCAGGGCGATGCGCCGCTGATCGAGCACTGGGACTTTGACCTGGGCGCGCCGCTGTTCGCCGGTGGGCCGATCACCTGCGTCGACGTTGGCGATATCGCCACTTCCGCCGGTGACGCGGCCGGCAATCGGGCGCGCATCGCCGCGAAAACGCGCGAGGTGCTGGCCGCGATGGCGGTGCCGATCCTCATCGGCGGCGACGACTCGGTGGTGATCCCCTTCCTTGACGGCTTTGCCGAACACGGGCCGATCTGGGTGTTGCAGATCGACGCCCATATCGACTGGCGCGACGAACTCCACGGCGAGCGCCACGGCTATTCCAGCCCGATGCGCCGGGCGAGCGAGATGGGCCATGTCCAGGGCCTCGTACAGGTCGGCATGCGCGGCGTCGGCAGCGCCCGCCCGCAAGAGATGGAGGCGGCCCTGCGCTATGGCAGCCATCTGGTGACGGCGCGGGAGATCCACGCCGATGGCGTGGAAGCTGCGCTCCGGCATATCCCGGCCGGCGCCAAGGTGGTGATCACGCTCGACTGCGACGGCCTCGACCCCAGCCTCATGCCCGGCGTGGCAGCGCCAACGCCCGGCGGGCTGACCTACACCCAAGCCATCGACTTGATCGCCGGCATTGGGAGACGTGCGACCATCGCCGGCTTTGATCTGGTGGAGCTTTATCCGGCGGCCGATGTCGGCGGCCTGTCGGCGCTGACCGCCGCCCGGCTGGTGGTGAACGCCATCGGCGCGGTGGTGCGGCAGGGGTAGGGACAGGGGGAGGGAGGACTCCGCTTGTTTCCTTCCGCCCGAGGTTCTACGCGCAGGCGTGCGCCTTATCATGTCACGACGGAGAAGGCGGCTTGTCCAGGTGGATGCCTCGGCGCAGTCGGGGCATGTCTTTGACGCTCAACCCGGTGGTGAGTGCGACATTATCGGCCCACGGGCCCTCGCTGGACATGCGCCGGATTGATGGACCTATCGCCCCCTTTCGTTAGCTGGCCCCCTTTCGGCGGCCGGCACAACAACGCGGCATGCCGGACAAATACCCGCGGACCGATAGCAAAATTATACCAATTGCCGAAGATGCTGACGCATCCGCTCATTGAGGCCATTGCTGATTTCTCATTTTCATCAGGGACATGAGAAATCAGCAAGTAGAATACCAAGAGTTATTTTCAATGCATCTCGGTATTACACGTCGATGCCGCCAATCAATTCGAAGATGACGGGCTTGTCGATCTTGGTTGCACCGGCTCTGCCGGTGGCCTGGCACAGGGACTGGCATCCGCTGTGGCCCTGTCCCGGCTGGTAAACGAACTCGGGACGATCCAGCATGGCCGTCAGCACGATATCGACATCAATCGCAGGGGCAACGATATGCGCGACGGCGGGATAGCGTTGTCCGGTATCGCCACTTGTCCAGACGCGATCATAGTCCACCTGCGCTCCGACGTTCATCTGAACGCCGTCCTCACGCAAATAGGTCAGGAAGGTCCACCGCTGGTTTGGCTCCATGACATCCCAGAACGAGATCGCCGATTTGTCGCCCTCGCCAAAGGTCATTCCCAGCCACGTCCAGTGCGCCTGATTGATTTCGGCGGCCTTTTTCATAAGCGCTTCCGGGCTCGCCGTCTCAGCCTTGCCCCACTGACGATCGAACCAGACCGAGCTTGCATCGACGGGAAAAACCTCGCCGTCGATCGTCATGGATCCCTTCGCCAGCATGTTGGTAAAGGCGTATTCATAGGAATCCGAACCTAGAAAGGGGAGTAACCCGGTGGTGCCATTGTAAAGTTCCTGGCCTTGCGGCGTCAGCACCACGTCGACGGTATCGCGCCCCGCGCCCAGCTTCAGCTGGAACTGCGATTGGTCGCCTTTGAATGTGCCGAAGCTTGAATAAACGCGGCATTCCTCGGTCGCCGCGCCGACCTTGTCCGACGCGGGCTCCGAGGCGTTATGGGGCCGCCAGAGCCCATCGGTTCCGTTCATCAGCAGGAATTCCGTCATGCTGCCTTGCGGTGTGATGCCCTGATGCCATTCAAAGCCCACGACCTTGCCCTGGCTCTTGAAGGCGGCGTTCACGTACCACGATTCCAGGACCGATGAGGGATGGCGCGCCAGATCGTTGGCGGGATCGACATAAAGGGGCACGCCAGAGATGAAACGAGGTGACCCGGCACCGCCTGGGGACGCATTGGACGCCCCGAAAACCGGAGGCGCGGTGAGGCCAAGGGCGCCAAGTGCCAAAGCTCCACCCAGCAGCGAACGCCGGGTCGCCGTTTGCGACAGCGGGCTGAACCGAGAATTTGCAAAATTCATCTTGCACCTTTTCGCTATAACCTTATATCGAAATACATAGGCCGTCCCGATGCGCGGATCAAGGGGCTCTTGCCCGAGCCGCGTGGGGGCTTTGACTGGCAATGTTTCAATTAGAGCGCTGCTCGATCTGATTGAATCAGATCGGCGCTCTAAGTTATTGTTTAGCTAGCATCATCTTCTCGATCCTCGTTTCACTCCGGTCGGATGATGCTCTAAGGGTGTGATGTCGAAATCCGAGGATTCAAATTCGCCACAGCCGGGGCGTCCGCGCGACAAGAGCCTTGATGAGGCGCTCATCCGCATCACGCTTGAGCTTCTCAGACAAACGGGTCTGGAGAGCGTGACCATGTCCAAGATCGGACGACTTTCCGGCATTCCGGCGACCAGCATTTATCGGCGTTATCCGGATGCGCACAGTCTGATTGTGGCCGCGATCAAAGACGATCTGGAAAAAATGCAGTTGCTCATCGCCGATCAAGGATCGCTGCGCGGTGACATTCTCGCCTTTTTGAGGATAATGGCCGAAGCGCTCAATCAAGATCGTGCCAGGATACTTTCTGGAATGCTTTTGCCAATGCAGGGCGATCCGGAATTGGCGGCCCTGTTCACCACGAAACTTGAAGCGCTCCGCTGCGAAGGATGGCGCGGCGTCATCGAGCGTGCCGTCCGCCGGGGGACATTGCGGGCAGAAGCGCTGGATGCGTGTCCGCTCGACGAGGTGGCGCAAGCCATGATTTTCTATCAGGCGGCGGTGAAGTTCGAGCCGGCGGACGAGGCGTTCCTGAACGATTTGCTGGATACTGTCTTGATGCCGGGGCTTGAGCGGTTTCAAAACCCAGATCCTCAAAGCGCACCCGGCAGCTCGGAGGCGTGATTGCCGTCCCAGGGAGTGCTCGCAGTGGCTTGGGCGCCAACTCTCCTTGTTCCGACGATGGCTGCCAGCGGTGGGCTATTGACCTCGGGGGCGCCTGGGGTTGCAATTGTCCGCCGCCAAGGGAGCATTTGCCGTGACGATCATCCTCAGTGACGACGATCTCCAGGGCTATGCCTTGATGGCCGTGGCGATCGGCGCGGTGGAGAAAACCTTCCTGGCCCGCGCGCGTGGCGAGGCGGTGTCGCCGCCACGCCATCACGTGTCGTTCCCCGGCCGAGGCGATCTGGTGTTCACCGTCGGCGGCGTTCTGGGCGAACGACCGCTCGCCGGCTTTCGCGTCTACGAGACGTTCGAGGGCGGCGAGCACAGCCAGATCGTCGCCGTCTGGTCGGCGGATGATGCCAAGCTCAAGGGGCTGATCGTTGGCCAGCGGCTGGGCGCGCTCCGCACCGGCGCCATCGGCGGGCTCGCCATCCGCCACCTCAGTTCGCCGGAGGCCCGCATCGTCGGCGTGTTGGGCAGCGGGCTTCAGGCGCGTACCCAGCTGGCCGCCGCCGCCGCCGTGCGCCAGATTGCGGCGGCCCGCGTGTATAGCCGCGATGAGGCGCATCGCACCGCCTTCGCGGCGGAGATGCAGCGGGCGCTGGGCATCGAGGTGACGCCGGTGGCAAGCGCGCAACAGGCGGTGGGCGATGCCGATATCGTTCTCTGCGCCACGTCGAGCCCTCGGCCGGTGATCTCCGCGTCCGACCTGAAGCCGGGCGCCCATGTCAATACGGTGGGGCCAAAGACCATCGACGCCCACGAGCTGGGGCTCGATATCGCCGGCGCGGCAAGCCTCATCGCCACCGACTCCCTTGAGCAGACCCGGGCCTACGGGGCGCCCTTCTTCCTGGACGGTTCGGGCCACGAGGGGCGCATGGTGGAGCTGTCCGACATCGTCGCGGGTAAGCGGCCCGGCCGCGCCTCGGCCGATGACACCACCTTGTTCTGCTCGGTTGGCCTGGCGGGAACCGAGGTGGCGGTCGCAGCGTCCATCTTCGAGAGCTTGTGATACCAAGATGCATTGAAAATGCCCCTTGGTATTCTGCTTGCCAATTTCTCATGCCGCTGATGCAAATGAGAAATTGGCATAAGGGACGGACACGCCTCTGGAGGCCCCATGACCGAACGCATTGAAGACAGCGTGATCGGCGTTTACCAGCGCCACGGCGCCGCCTGGGCCGCGCTGCGCGGCGACCGCCTGACGGAGGGGGCGTGGCTCGATCGTTTCTGTGGCCTTATTCCAGCGGGGGCGGCGGTGCTCGACATCGGTTGCGGCTCCGGCCTGCCCATCGCCGGCGACCTGATCCGGCGCGGCTTTGACGTGACGGGGGTGGATGGCACGCCGACCATGCTGGCGCTGTTCCGGCGCAATCTGCCGGCTACCCCGGGCCATCTTCAGGATATGCGCCACCTTGCCTTGGGCCGGCGCTTTGCGGGTTTGCTGGCGTGGGACAGCTTTTTCCATCTCTCGCCCAACGATCAGCGCTGCGTGTTCCCCCGCTTTCAAGCCCATGCCGCGCCGGGGGCGGCGCTGATGTTCACCAGCGGCAAGGCCGAAGGGGAGGCGATCGGCGACTTGGAGGGCGAGCCGCTGTACCACGGCAGCCTCGGCGCCGACGAATATCGCGCCTTGCTGGACGCCGCCGGCTTTGATGTTGTCGATCACATGGCAGACGACCCAAGCTGCGGTTATCGCACCGTCTGGCTGGCGCGCCAGCGGGGATGATCGTCGGCGCGGGTTCGGCGTGGGTGTCGCCGGATGGGACGGGCTGTTCGAGAGGATCGGGCCCTTGAACCCGATCCCATCTTTAGAGCTATCCGGCGAATTCAGGTTCGCCGGATAGGGCAGGCCCGGCGATCAGCTCTTGGTCAGCGACTGGGCCGTCTTCAGATGCCCCTCAAGGCCGGGCAGCGTTTTGGCGGCGAGCTTGGCAACGTCCGTTTTGCCTTCCGCCGCCTTCTCCTTGAACTCGGCGACGTCCTTCTCGTGGTCCCTCACCATGTACCGGGCGAATTCCCTGTCGAAGGCCGGTCCCGACAGCTTGTTGAGTTTTCTCAATTCCGCGCGGGCCTCCGGCATTATCTTGTCGGTGACGCGCACTTTCATGGAGGTGGCAACGGTCGCGGCCGCTTCCTTGGCCATGGCATGATCGGTCGCCAAGGTGGTGCCGAACGTCTTGACGCCTTCGCTGTCGCCCTTCTGGGCGGCCAGCTTGCCAAGGGCGATTTCCGAATTGTCGCCCTGGATGGCATCACGCAGGAAAGCCTTGTCGGCCTTTGCGAAAGCGGGGCTGGCGATCAGGCAGGCCACGGCTGCGCTGGCGAGTATGGTCCGGTAATTCATGGGTCACCTTTTGGTTGCTGTCAGCCCCGACGAATAACTGGGCGGGAGCGGGCAAGTTCCGAAAGGCGGGGGAATTTCGCGTGGGGGGAGGGGCAGCTCAAACAGGAAGTGGCGAATGTAGTGGTGGGCTGAGGACCGGGTGAGATTTCGCCTATCAGCAGCGTATGGCAAACATTGGTTGTTGTTTGAACATCAGCTTACGGAATCCCTGCACGCTAAGCTTCTTGTGCGTTCGCCAGTCCTAGAGCTTATGGCAAAATTGAAGCGTAGAGAGAGGCATGAGTGTTTTGTGCCTAAAGTCTCGCTCCAAAGTTGCTTGTTAATGCTAATATCGCAAGGCGGACGGCGCTGATTTTCGCACAGGCTGATTCTGCAATTGGGGGGAGTATACTTTGCCACACAATATCGCCTTGGCTGCTATGAAAAGCGGCGTATGCCTTGAGCTACAATATGATGGCTATCCACGCCTAGTGGAGGTTCACGCCGTTGGCGAGACCAAGAAAGGCAGTATCTGCATGCGCGTCTTTCAGGTGGGCGGCGGTAGCGCCAGCGGCGAGACAGTTGGCTGGAAGCTTATGACTATCGATAAGGCTTCTGCAGCTCATCTCACGGCGACACCGTCGGAAGCACCGCGCCCAGGCTATGTTCACGGTGACAGCGTCATGGCTGTCATTTATGGTGAACTCTAGTAGTGCTAAAGTCTAGATCGTCGCGCACCTCCGACCAGTCGACAGCCTTCACATGAAGTTAATTCACACGGCCGACTGGCAGCTCGGCAAGCCCTTCGCCCGTTTCGATCCGGAAGTGCGCGCGGCGCTGACAGAGGCGCGTTTCGACTCCATTGACGCAATCGGAAAAGCAGCGTCGGAAAACGGCGCTGCGCATGTGCTCGTTGCGGGCGATATTTTCGACACAGATGGACCGTCGGATCGCACCATCGTTCAGGCTCTTTCGCGAATGCAACGCCAACCCTGCCGTTGGTGGCTACTTCCCGGGAACCACGATTATACGAGAAGCGGTGGTCTCTGGGATCGCGTTCGGGCAAAGGGCACGTCCAATATCACCGTTGTTGATCAAGCCCTACCTGTCGAAATTGAAAGTGGGACGTGGCTGCTGCCTGCGCCGCTAGTACACCGGCACAATCTCGAAGATCCGACAACGCTTTTCGATACGATGGCAACTCCGAATGCTGTGCTTAGGATTGGATTGGCTCATGGTTCGATCCGAGGTTTCGGATCGCAGGGCGAGACGGCTAATCAGATCTCGCCTGACAGGGCACGCACATCGTCGCTCGATTACCTCGCACTCGGTGATTGGCACGGCACATTGAAGATCGATGATCGCACTTGGTATTCGGGTACGCCCGAAGCAGACCGGTTCCAGCGGGATGAGCCTGGGCAGGCTCTGTGCGTTAACCTTGAGCCCGGGCTGCCACCGCAAGTGACACCAGTCCGTACCGGTAAATTCCAGTGGATGATCCGAGACTGGCGAGTTGATGACCTCGCCTCTTTTTCAGCGCAGAGCAGGCAACTGCTCAATGCTGTGGAACCAGCGGGCACACTTCTCCAGCTCACCCTGACCGGTATCGCAGCGCTGAGCGACCGCATCGCAATTCTCTTGAGCCTCGAGCACGAGATTGCTCATCAGTTGCGCTATCTTGACGTACGTGCCGACGCCTTGGTGGCGCCGCCCAACGATGATGACATCGCGGCTTTGGCTATTGAAGGGATGCTCGGCGATGCGGCAAGGAAGCTGAACGCGCTGATTGAGGAAGGTGGCGCGAACTCTGCCACCGCGAAGCGCGCACTCGAACGGCTCTTCGTTGAAGTTGGGCGCGGTGAAACCGCATGAACCTGCGCATCCGCGACATCACAGTAAACAATTTCCGCAAGTTCAGAGAACCTCTTACGATTCAGGGGCTCTCGGACGGACTAAATATTGTCATCGAGGCTAATGAGGCAGGAAAGTCGACGATACTGGAAGCGTTGCGCGCAGTCTTCTTCGTGCGACATTCGACGCGCAACCAACTGGCGAGCTCTTTCGCGCCCCATGGGGAGAACGTCGCACCCGAGATCGAGGTTGGATTCGAACTAGATGGCGACGCATGGAGCATCAGCAAGCGGTTCTTGAGAAGCCCGTCGATCGAGGTACGTGGACCTACCGGACGGACGCAGGGCGACGCCGCAGAGGAGTTGCTTCAAGGGCTTCTTGGATTTGAACGCGATACGAGTCGGACTGGTGATGTCGCTGCTTATGGTGCGCTCGGGCTTCTATGGGTAGCTCAGACTGAGGCACTGAAAGTGGCGGCGCCGGGACAAATCGTTCGTGACGGCGTTCGCTCGACGCTCGAAGCCGAGGTCGGCTCAATCATGGGCGGCGAGGCATATGAGCGAGTGCGTAGCCGCATTGATGCGGAGTACATTAAATATTGGACTTCTACCGGCCGCGTGAGTGGCCGGCAAAGCGAGGCGAAGGAACGTGCCGAAGCAGCCGAGACCAAGGCCAGAGATATCCAGGGCCGCCTTGTCGCGCTCGAACAGAACTTCGGAAATCTTGAATCGTCTCGGACCAGACTAAGATTGCTTGATCAGGAGCTTGCTGATACCCGCGACGTTGAGGCCCGTGCCGAACTCATCCGCACTTTGGAGATTGCCCGCGCGGCGGCAATGCTGCTCAGCACGCGCCGGGCGGAACATGAGGCGGCGACGGCGATCGTCCGCGGCAAGGAGGATCTTAAGTCCCGCCACCAAGCGGCGGCCAAGGCGCTCATTGACGCTGAAGCTGCGCTAACTGAGGCGAAGACACGGCGGATCGCTATCGTCGAAGATATTCAGGCCTGCAAGGTTGCTGTGGATAGCGCCCGGGAGGCACTGATTCAGGCAAGAGCAAACCGGCAGCAGGCGCGGAAAGCGCTCACAACGGGCGAGGCTCTCGTCGCAGCAAATAACCGGGCGGAGTCTGTTCGGGCAGCCCGGGAGAGGCATAAGCGACTGGTTGACCTTGAGGTGTTGTTGGCTGATGCCACTCGCACCTGCGCCTTACTTATTCCCACATCCGCTTTCGTGGATCTTGTGGAAATCGATCGATCGCTTGCGCGTGCGCAGGCGGAGCTTGCTGCCGGTTCGACGCGGATCGAACTGAAGGGACCTGCCGCTGGCATCACGATAGATGGTGAGCCTATGAGCGTCGGCGAACACACGCTCTTACATGAGACCGTGATTGATCTCGGTAGTGGGGCCGCGCTCGTTATCAAGCCGCCGACAGTTTCCGGAAGCGCCGAAGCGGAAGTGGCGCGCCTGAAGGCCACGCAGGAAAGTAAGTTCGCCGAGCTGAACGTGGTTAGTCTCGACGCTGCTCGCGCAAGGAACGATGCCGCACGCGAAGCTGCCGCCGAGGCTCGGTCGTTGCGGATGCAGATCGAGGCGATCACGCAAGCGGATGCGGCACTTGAACTTTCTGCCGGCGCAGAATCGCTAAAATTGTTCGTAGCTGGGCTCGAGGAAACGGAGGGAGACGACTCCGGTGGGCTGCCCGACATGGCGGCACTCAGACAGGCTGCGGATGCCGCCGAAGTCGCGCTCGCTCGCGCGGAAGGCGTGCAGGAAAGTGCGATAGATGGGCTTCGAGAGCTGGAAGAGCAGGACAGGCCTTTGGCAGTAGCAGAGGCCGGGGCCGAAAGCGAACTTCAGAATGCACGCCGCCAGCTCGCCGCGATCGAAAGTAGAGCCGACTTTGCCGGACTGATAGCGGCCCTCGATAGTGCCCGCAAGGCGGCGGCTGAAGCGACCGTCAATCTGGAGGAGGCCGAGCGTAACGCATCCGCACATGACGCCGCCGACATCGAGCGACGGATCAGAGCGATCGATGCGCGGAGTTCAGCGGCGGCAGAGACAAAACGCAGATTGGAGACGGACATCGCCCGCCTCGAGGGAACGGTGGATAGCGAAGGCGGCAAGGGGTTGGCCGAACAGGTGGCGTTCGCTGTTGAAGAGTCCGAAGCTGCACGCAAACATCTCGAACGTGTCACACAAGAGGCCTCGACGCTGAAGCTGCTTCGCGAAACGTTGGAGGCCGCCCGAATAGAGACGTCGCGTAACTATGTTGGACCGGTCGTGCGGCGGGCGCGGCGGTATATCGAGCGGCTGCTCCCCGGCTGCGATTTGTCCTTTTCGGACGACTTGGCTCTGGAGAGCGTAGTGCGCGGCGGCGTGGCTGAAGACTGTGTGAGCCTCTCGCACGGGACCCAAGAGCAACTGGCCGTGCTGACCCGTATCGCGTTCGCCGACATGTTGCTCGATCAGAGGCGGCCGGTGTCGCTCATCCTCGACGATCCACTTGCCTATTCTGACGACGCACGCCTGGACATTATGATCGATATCATTACCGAAGCCGCAGAGCGAATGCAGGTGATCCTGCTGACCTGCCGGGACCGCGCCTTCCGCCATGTCGGTGGCCGGCGGATCATGCTCGGCGGAGGTCGCTGACCGTGCAGCTCCCTTCTCCCCCCTCTCCCCAAACCCCACCATCACCCAAATGCGGATTCCCTTTTCGGCTTGATGGGTTAGAGACGGGGGCGTATCGCCGGGCCGGGGCAGCCGGCGCGGCGCCTTTGGCAGCTATCGAGACGGGTTCGATCGACGGGTGAGGCGTCCCTCCGTTCCGTCGGGGTTTCGGGAACGGCAACATGATCCTTCGCGGTGAGTATTTTTCGCCCGCGCTCCAGATGGAGACGCGACTTTCTCTGTTCATCCCCAATGGCCGGGGGCCGGGTGGCAAGTGCGCCGCCGTGTATCTGCTGCATGGCCTGTGCGGCCGGTCCGGCGACTTCCTCGACTACACCACGCTGGCGACGTTTGCCGCCGAGGGGGATGCCATCCTGATCATGCCGGACGTGGCGCGCAGCTTCTACGCCGACATGCGCTATGGCCCCGACTACTTCACCTACGTGGCCGACGAGCTGCCGAGGGTGTGCGCCGACCTGTTCAACATCGACGCCACGCGCGAGCGGACGGGGGTGGTCGGCGCGTCGATGGGCGGGTTCGGCGCGCTACGCCTGGCGCTGACGCGGCCCGAGCGGTTCGGCTGGTGCGCGGCCTTCTCCTCGCCCTGCCTCAACCTCCGCAAGGATTTCGACCTCAAGGCGCGCGGCCTGACGGTGGAGGCGCTGAAGGGGATATGGGGCGAGCGGCTGATCAACGATTTCCAGGCCGTGTTGGGGGAGGGCCTCGACTACGACCCCCGGCTGGACGTGCCGGCCCTGGCGCGCGGCCTTCAGGGAGCGAGCGTCAAGCCGCGCATCCGCACGGCCTGCGGCCTGTCGGACCCGTTCTTCCTCACCGACAACCGGGGTTTTGCCGCGGAGATGGATACGCTCGGCTTCGATTTCGGCTACGAGGAATGGGAGGGCGGCCACGATTTCACCTTCTTCGGCGCCGCCCTGGACAAGGCGCTGAAGTGGGGCGCGAGAGCCTGACCCGAAACTCTACTGGGGTGGGCATCCCGGGCATCCGCTTGGCCCGAAAAGTCTGCAACTTTTCGGGCGGATGCCTGAACTTCGATTTCTGCGCTTCCGGTGCTCACGGACAGGAAGTCCGCTCCGCTCCGGTTCTCGAACTCATCGCCATCTGCCTCACCCCAGCGAATTTCGAGCCAGGCTCTGAGGTCTCACCCCTCCCCATATCGCTCCGCCATGTACCGCCCCGGCGAAGTCCCCAGCGTTTTGCGGAACATCGTCACGAAGCTCGGCACGCTTTCGTAGCCGAGGTCGGCGGCGGCTTGTTGGATGGAGGCGCCGGCGGCCAGCCATTGGATGGCCAGAACTCGCGCTCGGACCACCCGATCGCCAAGGCGCTGATCGACGCGCTAGAAGTTCGCCATTGAGAACACGCATGACCAGCGCGGCGCCGCGGCGCTCCGCCCCACTCCCAAGGAGACAGACGATGACTGCACCGATCAAGATCGTGGCCATCCTTTCGGCCCGCCCGGGCAAGGCCGCCGAACTCAGGGCCCTGCTCGACACGATGGTGGTCGCCAGCCGGGCCGAACCCGGCAACCTGCGCTATGACCTCTGGGTCGATCAGGGCAATGACGCCCGCTTTGTGCTCGATGAACTCTATGTCGATGACGCGGCGGTCGCCGCGCACCGCGCCACGCCGCATTTCCTGGCCTATCGGGCCACCGTGGGCGACCTTGCCGAGCGGAGTTCCGTGACGCTCAACGGGCTCTCGGTCGCCTGACGAGAGGTGATCGAGCGAAACTGGGGCGGCCAACGCAAAGCCGCTCCCGCTCTTGCCGTGATGGCGCCGCAAGAAGACGCTGGTTCGGGTGAAGGCGCCTCGCCGGGGACGCGCCATTAAAGAAATGCCGGCCTGTTGGCCGGCAAGAGCACCGTGCGTTCTAACGAACGCACGGTGCTCTAGTTTTTTGTTGTCGCATTGTTTTTTTGCGGAAAACCGGTTTCCACTTTTCCGCACAACGCTCAAGTCTTCACCGAAAGTGTCCGGTCTTGGCCATGCACGGATCGTCCGGCGGTTTCGCGCGCAGTCAATTCTGGCTCGGTGCGCGCGGTCCACGCCGGGTTGGCTGCCGTTACCTCTGGCCCATGATGTGTTTGTCCACGAACAGGGCGGCGAAGCCGTTGTCACCCGACATCTTGAGCTGTGCGATCACGTCGGTGACGGACTTCTCTTCCTCGACCTGCTCGGTGACGAACCATTGCAGGAAAATCTCGGCCGCCACGTCGGCGTTCTTGGCCGCCAACCCATAGAGCGCGTTGATCGACTGAGTGACCTTCTGTTCGTGCGCCAGCACTTGCTCGAACACCTCCAGCGGCTTGCCGAACGCCACGGGCGGCTGCTCGATCGCCGAAAGCTCGACCTTGCCGCCGCGATCGTAGACATAATCCCACAGCTTCATGGCGTGGCCGCGTTCCTCGTCCGACTGCTTCTTCATCCACGATGCGAAGCCCGGCAGGTTCGCGGCTTCGAAATGGGCGGCCATCGCAAGATACAGATACGAGGAATAGAACTCTTTCTGGATCTGCTCGTTGAAGCCATTCTGCAGGGCATTGCTCAACATCTTCACTGCTCCTTCGCTGCCCCGACCTGCCAGTGAAGTTTCAACCAGCAGCGTCTAGCGCTGACTGGATTTACGCCTTGCGGCGCGGTGTGAGCAAACATGGGATCGCCGGAGAGGGTTTTCACTCACGGCATGACCGTGAGTTGAGACGCGCTCGCCGACATGGTCGACACGCGGTGACGTCGCCCCCAGGATCTACCCAGTTCCGAGTTCGCTTCCGGCATCGGTTTGGTCCTGACGGACGGCGGCGTCGGGCGTCGGCGCGGAGTCTTTTTTATCTGGCGGAGCGCCAGAGCCCGACTGGGTGGGAAGGTTGCCGCGAAGTCGGCCGGGGTGTCCTATCTCACCCCTCGCCATACCTCTCCGCCATGTACCGTCCCGGCGAAGTGCCCAGCGTTTTCCTAAACATCGTCACGAAGCTCGGCACGCTTTCGTAGCCGAGGTCGGCGGCGGCTGTTTGGATGGAGGTGCCGGCGGCCAGCCATTGGATGGCGAGCATGACGGCGAGCTGCTGGCGCCAGCGGCCGAAGCTCATGCCGGTTTCCTCTACGATGCGGCGGGCCAGCGTCCGCTCGCTGAGGCCGGCGCGTTTGGCCCAGACATCCAGCGTCGAGCGATCGGCGGGGGCGTCCACCATCGCATCGGCCAGCCGGCGCAGCTGGGGATCGGCGGGCATGGGCAGGTGAAGATCCTCGATTTTGGCGTTGGCGATCTCGTCGAGCAGCACCGACAGCAGGCGCGAATTGGCGCCACCTTCCTCATAGTGGGCCGGAAGGCGCGCCGCGCGGGTCAGCAATTCGCGCAGCAGGGGCGTGACCGACACGGCGCAGCAGGTGCGCGGCAGCCCGTCGCTGACGGCGGGGTCGATGAAGGCATTGTAGCCCTCCAGCGCGCCGCTCAATCGGATGGTATGCAGCGCGCCGCCGGGAATCCAGATGGCGCTGCGGGGCGGCACGATCCATAGGCCGCCGGCCACCTCGCAGCCGAGCACGCCGCGCTGCACCAGCATGATCTGCCCTTTGGCGTGGCTGTGTGGGGCCAGTTCGAGGCCGTCGAACTTCTCGGCCACAAAACCATAGGTGACGACCGGCCGGGGCACGTGGTCCGGCTCGATCCAGTCTTTTGCCTTGTTGTGCGCGGTCAGGATGGGCATGCGACATGCTGGCCTATCGGCGCCGTTTTGGCAAGATTGAATAACAAACTGTCGCAGCTTCGTAATGACGCCAAGGCTTCGTTTCGCTATTAATTCGCAAGTAGCCAGACTTGCGAGACCACGGCCATGAATGCACTGATCAAAACCCCCGCCGCCGAAGCGCTGCAGCGGCTCCACCGGGTTGCCGAAGCGTCCGACCGCGAGCTGAAAGACGCCAGGAAGGCTCATTTTGCCAGCGGCACGGCTGGGCAGGCGATCGCCGATCTGATGGCCGAGGATGAGGCCGATTACAAAGGCGTTTCCCATCGCTACGCCGGCAATTTCCTCTCCGTTTCGCCGGCCTACGGGCGCTTTTTGTACATGATGGCGCGCTCGGTCGGGGCGCGGCGGATCGTCGAGTTCGGCACGTCGATGGCGGTGTCGACCATCTATCTGGCCGCCGCCCTCCGCGACAACGGCGGTGGCAAGCTGATCGGCAGCGAGCTTGAGACCTCCAAGGTGGTGCGCTCGCAGTTTCATCTCGGCGCGGCGGGCTTGGGCGATCTGGTGGAGATCCGCGAGGGCGATGCGCTGGAGACGCTGAAGGACGTCGGTGGCGAGGTCGATCTGCTGCTGCTCGATGGCGCCTTCTCGCTCTACCTGCCGGTGTTGAAGCTCATCGAACCCTGGCTGAAGCCCGGCGCGCCGGTGCTGGCGGAGAACGCCTTCGCGGCGGATTTCCTCGCCTATGTGGGCGATCCCGCCAACGGCTACCTGTCGCTGCCGCTGCCGATCGATCCGGGGCGCGGCAACGTGTTCTGCGTGCGGGTTGCGTGATGGTCTCCGAGCCCTTGCCTGAACCCTTGGCGTCCAAGGGCCCCGGCCGCCTGGGCCGGACGCTGATCCGCCTGTTCATGCGGCGCGCCAGGGTGGCGGCGAGCGAAGCGATCGGCGACCGCTACCGGCTGATCACGCTGGAAGGCCCGGAGCTGCGGGGCGTCGAATGGACCGCCGGGCAGAAGCTGCAGATCGCCATGGGCTCGGCCTTCACCACGCGCACCTATACGCCGATCGACTGGGACGCGGCGGCCGGCCGAACCCGCATCCTCGGCTATGCCCATGGCGATGGCCCCGGCAGCGCCTGGGTCAGCGGCGTTCGGGTGGGCGAGGACTGCGATGTGTTCGGCCCGCGCTCGTCGCTGGATTTGCGCGCCCTTGTGGGGCCACTGGCCATCTATGGCGATGAAACCTCGATCGGGCTGGCCTACGCGGCGATCCATGCGGCGGGCTCGCGGCCGGTTTCATGCCATTTCGAGGTGGAGGACGTGGCTGCGAGCGGCGAGGCGGTGGCAAAACTCGGCCTCAAGGCGACCCTCTACGGGCGGCGGGCGGATGACCAACACGTCACCGTGCTGGAGGAAAGCCTCGCCGCAGGGATCGAAGCCGGCGCCCGCTTCGTGCTGACCGGAAAGGCCGGCACCATCCAGCGGCTGCGCCAAAGGCTGAGGCAACAGGCCATTCCCTCGGCACATATCGTCACCAAGGCCTATTGGGCGCCCGGCAAGACGGGATTGGACTGAAATGGACAAGCTGTCACCCTTCAGCGATCCGACAATGGTTGCCCGCTACGCCGAAGAAACGCCATACAAGGTGCCAGGTCTCGCCGATCTTCACCGTATGGCAATGCTTTTGTTGGCAGAGCACGCGTCCCAGGATGCGGAGATCCTGGTGCTGGGCGCCGGCGGCGGTCTTGAACTTAAGGTTTTTGCCGAGGCACAACCGGATTGGCGGCTTCTCGGGGTCGATCCTTCGGCCGAGATGCTCGATCTGGCGCGACGGATTGTCGGCGGTTTCGCGCCACGCGTGAGCTTGCAGCAGGGATATATTGACGATGCTCCGGACGGCCCGTTTGGCGGGGCAACCTGCCTGTTGACCCTGCATTTCCTTGAGGCCGAGGAGCGCTTGCACGTTCTAAAGGCGTTGAGGCGGCGGTTGAAACCCGGCGCCCCGCTTGTGGTTGCCCACCATAGTTGTCCGATCGGCGGCGATCTCTTGTCCTGGCTGACGCGGTCCGTTGCCTTCGCGGATCGAGCGCCTGCCGATTTTGAAAAGGCATCCGCTTCCGCGGCGACGATGATGGCGCGTCTGCCCATTCTGTCATCCGACGAGGATGAAGCGCTTTTCTATCGCGCTGGCTTCTCCGAGGTGACGCTGTTTTACGCCGGCTTCAGCTTCCGGGGGTGGGTCGGCTTCGCATAGCCCGCAATGTGAATGCGGTTTTCGTCCCGGCGAGCTGGTGCCGGTGGGGCGCTCCGCCCCGAATTCCGCGTCGGACGTGGCGTTGCGTCAAGCTTAGGGATGGGATAGGCAGGAACATTGCTCTTCAAGAGTGGGGTCATCGGCATGGGTTCCAAGTCCGCAGCCAAGTAAGCCGCAACGACCAGAATTGTTGTTGCGGCGCTCTGTAAGACCAATCCCATCTGATTGCTGACGCGCAGACGCTGCCCGGTATCCCTCATCGAGCGGTTTATTCGTCATGACCACCACACGCCCCACGTGGGCCTACACGCTGCCGGCATCATTGTTGCTGATGGCGCCTTTCGACATCCTCGCGTCGCTGGCGATGGATATTTATCTTCCCCTCGTTCCGGCGATGCCCGGCATCCTGAACACGACGCCATCGATGATCCAGCTTACGCTGAGCCTCTACATGGTGATGCTCGGCGTGGGCCAGGTGATCTTCGGCCCCCTGTCCGATCGCGTTGGGCGACGGCCAATCCTGCTTGTCGGCGCGGCACTGTTCATGCTCGCCTCACTCGGAGCAGCCTGGTCGTCGACGGCCACGGCCTTGGTCGGTTTCCGTTTCCTGCAGGCTATCGGCGCATCGGCGGCGTTGGTTGCGACGTTTGCGACCGTTCGCGACGTCTATGCCAACCAGCCCGAGGGCGTGGTCATCTACGGCCTTTTCAGTTCGATGCTGGCCTTCGTGCCCGCCCTCGGCCCGATCGCCGGGGCCTTGATCGCCGCTGCTTTTGGATGGCGGGCGATCTTCGTCACGCTGGCCGCTATGGCGTCGCTGGCGCTCTTGAATGCCGGGATCAGGTGGAAGGAAACGCGGCCGGTGGATCAAGCAAGGTCCCGTCGGTCCGTCTTGCCGATCTTTGCGAGCCCGTCCTTCTGGGTTTACACGATCGGCTTCAGCGCCGGCATGGGCACCTTCTTCGTGTTCTTCTCGACCGCCCCCCGCGTGCTCATCGACCACGCCGGCTACTCGGAGATCGGCTTCAGCCTGGCCTTCGCGACCGTCGCGCTCGTCATGATCGCGACAACGCGTTTCGCCAAGGCCTTGGTCGCCAGATGGGACACGGCGGGATGCGTGGCGCGCGGGATGGCGCTGCTGATTTGCGGCGCGGCACTGCTGGGGATTGGCGAGCTATTCGGTTCGCCATCGTTCGTCAGCTTCATCCTGCCGATGTGGATGATGGCGGTTGGCATCGTGCTGACGGTGTCGGTGACCGCCAATGGGGCTCTGGCACAGTTTGATGACATCGCAGGGTCGGCTGTGGCCTTCTACTTCTGTGTCCAAAGCCTGATCGTCAGCGTTGCCGGAACGTTGGCGGTGACGCTGCTGAGGGGAGACACGGCTTGGCCGCTGATCTGCTACGCCACCACGATGGCGGTGCTCGTCTTGATCGGGCTGGCCGTGCTCCGATCCCGTGAGACCGCCGAGGTTTCGCGCAAACCCTGACGCAAGATCCCAAGCTTTTCCGGTGAAATCCGGTTCACCGGAAAAGTTCTATCTCTTTGTTTTTTCGCGCGCTTCAACGCTGGAAGGGAATGGTGCGACCGGGCTGGCGGGCTTGGCCGGCGGTGTAGGCGACGCCGTGCACCTTGATGCCGTCCTGATTGACCAGCGTGATCAGGCCGCCCTTGTTCGACAGCTGGACGGCATTGGGCAGGCTGCCATCAAGGGCGATCTTGCGCGTCTCGCCGGCGGCAATGGTGCCGATCAGCGATTGCCGGTGCTTGGCCTTGTCGAGGATGGCCCAGCCGGTGAGGTCGACGTCGTTGTCGGAGGTGTTGAGCAGGGTTACGGTTTCCCGCTCGGGCGATTGGACGTCATTGACCAGCGCGCCGACGATCCTGATAAGGCCATCGGGAACGGTCAGCGTCGGGATGGCGTCGCGCTCGATCGGCGTGTGCGGCCGGCCGGGAGCGGCGGGGTCGGCGGCGATGATCGGGGCGCCCTCATCGTCGCTCGAATGCCAGGCCTGGCTCTTGAACTTGAGGAAGATGCCGACCCAAAGGCTGGGGCCGCTATCCGCCGGGAACTCGAACAGCAAGCCGCCGTCCTGATAGGGGCCGTTGTCCGCCGCGTGCTTGCCGGGCGGATTGCCCTGGTTGAAATGGATGTCGTGGATGCCCTGGCCCGGCTTGAAGCCGAAATAGGGGTCGGCCTTTGCCTCGGGGCCCCAGACGTCGCCGTAGGCGTAGAGCATGGCGTGCTCGTCGGCCATGGCGCGCTGCACGTAGCCGTCGATCTTTTCGTTGAGATCGTTGTCGGGGCCGGAGGCACTCATCGGCAAGGGCACGAATTCCCAGGGCTGGCCGATGTTGGACCGGATGAAGTCGAGCGCCAGCCCGCCGGGCGAGGATTCCAGGCCATGGCAGCCTTGATCGAGGCCGGCGAGACCGGCGGTGACGGGATGCTCGAACTGCGAGCGGATCAGGAACTCCACCTCCGAGCCGTCTTCCGAGCGGACGTTGACGGCGATGCGGTAGAACTCCTCGCCGGTCGACACTTGCACCTGATAGTGGGGCGAGGTGGTGGTGCCGAGGCGGTTGTGGATCGGACGGCCCTTCAGCACCGAATAGCGATGGAGAGGCATGGCTTTTCTCCGCTCAATGGGGCCAGTTGGGGAAGAACAGGCGCTGGCGATTGGTCTTGAGCCGGCCGGGGGTGACGTAGCCGGTGAGCCAGCTGTCGTCCTCGCGCAGGAATTTGGCGTCGGTCAGCGAGCCACCTTCCTCGGCGATTGCATTGATCTGCTGGCGCGCCAGGAAGTGGCGGAAGATGCGGTCGAACTCGGTCAGGTAGATGTCGGCGACCCGGGTGTCGCCCCGGATCAGCAGCATGTTCTCGTCGTTGCCGGTGAGCGATGACGAGGAGAAATTGGCCGAGCCGGTGCACAGCAAGGGGTTGTCGCCCAGCGGATCGATCAGCAGGAACTTGGTGTGGATGAAGAACACGAAGCCTTCGCTGCGGTAGAGGTCTTCCCTCAGAAACCAGCGGTCGAGATCGGTGAGCGGGAACGGCTTCTTGCTTTTGGCATGGTCTGCAAGGATGGAGCCGTAGGCGGCCGAGACATTGGGATCGGCGGCCATCGCCTTCTTGAGAATGGCGTCGGGTTCGTCTTCCAGCAGGATGAACCGCACGAAGGGCCTGGGCTTGCCGAACTCATCGGCCAGTGTCTGGTTGACGCCGAAGGCGGCGGTGAACATCACCGTATCCGTCGCACCGTCGATCTGGGCGGCATACCACTTCAGCATGTCGTCGTTCTTGCGCGGCGAGAAGAAGGTGGTGGTGCCAGGCCCGGAGGTCAGCTCGTCGAGCTTGGCGAGCGGGGTCTTCCTCTGGGTCCAGGTGGAAAGCTCGGGCGTCGGCGGGTCGGTCGCCAGTTGCTGCCAGTAGGCGAGATAGGCCTCTGCGATGGCGGGGTCGCGGACAATATGGACGACATTGGTCTGGCCGAGAAAGCCCGACGGGGTGAAGTTGGCCGAACCGGCCAGCACCTCTTTGGCCTGTCCGCCGGTGATCCAGACGATGAACTTATTGTGCGGGATCTTGCGGCGCCGGGTGCGCTTGATCAGCGTAAGGTTGGGATGGCCGTCAAGGCCGAGCGCCTGGATGGCGGTCGCCGCCGACTGGGTTGCCGAGGTCAGCACCTGCTTCTTGGTTTTCTTGTCCTGCTCGGTGCCGGCCTCGTGGACGATCCGCACGTCGACGCCGCGCGCCGCCGCCGCCTTCAGCGCCTTGAGGATGGGAACATAGGTGAATTCGTAAGCGGCGACGCGCAGCGCATCGCCGGCCTGGGCGCGGGCGATGTAGTCGAGCGCGGCATCGAGCGCGCCGCGCGACAGCGAGATCACCTCGATATCCTTGGGATCGTTCTCGTCCTTGGGCGGCTGGTTATTGAACTGCTCGGAAAACGCCTGCGAGGCGATGGCGCCGCGATTGAAATAGACGCCATGGCTGCCCGTCGTCGGGTCCTCTGTGGTGGCGACCACGTCGACCCCGGCGCCGAGCTGTGGCGCGGCGGGCGTTCCATACATCGGCTGCACCCGGTAGGTGGCGGTGGTGCCCGGATGCGCCCTGGGGTCCGACCAGATCAGGCTCTGGATCGGGTGAACGTTGCTGGGGAAGCTGTCTTTCGCCGCGGGGTGGGGCACAACCGAGGGGAAGACCTTGCGACCCTCCAGCCAGGTGCAATGACCCGTCCCATCCACCCGGCCGATGGCAAAGCCGAGAAGACCGGCCCGTTCGGCGGGAGCGATATCGATGGCAAGAAATACGACGCGCGTGCCGGCGATCACCCGCACGCTGAGAGGCCCCTGGCTGACGAAATTGCGCATGGCATCGCCCCCACCTCAATGGCGCCGAGCGAGGTCCGCTCCGGCGACCGCCACATCATATCTTATTTGTATATGACGCACACGTGACGGTTGAGGATGGCGCCAAAAAATGTCAGGCCGTGCGCTCGGGGCCTGCTCGAAGGAACGTCACTCGCCCTCGGGCAGCGCGATGGTCGACGTTGCCTCCTCGATGTTGTCCGGGCCACCCTTGGGTGGCCAGAGGCCGGCGTCGTGAAGCAGGCCGAAGACCGCGCAGGCGCCGCTCGTCTTTTTGCGATTGAACGGCGTCCGTCCCTTTTGGACTAGTTATCCTTTTGGAGGGCGGCGACGGCCTGCGGCAGGCCACGCGGGGAGATTGGCACGGCGATCGTCTGCCCGTTCGCATCGCGGAAGCTGAGCGTCCCCGAGGTCTCGGCAGCAAGCAGCATCTTCAGTTGATCGGCCTTGAGCTCCATGTCGGCGAAACAGGCCACCGGCAAGCAACGACGAAGTTCGGGCGTCAGAGTGATCGGCTTCGCCCCCGGCATGCTCACTTTTATCTCACTGGGAAAGCTCAGGTTGACCGGTAGCGCGGCTGTCAGGTGCAGGCCGTCATCATTGGGCAGGCGGCCGATGGCGATCTGGGTGGTCGGCGCCCGTTGACTTTCCATTTGCGTCATCTGCACCACCTCGCAGACCTTACCGGCTTTGGCGTCTTCGCCGATCCGCTGGCAACGCAGGGTCCAGTCGCCATAGGTCGCGGTGGTGGAGCCCGGCTCGGCGCCGACGGGGAGGGCCTTGGCTTGGTCGGCCGGGGGCTTGGCAGCCGCCGGCGGTTCCTGCGCAAAACAGCCGCCTCCCCATGCGATCGAGCTCACAGCAAACAGGATGACAGAAAAGCGCTTCATTGCAAAAAACCTCACTGAGCCGGCATGACCGCGATCAACACAAGCGAACTCAAGGTTCCCCGTCGGCAGCTTGGTCGCTTCTTTGGTCGCTTCAGAACTTCCATTTGAAATCGGCGCGTGCCGTCTGCTCTGTTACCCGATTGCCGAACTGCCCACCGTAGGACACCCCGAGCGTCGCTGAGCGGCCAACCTCGACATCGAGGCCGACATCGGCCGCCAAGGCATCGCGGGCGATTGCAACACCCGAGACGGAGAAGGGCGAAGATCCCACGAAACGCTGAACGAGAGATGGCGTCGTGTCGCCGAAGGCGTGGCGCCAAGCGAGCGAGCCGCGCAAAGTCAGTGCTGAGCCGGAGACGGTTATATCCTTGGACGCGCGCATCCCGAGCGTGGTGTAGCCGAGATCGCTGCTCCAACTATCGGTCGTCAGCGCGGCGGCACCGCCCTGTTCGCTATGATCGCCGATTTCGCCATGCACGTAGTCGGCACCGAGGAACGGTTCCAAATTGGCGGCGTCAAGATGGATGCCGTAGCCGAGTTCGCCGAAAACACGGCCGGTGGTACCGGTATAATGCGCGGTCAGCTCTTCATCGAGGGTGGAGGTCGAGATCGACCGGGTGGTCGCGAAGTCGCGGACGGTCAGCGTGGCGCCGGTTCGAAGCCCGAGCGCACCCCATTGCCGACCACCGTAGACACCCAAATGGTAGTCGTTGGTATCGGCCTCTGACGACAGGCCGTCCTCGGAAGCATGGCCACGGGCATATCCGGCGAGGATGCCAACGCGGACGTCACCGTTGAACACCGGAGCGTCGCCACCCACCAGGAAACCGCCGAGGGCGCTGGAAAGGCCTGCGCTGTTGCCGTCACCGCTGGCGCGGCTCCAGGAGCCGAGGGCGCGCGACCACATGGTCAAGTCGGTCGATGTGGGCTCGGTGCTCGCCGGACGCGAGGATGCGACCGTGTCGAAGGCCGTCCGGATGCGATCGATGGCGACGCTCTCGACGATCCGAGTGTCGGTGATCATCTGGCCGGCGAGGGAGGCGTGGAGTTCACCCGACAGAAGGTCGAAGGTTCGCTGAGCGTCGTCAACGGTCTGGGTCGCCGCGACGGCACTTGCAAGCGTGCCGCCCTGGTCGATCGTGTCGAGCGCTGCGGCGGTCGCGATTTGGTTCCGGGTCGCCGCGGCGGAGGCGAAGGTCCGCGACTTGGTGACGTCGATATAGACCGCGTTGGCGTCGTAATCGAGCGCCGCTGTCGCAAATAGAGACAGCGTACCGTTGAACGAGGTGTATGCGCCGCTGATGCCACCCGCTGCGGTCAGGATCGTGTAGCGGCTGCCTATGCTATAGCCGCTGCTTGTTGAGGCGACCGACACGCTTCCGGCGAGCGCCGCCGTGCCACCGACCACGATGCGATCGCTGGCGCCCGATGCACCGAGCTCGACCGAATAGGTCGATCCGGCCGACTGAACATAATTGCCGGTGATGGTCAGCGTGCCAATCGAATTGCCCGGCGCGATGGTGCCGCCGCTCTGGACCGTCACACTGGCCACGGTGCCCGAACCCTTGAGGGTGCCCTCGCTATTGACCTCGACGCCGCCACCGAGGGTGCCGTTGACCGACAGCGTGCCGTTGTCGACGCTGGTCGTGCCGGTGAAGCCGGCCGAGCTTCCGGTGAGGTAGAGGGTGCCGTCACCGGTGACGACATAGGTGCCGGTGCCGGTGATCGCGCCGCTCTGGGTCGCCCTGCCGCTGGCAATGGTGAGGGTCGCAGTTCCGGTGACGTCTATCGCGTTGGCAACGGTGATGCCGTCCGTATAGGCGAGGGTACTGGTGCCGGCGAGGGTGATGGTGCCGGTGCCGGCGGCGGTCGAGGAGCCCAGCGTCAGCGTGCCGCCGGAGACCGTGGTGCCCCGGGAATAGCTGTTGGCGCCGGAAAGCGTCAGGGCACCGGCATAGAGTTCGAGCGAACCCGCGCCCGAGATTTGGGCGGCCACCGTATCCGAACCGGTGAAGTTGAACACCAGCCGGCCATTGCCCGACCCGAAGGTGATCGCCGGGACGTCGAGCGTGCCGGCCGCGACCGCTGCGTCGCCCGCCGCCGCGCCGACGTTGAGCACGCCGGTCGAGGTGCTGCCCCAACCGATGACCAGCCCCGAGGCGACGATCGTCGCGCCATCGGAAATGGTCAGCGTGCCGTCACCATCGGTGCCGACGAACAGCCGGCCCGTGGTCGTCCAGGTCGTGCCGGCCCCGGACATGACGACTGTGCCGGAAGATCCTGCTTCGTTGCCGAGATAGGAGCGGTTGGACGACAGCGTTGCGCCGCCGGTCAGCGTGAGCGAGCCGGTGCCGAAACGGCCGACGTTGAAGTCGCTCGATGCGACCATGCTCGAACCCTCACCGGTCAGCACCATGGTGCCGCTCGACCCGGCGAGATCGCCGAGGATCGCCTGGAGGCTCGACACCGAGCCACCGGCTGAGATGGTGATCGTGCCGTTTGAACCGGTGTTGTGGCCGACGAGGAGGTCGCCGGACATGGTCCAGGCCGAGCCACTTCCGGTAATGGTGGCACTGCTGGTCGAACCGCTCTCGGTCGCGACATAGCCATCGGTCGAGGTCACGGCGCCACCGGCGGAGACCGTCAGCGTGCCATCGCCCTGATTGCCGATGTAGAGAACGCCGGTGTTGGCCCAACGGCTGCCCGAGCCGGTGATCAGGGCCGTGCCTGTCCCTGTCGAATTCCAGCCGACGATCCCGCCGGTGGAGGAAACCGTGCCGCCGGCCGAGACGGTCAACGAGCCGGTGCCCGATGTGCCGACGCCGATCCGATCCGACAGGGTCCAGGTCGAGCCGCTGCCGGAGATTGTGGCCGTACCGGTCGATCCGGCGACATCGCCCAAACGCGCCGTCGTGCTGGTGACCGTGCCGCCGGTCGAGATGGCGAGCGTGCCGTTGCCCGCGGTGCCGGGATCGGCCGCATCGCCGCCAATCGATATCGCGCCGGTCGACCAGGAAGAACCGGATCCGGACACAGTCGCCGACGAGGTGGAATGCCGGCCGATCACCGCGCCGGCGCTGGTGAGGGTGCCCGCGGAATCAACCGCCAGCGTCGCATTGCCGTAGAGGCCGACGAAGAGCTCGTCGCTCGTCGTCCAGGACGATCCAGCGCCGGTCACACGCACGCTGCTGGTGCTCGACGACGCCAGATTGCCGATGGCGCCGATCGTGCTGGTGACCGTGCCGCCAGCCGAGACCGTCATCGTACCGACGCCGCCGCCACCGACATAGAGCGCCCCGCTGTTGGTCCAGGTCGAACCGTTGCCGGCGATGGTGGCCGAGCCGGACGAGCCGATCCCGTCGGCGATGTTGGCGCGGGTGTCGACGACGGTGCCGCCGCCGGAGATCGCCAGCGAACCGGTGGCCGAGCCGGCGTATCCGACGTAGAGCATGCCGGTATCGGTAAACTTGGATCCGCTGCCGGAGACGACGAGCGAACCGGTACTGCCGGCGCCGGCGGCGATGTAGGTCTCACCGCTCGTCACCTGACCGCTGGTGACGACGTTGAGCGTGCCGTTGCCTCCGTTGCCGAGATAGAGCGCGTTGGCGTTGGTCCAGGTGCTGCCACTGCCGGAAACGGTCACTGTGCCGGTGCTGCCGGCGTTCCAACCGATCAGGGCATTGTCGGAGGTGAGCGTCGCGCCCGCCGAAACCGTGAGGGTCCCTGTGCCCGAAACACCGACGCCGAGGCGACCGTCGACCGTCCACGCCGAGCCGGCTCCCGCCACCTCCGCCGTGCCGTTCGATCCACCGGTCGAGGCGATGCCGGCGGCGCCGGTGGTCAGCGATCCTCCGGTGACGACCCGCAGCGTGCCGTCGTCGGTGAGCGGTGTGCTGCCGAGGGAGAGAGAGCCGTCGTTCTCGACCTTCAACAGGCCGCCGTTGCCGACGACGAAGGAGGCCAGCCCGGAGATGGTCGCACTGCCGCCGGCGACGTCGAAGGTGCCGGTATTGGTGAAGGTGGTGGTGCCGGTGCTCGTCCACGATGCGCCGGTTACGCCCGAGGGCAGCAGGTTCCACGTTCCGCTGTTGGTGATGGTGTTGGTGCCGCCCGTGGTGGTGAAGCCACCATTGACGGTGCCGGAATTGCTGAAGGAGCCGGTGCCGGTGGCGGAGAGCGCGACCGCGACCGGATTGGACGTCGCCGTGGCGGTGATGGTGCCGGAGTTGGTGACGGAGACGTTGCCGGCCGCGCTGGTGGCACTGATGCCGCCGAGGCCGGAGACCGAGCCGGCGTTGTCGACCGTTACCGTCCCGGACACGGTTTTCGCGTAGATGGCGACATCGTCGCGCGCCAGGATGTCGCCGGTGAGCGTGTTGGTGACGGAGACATCGCCGGAGGTCTGCGCGATCGCCTGGATGCCATTGTGACCGGACCCGGCATCGGTGATCGAGGTGTCGTCGTAGGCCCGAAGCGTACCGGAGTTGGTGATGGTGACGTTACCGGTTTCGCTCAGCGCCTGGATGGCGTTGTCGTCGCGGGCCGTGGCCGTGCCGGAGTTGGTGATGACGACGTCGCCGGCGCTTGACCAGGCAACCAAGCCCTGGCGGGTCGCCGACGTGACCGTCCCCGTGTTGGTAACGCTCGCGGTGCCGTTGTAGGCGATGGCGCGCGCGCCCGCGAGATAGGCTGAAACCGTGCCGTTGTTGGTGATCGACACGAGGGTCGGCGAACCGGTGGTGCCGCTGCCGTCCGCGTAGAGGCCGCGATCATTGGTCGAGGTGACGGCGCCATTGTTGACGACGGTGACGTGGCCGAGGTTCGACGTCGCCGTGATGCCCGGACCGTCGGTGGCGGTGACCGTGGCAGCGCTGGTGACGGAGATGTCGCCGGAGACGTCGTTGCGCAGCCAGATCGCGCCGAAGCCGCCGACAGCGGTGATGTTCACCGTGGGGGCGATGTCGACCGTCAGCGTATGATCCGGGGCGAAGGTCTCCGAATAGACCGCGCTGTAGTCCGTACGGTTGATGGTCGTCGCGCCGGTGATCGTCAGAGTCTGGCTGGTCGGCGTCGCCGACGTCGAACTCGGCGCGATTTCGATGCTCTTGGTGGTCTCGTCGGAGACCGTCAGCGACGACGAGCCCGATCCAGTCAGAACCTGGATGGAATTCGCGTCGCAGTTGCTCGACGTCACGTTGCCCGTCGTCGTGCACGTAGCGAAAACCGGACCGCCTGACATGGCCAATGACGCCATACTCAAGAGAGCCAATCGACGAACGCCCCTCTGCCCTCGTTTCAGGACCATCGGGTTAGCGCCCCTTCAAATATAGTTACCGAATCATTATCCGCACATTTAGCAATGAGCATGGGCCCGTGCAAGTAGAAACACGTTGTTGCAACACTTTGGCAGAATGTGATTTTTTGGGCTCTCCAAGCAGGTCTTTGCCTGTTTCATGAGGAGCCGGCTTTTATGAAGGTTGGCGATGGAAACAGATTGGCGGAGATCGTGTCCCACAGCGTGATATCCTGCGACATGGCTGGGCAAACGCCGCCGAATGGCGCGCGGCTTTGATGATCTATCCAAGACACATTGCGCCGACACTGCCGCCAGCGCAGCCAAATCCCTTTTCGCAGCTCGATAGCGCCTACCTTATTATGCGCTGGGACGCCCGGCGGACCGCGATTGCCGTATGGCCTCATGATTGGATTCGGCCCACGCCTTCATCAGGTTGACCGGCACGAGCAACGATATGCCGAGCGGTGTTAGCGTGTATTCCACTCGCTGGGGAACGACCGGATAGACCGTTCGCTTCACCAGCCCATCCAGTTCCAGCCGTCTGACCGTTTGCGAAAGCATCCTTTGGGAGATGTCGGGTATGCTTCTCCGAAGCTCGGAGAACCGCATTGTTCCTTGCTCGAGAAAGAGGAGCACCAACATGCTCCAGCGGTCCGACACCCGATGAAGCACGTCGCGGATCGGACAGTCTTCGAGGTTGTTTTCGATTGTTTCCATGCTGGTGTCGATCAACCCGGTTACCACGCGGTAACCAGGTAATATCTCGCTCCCTTTCTTGCGTGACTGGCGCCGTCTCAATAGCTTGAATGAGATGGTAACAAAAAGGAAGCAGGTTCTCCGATGAGCATAAACCCACCGTCTCGCATCGCCGATTATCCCATCGAGGATTTCTTCACCGCCCGCTGGTCGCCGCGGGCCTTCGCGATGGACACGGTATCGGAACAGGAATTGCTGGGCCTGCTGGAAGCGGCACGCTGGGCGCCATCGGGCCTCAATGCCCAGCCGTGGCGTTTCGTCTACAGCTTTCGTGGCGAGGCCGCATTCGATGCGATTCTGGCCTCGCTGTGGGAAGGTAATCAGGTTTGGGCGAAGAACGCCTCGGCTCTGATCGCCGTGGTAGCCAAGACGACGCTGATCCCGCCGGGAGCCGACAAGGAAGTTCCCAACCCGTCCTATAGCTTCGACGCAGGCGCGGCCTGGGGCTATTTCGCGGTCCAGGCCCATTTGCGCGGCTGGTCCTCGCATGCCATGGGCGGTTTTGATGCCGCGCGCGCCGCCGAGGCCATCGGAATGCCGGATGGATACGCCATGCAGGCTGTCGTTGCCATCGGCAAGAAGGGAAGCGTCGATGCTCTTCCGGAGGTGCTCCGAAAGCGCGAGGTGCCAAGCCCCCGCCGTCAAATCACCGACTCCGCCTTTCGCGGCAAGTTCGCCGTTTGAGCCGACATGGATGGGCACCAATGATGAGCGAGCATAACAAGATGATCGTCCGCAGGCTGGTGGAGGAGGTCCAGGTCGGTGGCGACTTCGAGGTCTTCGACGCCCTGATGCACCCCGATTTCGTGGATCACACGCCCTCACCGGGTTTCGCACCCACCAAGGACGGCGCGAGAGACCTGTACCATGTCTTCCGAGCGGCCTTTCCCGACATGACCGCGACGATCGAGTTCCAGCTCGCCGAGGGCGATCTCGTCACCACACGCAAGATCTATGTCGCCACCCACAAGGGAGCGTTCCTCGGCGTCGCGCCGACCGAGCGGTCGGTGACGTTCGACGTGATCGACGTGTTGAGGGTCAAGGCAGACGTCATCACCGACCACTGGGGCGTGATGAACATCATGAAGCTGATGGCGCAGATCAGTTGAGGGGGATGACGTAAACCTGCCGGAGGTGGCGTCACTCGCCCTCGGGCAGCGCGATGGTCGACGTTGCCTCGAGGATGTTGTCCGGGCCGCCCTTGGGTGGCCAGAGGCCGGCTGAGTAAGCGGCGGCTCGCAGCGCGGCGCGTTGGGCCAGGCTGTCGAAGCCCCAGATGTGGGTGATGCGGGGCGGGCCGTCGAGCGCATACATGTTGATCAGCAGGTGCGCTGTGTAGTCGCGGGCCGGCGCGATCGCTGCTTCCCAGCCGGCCAGCGTCGCCGGCAGGCCGCCGGGCTTCTGCTTGTAGGTGCGGACTTCGTAGACCGCGTCATGGGTGGCGCGCGCCGGCGGCAGGAAGGCAAAGGGGCTGTAGCTGTCCATCTCCAGGCCCGTTACCACGCCGCCGCCGTTGAACGGATTGGCGCTCAACAACGCGCGTTGCCGCTCCCGGCGCAGGGTGTCGGCGTCATTGAAGCGGCGCAGGACTAGCAGGCGCCCGAGCGGGCCGATCTCCGTGCGCCAGCAACCCAAAAGCGTGCCGGCGGCCTCGGGCATCGAAACCCAGGCCCGCGCCGCTTTGGCCACCTCCGATATGGACAGAAGCGGCGCCGCCAGTGTCGTGAGTTCGTAGAGTTCGCGCATCGGGTGGATCTCCGTCGACAAAAGGCGTGGGCGGCTTCGGTGATGGTCGAGTTTTTGATGAGAGCCAGGTCTGAGGGGTGATGGCGATAACGATGCGCCACGATGGGCGATGAAGATAGGTCTTCCGGGGCGATCGCTCTATTGTGATCGCCGCCAGGGCGGTCCGAGGGGGCGCCCCCGACCGCCGCCCCCGTCATGAGGCGATGATCCGTCGGACGGCTTCGACGGCCATGTCGGCGCTGACTGCGATTTCCTCATCGGTGGGCGCGTTGGTGGCGCCGACGATCTGCCAGACGTGGCTTTCGCCGACCAGCACCCCGAAGAAGGCGCGCATGGCGAGGTCGGCGTCCTGAGGCTTCAGCACGCCGGCCGCGATGGCCTTGCCGATGAACGTCCGCACCGAGGCGCCCACCGGCCCGGCGCCGGCCTCGTGGATGGCCTTGCCGAGTTCGTTGACGCGGCCGGCTTCCGAGGCGGCCAGACGGAAGAGGGCGGTTCTGTAAGGCTGGCAGAGATCGGCGGCGAAGCGGCGGCCGAACTTGCCGAGCAGGTCGAGGAAAGCGTCCACGGTATCGGGGCTGCCGAGGTCGTCGGCGAAGGGCAGCGTGGTGGAATAGGCGCGCACCATGGCCGCCAGCAGCCCCTCCTTGCTCTCGAAGTGATCGTAGAGATCGCGCTTGGAGACACGGGCCAGCTTGGCGATCTCCGCCGTGGTCGCGCCGGAAAAGCCCTTCGTTGCAAACACATCGGCCGCGGCCTCCAGGATGGCTGTTCGTCGTTCGTCGTCGCTTGTCACGGCGGTCTCTTTTGCTCCATTTTATTGGTACCCATCAGTACCAAAGCATGTTATAGAGATTGGTACCACGTAGTACCAACCTATTCGAGCGGTCATTTCATGAAAACGCTTCTCCTGGTCAAGCTGGCCTTTCTGCCGGCTATTGTCTTCTCCATCCTGACGGCGCTCGGCTATCGCCTGGCGGCGCTCGATGTGGCGGCGGTGATTTCCGTGCTCCTCGTCGCCCGCAATGTCGAGCGCGGGCGGAGCCGGCCGCTTGAAACCATGCTGCTGCTGACGCTCTCCGGCTCGGCGATCGTCACCTACCTCGGCTATGATCTGACCGATCAATCGGTGGCCCTGCAGCTCCTGGGGCAAGCGGTTGGCGGCCTCTACGCCGCGGCGAGGGGACGGCCGTGGACATCGGACTATTCCTCCGTCCAGTTTCCGAACGCCGCCGCAAGCCCGGCCTTCAAGGCGATCAACACCATCCTGTCCACGCTGTGGATCGTGCTGTTCCTGGCTCTTGCGGCGCTCTCCTGGTGGCATGTCGAGGGCTGGTGGACGACGGGGATCGCGGTGGCCGGCATCGCCCTCAGCATCTGGGGCCCGAAGGTGATGATCCGGCTGATCGTCGGGCGGACGATCGCCGCCCGCCAGCGCCAGCACTGGCCGCGCCCGAGTTTCGAGGGCAAGGCGCCCGGCGAATATGATGTCGCCGTGGTCGGCGGCGGCCTCGGCGGGCTGGTGTCCGCCGCGCTGCTGGCCGACGCCGGGCTGAAGGTGATCGTCGCCGAACAGCACGTCGTCCCCGGCGGCTACTGCCAGCACTGGATCCGCAAGGTTCGCCACGCCGGCGCCGTGCGCGCCTTCCGCTTCGATGGCGGCCTGCACGACTTTTCCGGCGTGCGCGACGGCGGGGCGATCACCGGCCTGCTCGCCCGGCTGGGCATCACGCTCGACTGGGTGCGCATCGGCCACTCCAACTGGCGCGACGGCGCGTCCGTTGCGGTGCCGCAAGACTGGCGGGAGTATGCGCGCCAGCTCGGCGAGGCGTTTCCCGGCAGCGCCGAGGGCATCGCGGCCGTGTTCGAAACCATGCGCAAGGTGAGCGAGGAGATGCGCTCCCTCGGCAAGGGCCATTGTTCGGTGCCGATGCCGCCGCGAACCGTGTCGGCCATGCTGGCCTTCCAGCGCGACAACCCCACCGCCATGGCCTGGATGAACAAGCCGTTTGGCGATCTGCTCGCCACCTTCGTTCCGGATGAAGGCGCCCGGCGGGTGCTGAGCGGCCTCACCGGCTATCTCACCGACAAGGCGGACGAGCTGACGGTGGGCAACATGGCGCCGATCTTCGGCTACTATTTTTACGGCGGCTTCTATCCCAAAGGCGGGTCGGGTAGCGTGTCCGAGGCGCTGGCCGACGCCATCCGCCAGCGGGGCGGCGAGGTGCTGCTGCGCGCGCCGGTGCGCTCCATCCTGGTGGAGGCCGGTCGCGCCGCTGGTATCGAGCTTCAGGACGGTCGCCGCATCAAGGCGCGGGCGGTGATTTCCAACGCCGACCTCAAGGCGACGTGCCTCAACCTGTTGCCCGAAGGGGCGCTGCCCGACGACTTCCGGCGCCGCATGCTCGGGGCCGAGCCCGCCGCCTCGGCCTTCATGGTGCATCTCGGCCTGGACATGCAGCCCGACCTCGCGGCGATGAGCAGGGTCGTTGGCGAGGATGGCCTTGCCGTCGGCGTGATCTCGGCGACGGTGGCCGACCCGACCGGCGCTCCGGACGGCTACGGCACGCTGACGCTGCTCACCCTGGTGCCGCAAAGCGAGGCGGCGAGCTGGTTTGCCGGCACGGATGCCAGCGATCCCGACTTCGAGGCGCTGCGCACCAGCAACTCCTATATCGACCGCAAGGCGGCCGTCGGCGACCGGATGATCGCCGCCGCCAGCCGCCTGGTGCCCGGCCTCACCGACCACATCGTGCTGAGAGAAGACGCCTCGCCCGTCACCTTCGCCCGTTACGACCGGGCGAGCGGCGGCGCCATCTACGGCCTGGCGCGCGCCGATCGCCTCGCGGGACCGCAAACGCCGCTGTCGGGCCTCTACGTCGCCGGATCCGGCAACATCGGCCCAGGTGCCGAGGCGGCGTTCATCTCCGGCGCCTGGACGGCGGAGGCGATTGTGCCGGGGGTGCTGAGGGAAGGGGCGGTGGGGTTGTACGAACCGGCGACATCCCTGACAGAGTAGACCGGCGACATCCTTGACAGTTATCGACGTCGGCAGAGGAGGGCTCTGCCGATGCCGTGGAAGGAAACGTCAAGGATGGACGAGAAACTTTTCTTCATCGCGGACTGTCTTCGGGAGGAAGAGCCGATGACGGTTATCTGTGCGCGCCATGGCATCAGCCGGCAGACGGGTTATGAGCTGAAGCGGCGCTATTTGGCTTCAGGTGTTGCTGGGCTGGAAGAGCGGTCTCGGGCGCCGCATCATCGACCACAGACGACGCCTGATATGATCGTCGATTTGCTGGTCGATTTGCGCCGAGAGCATCCCCGGTGGGGTCCGAAAAAACTGCTGCCGATCTTGCGGAAACGCCATCCGAGCATAGTGTTTCCAGCGGTCAGCACGGCTGGCGACATCCTCAAACGGGCAGGATTGATCGAAGAGACGCGCCGACGTCGGCGGCCCATTGCCGTGGAGCGCCCGTTCAATGCAGTCGAGCAGCCGAACGACACTTGGTGCATCGATTTCAAGGGCTGGTTCAGGACGCGCGACGGCACTCGGTGCGACCCGCTGACAGTGACCGACGCCTTCAGTCGCTACCTGCTGATCTGCGAGATCATGCCGGAGCAGACGGAAGCTGTGCGGGTTGCTGTCGACTGCCTGTTTAGCGAATACGGGTTGCCGCTCGCCATGCGAAGTGACAATGGGGCGCCCTTTGGAGGAAGCGGTCCCGCTGGGCTAAGCCGATTGTCGGTTCATTGGCTGAAGCTGGGTCTTCGGCTGGAGCGGATCGCTCCGGGCAAGCCCCAGCAAAACGGCCAGCATGAGCGGATGCACAAGACCCTGAAGGAGGACACAACCCAGCCGCCCGCCGACACGGCAGCGGAACAGCAGCAGCGCTTCGAGGCGTTTCGCCGCCTCTACAATACCGAACGGCCGCACGAGGCGCTGGATCAGACTCCGCCGGCTGACCATTACCGGTCGTCGCCACGGTCGATGCCAAGCCGGGTCGAAGAGCCCTGGTACGACGCCAATCATGAGGTTCGCCGGGTGCGGACCAGCGGTGAGATTAAATGGCGTGGAGGAACTTACTTCGTCTCCGAGACCCTTGTCGGCGAACCCGTCGGCATCACGGAGACCGCTTCGGGCCACAGCGTCGTACGATTCGCCGGGATAGATCTCGGCATCATCGACCCGCGGAAGGAACGGTTCCAACCGTTCACCCCACCGCGGCCGGGCCGTCGCAATGCCGAGAAAACGCCAACGGCCGCCGAATAAGGCGCCAAGCGAAGGGGCCGTGGCGGTCTCTGGTCGGAGCTGCCGCTCCTCCCGCCGTCCACTACGGCCCCTTCGCTCCTTGACAGGCGCGAACAACACATGAACCCTGTCAAGGATGTTCCCGGTCGCTCAGGGTGAGGGGCGGATGTGGGGCGCGCGACATCGGCGGCACCCGAGCAAGGAAAAGACCGGCCGGATTGCTCCGACCGGTCCCGATGTTGCGAGGAAAACCGCTCAGCCTCAGAATTTCATGCCAAGGCCGACGTTGACGACATGCTGCGCCAGTTTCTCGTCCAAACTGCCGAATTGCCGCTCGAAGAACGCGTTGTAGCGATATTCGGCGCGAGCGAAGATGTTGTCGGTGAGGGCATAGTCGGCGCCGGCGCCGACCGTCACGCCTTGGAAGTTCTCGTGAAAGGTGCCGACCGCGACGGTCGTATCGGCCTTGTCGACGACGCGCGTCGCCACCCAGCCGCCGGTCGTGTAGAGCTGTAGCCTGTCGAAGGCATAGCCGACGCGGGCGCGAATGGACCCCGACCAATCGGTACTGATCTTTTCCTGGCCAATATAGGTGTTGGTCAAGTCGAAGGTGTTGAAGGTCTTTTCGTTGTCTCCCGTGTAGGTGATGTCGCCTTCAATGCCCAGCACCACATTATTGCCGAGCTGCTGCTGGTAACCGGCGAAAATGCTGGCGTGCGCTCCCCGAAAGTCCTCGGTACGCCCAAAGAACTTGGAGCCGTCGGCTTGGATCAGATTGCCGCCGCCGGTCGCGCCGAACTCGAAACCGGTCCAATCGATCGTCCGGGTGGTTTGCGGTACATCTGGAATACTGGGCCGCAGCGTTTCAAGATCCGCGGCGGAAGCAGCCG
Organism: Pleomorphomonas sp. PLEO; assembly: GCF_041320595.1. Taxonomy (NCBI): domain Bacteria; kingdom Pseudomonadati; phylum Pseudomonadota; class Alphaproteobacteria; order Hyphomicrobiales; family Pleomorphomonadaceae; genus Pleomorphomonas; species Pleomorphomonas sp. PLEO. Next base: position 1,827,425 of record NZ_CP166625.1, read on the forward strand.
ATATTGTGAGAGCGCGGCCGCGGCAGCAAAAACAAAACGCATGAATTTCCCCTTCCCAAGGTGGTCGGTGACTGCCTTGACCGTCGAGCCCGCGCAAGGGCCGTCATCGACCCGACGCTCGCGTCGACCGGCCCAGCTCCGAACCCCGGCGAAGTATCTGGTTACAAATTAAGGTTGATGCCGGGTTAAGGTTGTCCGCGAAAGCGGTGCACCCACTACGATTATCGCTTCGGTAATAATGCGGATAACGGCGGGTGCCGAGACGCGGCATGGGGCTTGGCTGCCCACCTGCAAGCGCCGCCGGCCACCAAAAAGCAGTGCCGTTCACCTCCGCGCGGCGAGCGCTGAATCCGCGCACCCGGCCAGATCTTCCGGAGGTTGCAGGCAGGCAGACAAAGCGTTCGCCTGCCTGCCGTGAGCCGATCCTCGGCAGGGCGCACCTGATTGTGCAGATCGTCGATCAGCAGGCGTGCGCGGGCGATCTTGGCGCGTTCGGGCACGATCAGCATGTTGATGAACAGGGCCGATGTCGCGAACGGTTCGCAACGCCTCCCGCGCGGCGAGGCTGTGATCGACGCGAAGATTTCCCGCGACCGGGACGGCGTGGGGCCAGCCGTCCGGCCCCGTCAGCGGCCAGCCGCCGAGCTCGTCCGCCCGTGGGTGATTAGCCGATCGCTCCGTCCTGCCCGAGCCCCTCTTTCTCGCGCAGGGGAGGACAATCTATCGATATGTTTCTACTCTATAATTTCGCCATCGCAGGCAGGAAGGGGCGCGCGCGACATATCGGGCGCCGGACGCGATCTTCCCCCGTAAGCCCTCAGGCGCCCGAGAACTTCACCGTCACCCCGCGCTGGCGGAAGTAAGCCTGCATCAGCTTCCGACCGGAGCGGTTGCCATGTGGGATCCGAGCCGGATCGAACACGGCTTCCTTCGTGCCCTCCTGCGCCAGCGCCGCCTTGAGCGTGGCGATGTGCAGGTCGATGTCGGCATTGTCCGCCTGCAGAGATGCGTAAACCCGCTCGATGGCGTCTGCTACGGTCGGTTGGCTCACAATTGGCTCCTGTAGATTGTGTGGCGGTGGCCGCCATGTCTTTGGCCTGACCGTATCGGGGTGAAACGCTGTGACGTCAATGGGGGATGTTGGTTGGAGGGGGAGGCTTCGCTGCCCGGTTAAGTTGGATGGGGCCTTATATCAACCGCTTGGTGCCTTCTGCCTGAGGTCCCCGCCTGCGCGGGGATGACAAATTTATATAATAAAAACATGGGTATAGATTGTCATCCCCGCGCAGGCGGGGACCTCAGGCAGGATAAAGCGCGAAGGATATATCGGGCGCCGGCAGCGCCCCTCATAGACCGTGTTTTGCCCCCGAGAGGGCGTTGGGGTAGCTTGCCCCGGCGCCTTGCCCGGCAAAGCTCGCGGCGCCGGAGTGGACAAACCGAGATGGAACGACACGACCTCGAAAGCTATCTGCACGAGCAGATCCCCCTTTCCCAGGCGGTGGGGGTGTCGGTGCGGTCCGTCACCGACGGCGGCGTCACCCTTGCCGCCCCGCTCGCGCCCAACATCAATCACAAGAGCACCGTGTTCGGCGGCAGCGCCTCGCCGCTCTCCATCCTCGCGGCCTGGTCCACCCTGCATGTCCGCCTCATCGACGCCGGCCTGCGAAAGCCTGCGCGAGCGGATGCGGACGTTGGGGGCCGTACCGCCTATCGCTCGCTTATCGCCTGCAGAACGGTGGCGACGACTGATCCCTAGCATGGAGATACGCGATGAACTGGGGTGGAAGTAGGAGGAAGGGAGCGGGCTTTGTAATGCTAGTTCGCGAACCGTCACTTTATGGGTAAGCTGATCACCGAATTCTACGCGAGGTCCACGCTGTAAGCTTTTGGCGCCTCGTCGAAAAGGAGCTCTAGCTTTTGCTGTCGGAAAGGGTTCTTGAGGAGTGCGGCACTAATACAATATGTGGAATTACGCCTAGCTATCGCCCTATTATAAGAATCAAGTATGCTCAAGAGGCAAGTTAAAGCTTTGCTAATGTAGAAAGATTAAATTCGGAAAGCGGCACATTTTTTTCAGGATGTCGGGGGATGAAATGACGCATGCGATAGCCTTTAGCCGGATGTCTCGGGATTTAGCTGTTGAGCAAAGCCTGGATGCTGCCATGGAGATTCAGGAAGTTATTTCGGGCGAAAAAGTCGAGTCTCCAGCTTTAAGATCCTTGGTCGAAGCGTTAATCGGCTCGAATGGCGGCGGCGTCTATAGCAAGAACGATCTTCTAGGTAAGGCGAGAATTGCTAGCTTATATGGGAAAGCTTATGCCTATGGGGAGGCCTATGCCTCCTCGGGTGTAGTTGTAAATCAAGCCGAACAACTTGAGCCAATAATAGATCTTTTGCTTCAAGTGGACTCTGGGAATCTATCGAATATTCCTAAGGAGGGTTTGGCACAGATCAAAAATTTTTGCTTGGGGTTGAACCGCACTCTGGCTGCGGAAGCGTTTGGCCGGATTCCAGACGCAATGCAAGCACGCCAGAGGTCTCGTACCTGGCTGTTTAACTATGAAAGTTGAGCTGAGCAGTCAGCGTAAGCTGGATGCGATTATTGCCCAAATCGACAAATTGATGCTCTCGGATTTTCCTCACCCGGATTCTGAGACCGCTTTAGGCATCGTCCGGACTTTCTTTGAAGAGCACCGGGGGCGCCTTGAGAAGGCGGCTCGGTCTGGTGACACAGAATCCTTAAACAGAGTGTGCGTAACGCTTAATGAACGTATAACGCAATATTTACCGATCTTAGGTTTTCTTCTGCGGTCAACTAACGTTCGAAATAGCTTTGAGACTTATGACGCAATTGTCCATATAGCGAAGAGCTTGATCGGACCACAAGCGCGAGTGGTAATGTCTTCAGAATGGGACGCGTCACCGCTAGCGTACCCATTGAATGTTTCCATACTTCCTGGTTTTGCTCTGATCGGGATGCCCACTTACCAATCTGGGAATGCTCTTATACTTCCGCTGGCGGGGCATGAGCTCGGTCATTGTGCATGGGTGGACCGAAATCTAGAGAAAGTTTACACGACTCGTGTGGATGAATTAGCTTGGAACTATATAACTAGTAGGTGGCATGAATTCCGGTCTGCGTTTCCTGAGCATAGCCATCTTCAGCCGATTGCCGCTCAACTTCGGCAGAACATGTTTTTCATGCAAATTATCGACGATATAACTGCGCTTTGCCTTCAGCATGTGGAGGAGGTTTTTTGCGACGCCATTGGCGTAGCTTTATTCGGTTCTAGCTTTGCGCTGGCTTTCCACTATTTGCTTGCTCCAAGCCACGGACAGATGCGTAGCCTGTCATATCCAGAGCTAGGCGTGCGCGCTCGCTTTATAGAACAATATGGTGGATACGATCTAGCAAAGGTTGATTTTACCTCATTTGAAGCAGAATTTAGTGAGCTTCCGCTTAAATTTGAAAATAGATCTGATTCTTTTATTCTTAGGTGCGCAGATTCGATTGTGGAGATTCTGGGCGAACATATATTTCAAGATGCGCAAGAAATGGTAGCTCAAACATGTTCTATGCACATGCCGAGCGATTTGGAGACAGATAATATTCTACATATGTTCGAGAATTCTACTCCGGCTAGGGCCCCAAAAACGTTGGCTGATATAATAAACGCCGGATGGAAGTATACTATAAATAACGAGGAAAGCTTTGACCATGCTAGGCGAAGCCTATCTGATTGGGTTTCTGAGCTAGTTCTCAAAAGCGTTGAGGTTCTGGAGTTTAGGAGGCGGTCAGGAAATGCTTGATTGCGTGAAGCTGGCT